>JAZROG010000153.1:0-28298 GCA_045648605.1 Eubacteriales bacterium | reverse complement strand
CCTTGGCTCACAGAACGACATGGCTACGATCCGACTTCCTCAAAAGACGTGAAATAATCGTGAATTTCAAATGATAAACGGGACGTCGAGGTCGCCGTCCCCTACAGATTTGCGTTTTTCATCTCACCGATAAATTCCTATTTAATAATTCGTTCCGATGTCAAAAAGCTCATTGATCTCGCAGAGAAGCTCGCTATGTGCCTCAAGAGTCGGGTCATTATCAAGCAGAGCCTTTGCCTCTGCAAGAGAGGCGCTGAAAAGCTCACCGTCAAGGAGCATATCCGCAAGCCTGAAGCGCAGAGCACCGCTTTGTCTCACCGCGCCCGCGGAATTTCCAACAAAATCGCCCGGGCCACGCATCTCAAGATCCTTTTCGGCAATGGTAAAGCCGTCATAGGTCTTTTTCATAGCTTCAAGACGCTCCTTTGCACGCTCGCTTTTACTGTCCGAAACGAGGACGCAATAGCTCTTTCTGCTTCCTCTTCCGACTCGTCCGCGAAGCTGATGAAGCTGTGAAAGACCGAACCTTTCGGCATTTTCAACTATCATAAGGCAAGCGTTCGGAACATTCACTCCCACCTCGATAACGGTGGTTGAAACGAGAATATCAATTTCACCCGACGCAAAGGCGCTCATAACAGCATCCTTTTCATCTGCCTTCATTCTTCCGTGAACGAAGGCGATTTTTCTTTCGGGAAGGCTTTCCTGCAGCTCTTTTGCGTATTTTACCGCGCTTTTAAGCTTGGGCTGGCTGTTTTTCTCTTCAAAATAAAGCGAAGGATCACCGCCCGTGGAGATATCCGACATTTGAATGTCGCCTTCCTTATCAATTTCCTCCTCTTCCGCAGAAATATCTTCTTCCTCAACTGCGGGGCAGACCGCATAGACCTGACCGCCCTCGCCCGTAAGCCTTCTGATAAATGCAATAAGCCTTTCTCTATACCCCTCGTCAACGGCAAAGGTATCAACCCTCTGCCTGCCGGGGGGCATTTCGTCGATCAAGGAAAGGTCAAGATCCCCATAAAGCGTAAGAGCAAGTGAGCGGGGGATGGGGGTTGCGCTCATAACGAGCATATGAACATTTTTGCCCTTTTCCCCAAGCGCGCTGCGTTGTCTGACACCAAATTTATGCTGTTCGTCGTTCACAACAAGTCCAAGAGAGGAGAAATTTACGTTGTCGCTGATAAGGGCATGGGTGCCGATGACGATATCAAGTCTTCTATCGGGGTCACTCTCTGCAAGTGCCTCATATATTTTGCGTTTTTCAGCCCTTGAGGTTGAGCCGCAGAGAAGCGCAGTCCTTATGCCAAGGGCAGAAAAGATTTTTTCAAGATCATTATAATGCTGCGTTGCAAGTATCTCGGTGGGAGCCATAAGCGCCGCCTGCTTTCCGCTTCTTACGGCAATGAGCAATGCCGCGGCGGCAACGATAGTTTTTCCGTAGCCTACATCTCCGCAAACCAATCGGCTCATAGGTGTGCCCGATGCAAGATCTGCTTTTATTTCCTCAATTACCCGCTTCTGCGCACCTGTCAGAGCATAGGGGAGTGAGTCCGTCAGCTCACTTATGTCGTTTTCGGAGCAGACCGATGCACCCTCTGTGGGTCTTTGACGCTTTCCCGCAAAGGCTGTGCCGAGAGAAAAGAGGAAAAGCTCCTCAAAGATAAGTCTTTTCTTTGCCGCCTCAAGCTCTCGCATGGAAAGAGGCGCATGGATCGTCCGAAGAGCAAAGGCACGGTTTGCAAGACCGTTTCGTAGCCTTATATCATCGGGGATGAAATCGGATGAAGCTTCGCCCCGAAGGTATGTAAGAGCCTCCGAGACCAGCTTTGCCATAAGATTTTGATTTAATGGAGGCGAGAGGGGGTAGATGGGAACAAGGGGCGCAAGCTCGCCCACGCTCTCCTTTATCTGCTCGGCAACGGGACTCGAAAGAGTAAAAACGTCCTTACCCGAGGGCATTTTTTTCCTTTCGACCTTGCCGTAAAAGCGGAATGTCTCTCCAAGGGAGAATTTGTCCGCCAGAAAATCTTGATTAAAATATACGATCTCCGCAGTGCCGCTATCATCATAGGCGCGAAATTTGAGAAGTGACATTCCGCGTCTTATGAGCGCCTTTTTCGGCTGCGTGGCAACCGTCAGGCAAAGAGCAACCTTTTCGCCGTTTTCAGCCTGCGTCAGAAGCTTGATATCGCCCCTGTTTTCGTATGCGCGGGGATAAAGTCCGATAAGGTCGCCAATGCGATCGACCCCGAGTCTTCCGAGTGCTTCGGCGCGAACCTTGCCAACGCTATTCAGCTTTGATACGGGTATTTTAAGCTCATTCCTCATCGGTCTTCTCCTTTTTAAAAATTTTTTATCCTTTCACCTTGCCAAGTGCCTTGGCGCTGTATTCGGGAATTGGAGGTCTTGACTTGAGACCTTCATTATAGACCCTTACCGCCTCTTTTTCTCCAAGCTCCGCCGAAAGAGTGCCGATCTCATCGGCAATTTTTCTGCTTTCCTTGATATATTCTTCAAGTGACGCTCTGCCAAAGGCAAGGCTTCCGAGGGGATAATAATCATGTGAGGTTATCAGATTTTCCGCATTGCCGAGAAGGATTTTTTCAAGGCTTTTATAGTATTCTTTTCCATCCCAAATGCCCGTTCCGTATCTTCCGACCCCGCCAAGCTGAATGCTGTCACCGCTTATGAGTGTCTTACTTGCCGCATCAAAAATTCCGATAGAATCAGGGGAATGGCCGGGCAAGGTGACGATGCTGATGCCCTCTGAAATCTCAAAATCATCCCTTGCGGGGAGAAAGCGCTGTTCATTTATCAGCTTTTCGCTTGCTCCATAAGCCTTCACCCCCTCAAAATGAGAGAGAATATATGGCATACCGCCCGCGTGGTCACCGTGGTCATGGGTGCAGACCGCTATATGGGGCTTTTTCCCCATTCTTTCAAGTGCGGGAATGATGAAATTTTCCGCATCCTCCCTTGTTGTTGCGCTGTCGATAAGGATATTGCAATTTTCGGTACAAAGGAGAAAAACAGCGGTGTAAATATCTTCAAATGGCACCTTAAGACGGTAAATTCCGCCTATTAAATTTTCGAAATCAATCATTTTTGATCTCTTTTTTCAAAAGAGTCAGTGCACTTTCTGCATCAAGCACGCAAAGCGAGCGAAGTTCCGCTGTTCTTTTTTCTATTTTTGCGCAAAGCTCGCTTCTCTCGGAGCATACTCTCTCTGCAAGAGAGAGGAGAGCCGAGCTGTCAAAATTTGAAGCGTTGATTGCAGGTATCTGGTCGGCATATTCAAGGAAGGCATCAACCTTTGGGTCATAGGAAAGACCGATTGCGGGGACTCCCGCGGCGCCTGCATAGATAAGCATATGAAGTCGCATACCGAGGACGAAGGACATTTTTTCAACAAGTCCTATGACCTCGCGTGCCGAAAGACCGCGAAGGAATGGACTTTCTCTGCCGATAGCCTTTTCCGCAAGCTCCTTTACCTCAAGGCAGATTTTGTCATCAAAGCTTTTTTGAACGGGTATAAAAACAGGCGTTTTTCCAAGTGAAAGGCTGATCTTTGCCACAGCATCTGCCATTCTTGCGATAAATTCCTCTCTGTCGATTCCGCCCTCGCCGGTTTTAAGCTCATGCCACTCACGAAGGGACACCGCAAAGCAGTCACAGGGAGCAGAAATTCCCGCTTTTTCAAGAATATAATTGCTTCTTGCATCGCTGCAAGGCGAAAGCGTGAGAGCGGGATCTGCCGAAATTCTGATTTTTTGCAGAATTTCATCCTCAAGCCCGATCTCCGAAAGGAAATCAAAGGAGGATGGCTCACGAAGGCTAACAAAATCAACCTCTCGAAGCACCTTTTTCACCTTTTCGTAGCTTCTTTTTCCGTAAAGAGGGCCGATTCCGTTGGCATACACCATCACAGGCAAGCCCATTTTTTTAGCGAGCTTCACTATCTGGATATAATATTCAAGGCTCTTTGCGCTGGTATTATTCTGGAAGAGCGAGCCGCCGCCGCTGATAAGAAGCTTTGCATGGCGAAGTGCATAAATCACCGCAAAAATGTTGAATCTTCCAACGCATTTCACACCGTATTTTCGCTGCATTTTGCGCGGATTTTTTGTAAGAGCAGTAATTCTGACATCGCTGTCGATGGCGCGGAGATTTTCGATTATCGAGCAAAGAAGCGAATCGTCGCCCATATTTCCGAAGCCGTAATAGCCCGAAAAGACGATGTCCCCGTGCTTTTTATAATCATATGGGTAGAGTGACTTATAAACAGAAAGGCAATCCCTTGCCATGCGCTCTGCCGAATAGCTTTCCTTTATTATGCGTCGGTTTTCCTCACCGATGAGAGCGATCCTTTCATCATCAAGGTCAAGAAGAGCCGAGACATCGCGAAGAAGAAGCGCGGGAGTAGTTTCGTCACAGCCGCGGCAGCAGAAATTGGTAGAGGCGGCGATATCCATGTTGTCCTTCCCGAGAAGTCCGATATAGCCCTCATTTCCCGCAATGACAACAGGCTTTGATGCGCTCATTGCTTCAAGAACGGCTCTTGAAACGCCAACAAAAATGTCACCGAGGGCAATAAAACGGTTGATATCAGTTCTTGCGCCTGTCATGTGGACGAATTTTTCGCCAAGCTCATCGTTTGCGCTGCTTGCAAGAGAGTTTACATAGTCAAAATCGTCTCCGCCTCCGACAATAACCATTTGGAGATCACTGTATTTTTTCTTGAGCTCGGGCGCGATCTCGCAAAGCATCCTTGCAGCCAAGCTTCTGTCCTTGTCCATTCGGCTCACATAAACGAGAGTTCTTCTTTTTTCGGGGAGAGAAAGCTCCTCAGAGAGGGAAGCGGTGTCGATATCCTTTGAAAACTTTTTCATATCGACTCCGTTTATCGTAACCGAAACATTATCCGGAAAAACACCGTAATTATCAATAACGTACTGCTTGATATCCTCGCTTACCGCAACGGTTTTTTCTCCCCAATCTGCGATTTTTTTCCAGAGGGTGTTGACCTCAAAGACCCAGTGGGCAGAGCAAACGTACCTGAAATGGAGCGAACGGTGGAGAAGTCCGCAGATAAAGGCGGGGATCCTCGCATGAGCATGGACTATATCAAATTTTTCCTTTTTTATGAGCTTTCTGAGACCAAAATAGCTTTTTATAACCGAAAAAGGATTTTTGGTGTGGAGGGGAAGCCTTATATGGCGTATGCCCGCCTCCTCAAGCTCCTTTACATAAACACCGCCCCTCGAGGAAACGGTTATGTCATGTCCCATTTCGTGAAGCGCTCTTGAAAGCTCCAGCACGTGCGTTTCCGCACCGCCAATGTCAAGCCCCATAAGGGTCATTAGAATTTTCATATTTATTCCTTTTTGGGATAAGTGATTTACCAATCCCGCGATATTTTTGTTAAATAGGAATTTGTCGAACAGTTAATCAGTGAAAATCGTTCGTAGATCCCTCGACTGCGCTCGGGATGACACGTGAGAGTTGTTTGCTTGTTTGCTGACGTGAAATCATCTGTTATTTCACGTTGTAAAAGAGACGAACAACATCCTATAGCAGCTCCGCTGCGTCGTCATCCCGAGCGCAGTCGAGGGATCTACAAACAATTATCACAGTTTTTGCCAGAACCGGCAAAAATTCAATTTATAACTCACCGACAAATTCTCGTTTATTTAAACATCCGATTTTACAAAAGGGAGTGCCCCGCCGATGGGCAAGCCCATCCCTTTTTAAGATTATTATTTCTCCAGACTCTTCAGATATACGATGGATTTTGCAATATTTCCCTCAAAATCGTCGCCGCAGCTTCCCTCAAGGGAGATATTCTTTGCCTCATAGCCTATTTCATCGAGAATTTGGTAGAACTGTCTGTAAAGAGCATCGTCTCCGTCTGTGGGGAGAGGATAGATTCTGCCGTTTGTGGGGCTGGCAATGTGAACATGGCTCACATAACCCTTATACTTGCGAAGCTCCTCAACGGGAGTTCCCATAATAGCCACATGATAAAGGTCAACAAGAAGTCTTATGTGAGAATCGTTTATCGCCTCGATATATTCACAAGCCTCGGCGCAGGTATTGATTATGTTTGTCTCCTGTGCGCGAAGCTCCTCGATACCGATGGTAATATCATACTGCTTTACAACGGGAACAACAAGATCGCCAAGAAAATGCATGATATCAGCCTTTGCTCTGTCTGTCGTATCCCTCGGGAACCTGTCTTGATCCACCCGAGCCGAAAATAACGCTCTTGAAGCCGAGCTTTGCCATGGCTTCAATGCGATCAAGCTCGCCTATACCAATACAAACACCGTAATTGAATTTCATTTCAATTCTCCTTCACATAAATTAATTATATTTTATTAAATATTACCACAACTATCCCTCGCTGTCAAGAATTTTTTGCCATTTGCAAGGATTTGCAAGAAAAAAACCTCTTAAATACACTTTTTTAAATCTTTTTTGCAAAAATAATCAAAAATCTCTTGACTTGAAGGGAAATGCGTATTATAATATTTTATCATACTAAAGTGCCAATATATTTCCCGAAAGGTTGGTTATAAAATTTATGGAAATCAAAATCACAAAAACAACTTCCCCCCGAGTATGCCCCCCCGAGAATGAGCTTGGCTTTGGAAAGATCTTTTCCGACCATATGTTCATAATGGACTATGAAGAAGGAAAGGGCTGGCATGATGCGAGAATAGTTCCATTCTCAAATCTTTCTCTCCACCCCGCTTCAACCGTTCTTCATTACGGCGCGGAGATATTTGAGGGTCTTAAGGCTTACAGAGCCGAGGACGGAAGCGTTCGTCTTTTCCGTCCCATGGAAAATATAAAGAGAATGAATACCTCTGCCGAGCGTATGTGTCTGCCTCTCCTTGACGAGAACGATTTTCTCGAGGCACTTACAACCTTTGTAAGGCTTGAGGAAAAATGGGTGCCCAAATCCTTTGGAACATCCCTCTATCTGCGTCCCTTCATGTTCGGAAATGACGAGCATCTGGGTGTTCACGGTGTAAAATGTGCAACATTTATGATAATCGCATCTCCCAGCGGCAGCTACTATGCAGAGGGCATCAATCCCGTTAAGATCATGATCGAGAGCGAGGATGTAAGAGCTGTAAGAGGCGGTACAGGCTTTGCAAAGTGCGGTGGCAACTATGCCGCTTCCACAAGAGCGGGCGAAAGAGCCGCAAGAAAGGGATATACACAGGTGCTTTGGCTTGACGGCGTTGAGAGAAAGTACATCGAGGAGGTCGGGGCAATGAACGTTATGTTCAAGATCGACGGCAAGGTGGTAACTCCCGCGCTCACAGGCTCTATCCTTCCCGGAATTACAAGAAAGAGCTGCATCGAGGTTCTTTTGAGCATGGGCTATACCGTTGAAGAAAGACTCCTTTCGGTTGACGAGCTTGTTGACGCAATGAAGACAGGCAAGCTGGAGGAGGCTTGGGGCTGCGGAACAGCGGCAGTGGTTTCCCCCATCGGAACTCTTTGCTATGAGGATACCGAATATACCGTAAACGGTGGCAGAATCGGAGAGGTTACATCGAAGCTTTATGACACCCTCACAGGCATACAGTGGGGCAAAAAAGAGGATACATACGGTTGGGTTTATAAAATTTAAAAAAGAGGCAGGCTCGATTTTTTGAGCCTGCCTCTTTTTGTTTGCTTTGGACTGCTTGTGTTAATTAAGCAGTCTCTTTTTTTATTCCTTTGCCTTAAACAGGTCAAATACCTCATCAAGCGAAAGGACATCGGGCTTTGCCATAAGCTCATCAGCCCTTCCGCAGCTTGGGAAGGAGTGTTGAGCGGTCCATGTAAGAATATATGTCAGCTTCATTCCCTGCTTGTACATCTTCTGGATATCCTCCCAGGTCTGAATTGAGTCAAGAGCACCGCTTGAGCCGTATTCGGTAAGAGCTGTGGGCATTCCGTAATCCATCATGCGGAAATATGCCCTCTCCGAGCTTCCGATCTCGAATTTACCCGAGGTGTACCAGTCAAGTCCTGTCATATCAACATATTCGTCGCCCGGATAGCAGTATTCAACATCAACAAGACTGCCCGTATCATTGTTTGGCGAATAGACCCAGATGAGATTGGTTAGCTTAAGCTCCTTTTCATAATAGTTGTAAACGTATTTCCACATCTCATGGAAGCATCTTTCCATAACAAGATAGTTATTTTCCTGCCTTATGCACCACCAGAACCAGTTTCCGTTCATTTCGTGGAAGGGCCGCCAAAGTATCGGAATGTCATTATTCTGAAGCTCGCGCAGGAAAGCGGCATCAACATTCAGCTCGCGCTTGAAATTTCGGTTGAGAGACGTTCCCTCTGTCAGAAGATCCTCCCACATATCCTCCTTGCCAAGATATCCGCGGCAATCGCTTGTGGAGCCTGTGGGGTTTCCGAAATGCGAGCTTGCGGTTATAACACCGCCGTCGCGGCAGTAGTCAATAAGCTCCCGTAGGAACTGTGTTCTGTATTTTTCGGTGGCTGTCATAAGCTGAGCACCGTAGCAGGCAAGATCCATGCCGAGAATAGATGGCTTTTGCCCCGCACTTGCCATATAGCTGTCAAGGACATTTTTCGCGGTCTTGTTGCCTGAGTTTATCTCCTCGCCCACAAGGAGCTTTGTATTGTCATTATAGATCTCGGTAAGAAGCTCCATGAGGGTCTCCTTATCGAATCTGGCATTCTCGCCCTTGCCTGCTGTCATTTTGGGAGCTTTTGAAACAAAGGTGCGTTCTGTGTCTGAAAGAGCTTTTCCTTGCTCACTCTTCAGATATTGACTGCTTACAAAAGCGAGAGTTGAGCCAACTGCGTCTGTATAATAGATGCTTTCCTCACAGCTAATGACATTTTTAACCTTAATAAAACCTCTGAAAACAATATTTTCAAGAGATTTTTCGATGAATTCCTTGTCGCTGCCCTCAAATCCCACGGCGGAAATTGCAAATTTCACCTTGTTATTTTGCGGATCACCGAGGGTTGAACCCACCTTATAGCCGTTTTCATATACCACAAGCTCATGTGCGCCCTCGGTATCAATAGTAAAGTCATTAAGGGCATATTCGTGCCTTCCCGCAATGGCTCCGACGCTGATTATAGCAACATTGCTGTTTTTTCCAAGTCCCGAAAGGTCATATTCAAAAATCGCACGAAGCCCCGCATAATCCTTTACTCTGACGCTCCATCCGTCAAAGCGCAGGAGCTCCATTGCATATATTTTTGTGTCCTCTGTCAAATTTTTGCTGACGTCAAAGGCGAGTGTGCACTCTTCGTCCTCAAAAACACAGATAGCACAACCATTTCCCGAAATACCGTATGTTTCAAGCGACATTCCATAGGGGACAGAATAGCAATTATAAATATCGCTTCCGATATAGATATCAACATTTACATGACCCTTGCGCTCGGTAAATGTGATACCTCTTTCATTTGCGTAAGCTTCAAAAATCGTGCCCTTTTTTCCGTATATCTCGGTGATAGTATCGGGAAGTGCCTCGTCCTCTATTATATGAGTGCCCTTTTCGCTTGTGAAAAGAGCTTTGATGCTTGTTCCCTTGAGAATACCCTTGCGCAGAGCAGGAACGTTGCGGAGATCTGCCATTCCCTCAACTCGCATATATGTATCGACCCAAATTGTGGTAAGATTTGTGCAGCCGATAAAGGCATTTGCATCTATCTGTCCCACATTTGCCGTCATAACAACCTCGGTAAGATTTGTACAGCCATTAAAAGCATTATGCGATATCTTCTGAAAGGACCCGATAAGCACGACCTTCTTTATAAGGAGCTTATATTTTGCCCATCCACCGTCTTTATCGAAGCTTGAAGAGGAGCCCGAGCCACATTCGTTCCAGTTGTTGTTGGAGACGCTTTTGATTGTAAGAAGTCCGGTTTCCGAGTCAATAGTCCAATCATTATCAACGATGGTTTGATTATTATAGGTATATTCAATGTGACCGGAATAAACCTCGGCGGCGCAGGAAATGGATAGGACCGAAAAAGCAAGCACTATCAAGAAAAACAGTATAAAAATTTTGAGATAGCGTTTCATTCTTTCTCCGAATTTATTTACTTACGATATCACCCACACCGTCAAGAATATATTTGGGACGATAGGGGAAATTGTCGATATCCTCGCGAGCGGTAACACCCGAGAGCACAAGCACGGTATCAATATTTGATTCTATTCCCGCAATAATGTCGGTGTCCATTCTATCTCCGATAAAGGCGATATCGGCACTGTGGCATCCGAGGATACTAAGACCGTGACGAAGCATAAGGGGATTGGGCTTACCGACAAAATATGCCTTTTTGCCCGTTGCTATCTCGATGGGAGCAACAAGCGAGCCTGTGGCGGGCATAATGCCCTTTTCGGTAACACCCACCGTGTCGGGATTTGCGCCAATAAGCTTTGCGCCGCCTCCCACAAGAGCGATGGCCTTTTCTATCTTTTCAAAGCAGTATGTTCTTGTTTCACCGATAACGACATAATCGGGATTTACATCGTTCATATATATTCCTCTGTCGTAAAGAGCCTTCGAGAGCGCCGCCTCTCCGATAACGTAAGCGGTGCATTGGGGAGCCTGACTGTTGAGAAACTCCGCAGTTGCCATTGCGCTTGTATAAAAATGGTCGGGAGAAACGAAAAGTCCCATTCTCTCAAGCTTCATGCTCAGCTCGTGAGGTGTTTTTTCGGGGCTGTTTGTGAGAAAAACAAATCTTTTGTCATTCTCTATCATCCAGTTTACAAATTCCGTAACTCCGGGCAGAATCTTATTTCCGTGATATATAACTCCATCCATATCGCAGATGAAGCCCTTTTTATTTCTTATATTTTCCATAGCCTTACCTTCCTTTTTTTCTATATTTCAACAAATATAAGTTTTTTGTCAAGGAGAAGTCACATAATGCTGAATTTTAGCTTCATTTTCAATAATCGCATTACAGATTCTTCTATTCTTTCGATGGTGATCCTGCCGCTTTCAACCGCGCTTTTCAGCGCCGCATACTGCGTTTCGATATCCGAGCAGCAAAGAAGGTCAGCTCCTGCCTCAATAGCAAGCACCGCCGCCTCTCCGCTGTCACAAAAATCTCCGATAGCACCCATTGAAAGATCGTCGGTCATTATAACTCCTTCAAAGCCAAGCTCCTCTCGTAAAAGCTCGTATGCTTTTTCCGAAAGAGATGCGGGATATTCTGCATCAAGAGCGGTTATCACATTATGAGATACCATCACCACAGGCGCACCGCTCTCTATGGCTTTCTTAAAGGGTACAAGGTCATTTTCGCGCAGGTGCTCAAGGCTTCTGCTGTCATATGCGATGCCTGTGTGGGTGTCCTCGTTATTGCCATAGCCGGGGAAATGCTTGATGGCAGAAAGAATTCCGTTTTCATTCATTCTTCGGACAAGAGCTGCGGCATATTCCGCTGTTTCATCCCTGCCAAGGCCAAGTGCTCGGTGAAAAATAAAATCTTTCTCATTCACTGAAATATCCGCCACGGGTGCGAGATTGAAATTGAGTCCGAGAGAGAGTAAAAATTGACTTTTCTCATCGCAATCCGAGAGGATCTTATCCATTCCGCCCTCCGAATAAAGCTCGGCGGGAGACTTGAATTTTTCATCTCTGAAGGCATTATAATTGCTTACTCTGCAAACATCTCCGCCCTCCTCGTCAACTGCGGTAAGGAGCGGAATATGGGAGAAGGCGGAATACAGAGAGATCAGCTCCCTGAATTTTTCGGGAGTTGAGCCTTTAAAATCCCGCGCAAAAAAGATAATGCCGCCGATGTGCTTTTCCGCTATCAGCGCAAGCCCCTCTTCCTTTGTTTTCGGATTTCTTGCAAGAAAAAGATGACCGATCTTTTCCTCAAGCGTCATTTCGGATAAAATCCCCTGTGCTTCCTCGTCTATCGGTGCATTTGGGGGCGCGGTCTCGATCTCTTTTCCGTTTTCTTTTTCTGTTTCCTTTTCCGTTTGAGGAGCGGTCTCGAAAAGGGACTCTGATGATATACTTTCGACCTCGGTGGCAGACTCTGTCGGATTTTTACCTTCATCCTCACCGCACGAAGAAAGTATCAGCACAAGCATAAATAAAATGATGATATATTTTTTCAAGGATCGTCCTCCCATTATCAATGATTATTCGTATGAAGATTGCAATATGTTTCTCTATATTTTGTGGGGGAAATACCCTCATGATACTTAAAATATTTAAGAAAATATTTATATTCCGAAAAAGAAAATCCGCTTGCTATCTCGCAGAGCGTCTTTTCGCCCTCGCTTACGGCGTGCTTTATCTTTTTCATTCTTTCCCTGTCAATATAAGCCTTTATCCCATCGGGGTAGGTGCGCTTGAAGAGACGCAGAAGATAGTCCACATTATAGCCGAAATGCTCTGCAACATCCCTTGCCTTTATCGGCAGATCGCAGTTATTTCTTATCCATTCGCATATTTCACCTGTGAGTCTCTTGGGCATATCGCCATATAAATTTTACATCCTCTATCATCATCGGATTTTTTCTCCTATTGTGTTTTTTTGAGTTCTTGAAAAAACTCTTTTATCGGTTACAATTATAACGAATAAAGAACCATATGTCAATAGAAGGTTCTATTTTTCGGAGGATTTTATGCTTATGAATACCGTTAATTTTTCAAAAACAGATATCACGGGTGGATTTTGGAAGGAAAAGGCCTGCCACACAAAAGGCACAAAATATCGATGTTTTTTACCGTTGGTTTTTGCGGGCGATCGATGATCGCCCCTACTTTTTTCCATTCGATAAATTTCTATTTAAAGTCCTCCTTTAGCGCTCGTAGATCATTCACTGCGTTCAGGATGACGAGTGGGGTGATTAGTCCTTCTACATAAAATACTCTCTTATTTCACGTAGAACCATAGTTGAACAACAATAAAACTCCCCCTTTTTAAAGTTTTGATCGACCTTTTTCAAAAAGGTCGTGGGAGCCGGCGACAGCGCCGGTCGCCACCGCAGTGGCGAAACTCCCCACGCCTCCGCAGACACAACGAAGACCAATACAAAAATGGCTGCTCCGCAATGGAAGCAGCCGTTTTTATTTATTTTGCAAGTGCGTTTGCAAGATCGTAAAGCTCTCTTACATATGCTCTCTTTCTCTCGCAGAAAGCCTCCATTTCGGCAACCTGCTCTGCGCTGTATGCATCGAGATCTCCGTCCTTCAGCTTGTTCTTATACATCTTATCAAGCACGAAGGAATAGTTGATATCAACGGGAACGATCTCGGAATCGATCTCGCAGACAACAAGATTACTCTTGCCCTCAAGAAGAAGCTCAACAGCCTTTGTACCCATTCTCGTAGCCGCAACACGGTCACGCAGAGTGGGGTCTCCGCCTCTTACAACATGACCAAGGCAGTTATAGCGGGATTCGATGCCTGTTCTTTCCTCTATCTTCTTTGCAAGCTCTTCGCCAAAGCCGTTTCCGATTCCGCCAACGCCTTCGCTTACGATGATCTGGAAATTTCTCTTACCCTTTTCGCGAAGCTCTGCCATCTTCTTGATGCAAGCCTCCTCGTCAAATTCGATCTCGGGGATAGCTATTGCAACAGCACCCGAAGCAATACCTGTGAGCAGTGCGATCTCGCCGCAATGACGTCCCATAACCTCGGTTACAAGGCATCTTGCGTGGGATTCGCCTGTGTCTCTGAGTCTGTCAACCATTTCCACAACGGTATTCATTGCGGTATCAAAGCCGACAGTATAATCTGTTGCGGAGATATCATTATCGATAGTTCCTGTAACACCGATGGTGGGGATTCCGTGGTTTGTAAGGTCTGTTGCGCCGCGGAAGGTACCGTCGCCACCGATGGCAACGATTGCGTCTATCTCGTGCTTTTTGCAGGTCTCGATAGCCTTTGCCATGCCCTCGGGGGTCTTGAATTCGTCACAGCGGTCTGTAAGAAGGAATGTTCCGCCGCGGGAGATGCAATTCGAAACATCACGAGCTGTTAAGGGCTTTACATTATCATGAATAAGTCCGTGATATCCGCCATAGATACCTACAACCTCAAGGCCGTTTTCAAGCGCTGTTCTTACAACGGCTCTCACACTTGCGTTCATACCGGGAGCATCGCCGCCCGAGGTAAGGACTCCTATTTTTCTGAATTTCATTTTATATTCCTCCGAATATCTTTAAATATTTTTCTAAATTATAATACAATAATTTCTAAAAATCAATATATTTTTAGTATTATCATTTCAAGGTAATATTATTTCCCCCGAAATTTACATTTTTTACTTAACAAACGAGCAAAAAACGAGCATTACCGCGAGAAAACCGAAATTGAGAGCGGAAAATACTGCCATATATTTTTTTACCGAGCCGCCATGGCTTGCATATTCCTTAAAGGTGATAAGGCTTGCAAGTGATGCGATTATTGTACCCGTTCCGCCTATATTTACTCCCACAAGCAGCTCCGCATAATTCTCCGTAAATTGTGAAAGCAAAATGGCTGATGGCACATTGCTTATCACCTGACAGGAGAGAGCCGAAAAGACAAGAGTATTTTTTTCGAGAAGGAAGGAAAATACCTCTCTTACCGCCTCGATCCTCGACATATTTCCAGCGAAGATGAAAAATGCAACGAAGGTGAAAAGCAATATGTAATCCACATCGTGCAGTGCTTTTCTGTCAAGAAAAAGCAGCGCGTTGGGAATGAGAATAAGTCCCACATAATATGGCACTATTCGGAAAACCAGCGCCACGGAAAAAGCAAAAAGCGCAAGATAAAGTGCTGTTTTCACTTTTGGGAGCGGTGCAAAATCACGACCCTTAAGAGTGAGCTTCTCCCTCTTTATGGGCAGGCAGCAAAGAATAATAAGGCTGACCGCAAGTGCAAATGAGGGAAACATAATTCTCATAAATTCGCCATTTGGGATGGAGAATTTTTCATAAATATAGAGATTTTGCGGATTTCCGAAGGGTGTGAGCATTCCACCGAGGTTTGCGGCAATATTTTGCATAACAAAGGTATATGCCATGTATTTTTCCTTGCCTGTGCTGGTCAGCAGATAGTAGCCCAGCGGCAGAAAGGTGAGCAGAGCCATGTCATTTGCGATAAGCATAGACCCGATAAAGGTTATGCATACCAGCATCAGTATCGCCATTCTTGCATTTCCTGCAAGGGAGACGATGGCTTCCGCTATCTTTGTGAAAAATTTAACATTTTTCAGTGCACAAATGACGGCAAGCGTGCAAAAAAGGCAGGTGAGAGTTTTGAAATCAAAATATGAAATATACTCTCCATCAGGCGGCACTATTAAGCTTGTAATGAGGGCCAAAAGCACCGCAATTACAAAAACAGTGTTTTTTCGCACAAACGAGCCGACATGTGCTATTACATCATGGAGCTTTCCATGATGCGTATGCTTTGGATAATATGAACCAACCATATTTTTACAATGGGTAAACCAAAAAATTATAAGCATCTTAACAAGTTTTTGTGAGTGCAAACAATAATTTATCAAGCTGTTAGCCATACCCCGGCACGGTGTGCCGCTCCTGCGGAGTTCGACTCACAACTCGCCATAGGCGATTTGTTTCGCTCAGGGTGACATAACACTGTTTATGAGAGATAATTGTTCGTAGATCCCTCGACAGGCTCGGGATGACCCAAGTGGGTGAATAGTCATGCTGACGTGAAATTATCTGTTACTTCACATAGAAAAATAAGCAAACGACCGCCACGAGTCATCCTGAGCGCAGTGAAACGGAGTCGAAGGATCTATAAGCATATCAAGATGATAAATGGTATAATTTCACCATCGTATCTCACCGATAAATTATTGTTTATCAACAGGAACAGTACAATCACAAAAAACAGATGTAAAATACATTATTTTTTGCTTTAAACCTTTGCGCCCTCCTCTTCTTCTATGTATGCGAGGGCACGCGAGAGAACATAGCGATCGTTTTCGTGCTCAAGGGTGCTGTTGGCTCTTCTGACATCGATCCAGAAGGCCTCGGCGATCTCGCCCTTGCGTGCGCGAAGAGCGCGTCTTTCGGTATAAGCAAGAAAATAGACTACGTCCTTTTCAACACCCCTTGTGGGGCTGTATCTTATGGTCTCTCTGAAGGAGTCCTTTATGCTGATAAGCACGCCCGTCTCCTCATAGACCTCCCTTTCGGCTGTCTGCATCTCGGTCTCTCCCTCCTCAACGTGTCCCTTGGGAAAGGATACCGGGCCGCCCTTATATTGGCGGATAACAAGCAAAAACATCCGACGGGGATCAAATTTGTCTCTGCGGAGCACTATGGCTCCGCAGGATTTTTCGTATTTCAATTCCGTCACTCCGTTCAGCGTTCGATCTCTTCCATAATATAGGCTTCAAGAATATCTCCGACCTTGATATCGTTGAATCTTTCGAGACCTATACCACATTCATAGCCTGTTGCAACCTCTTTTGCATCGTCCTTGAATCTCTTAAGAGAGGAGATCTTATCCTCAAAGATAACGATACCGTCGCGAACGACTCTGATCTGTGACTGACGGGTAACCTTACCGTCCTGGATATAAGATCCTGCGATAGTTCCGACATTGGGAACATGGATAGTCTGACGAACCTCGGCATGACCGAGAAGTGCCTCACGATATTTGGGAGCAAGCATACCCTTCATCGCCGCTGTGATCTCTTCGATGCACTCATAGATTACTCGGTATGTGCGAACATCAACATTCTGTCTTTCTGCGCTGTCAAGAGCCGTCTTATCGGGACGAACGTTAAAGCCTACGATAATAGCATTGGAAGCAGCAGCGAATGTAACGTCACCCTCTGTGATACCACCGGTTGCGGCATGGATGACCTTAACCTTAACCTCTTCGTTGGATATCTTTTCAAGGGATGCCTTTACCGCCTCAACGCTTCCGCCAACGTCTGCCTTAACGATGATATTAAGGTCCTTAACGCCCTCTGCGATCTGTGCAAAGAGGTCATTGAGGTTTGCTCTTGCATTTGCCTTGAAGATCTCTTCCTTTGCCTTGTCCTTACGCTGATCTGCAAGGGTTCTTGCCATTCTTTCGTCCTCGACCGCCTGGAATTCATCACCTGCGCTCGGAACATCTGCAAGACCGATGATCTCAACGGGAACGGAGGGAGCTGCGCTCTTAAGCGCCTTACCTGTATGGTCTGTCATGAGACGAACATGACCAACCGAGCTGCCTGCGATAACGATATCGCCCTGATGAAGAGTACCGTTCTGAACAAGCACTGTTGCAACAGGACCTCTTCCCTTATCGAGCTTAGCCTCGATAACGATACCCTTTGCGCGTCTCTGCGGGTTAGCCTTAAGCTCCTTGACCTCGGCAACGAGAAGGACTGTTTCAAGAAGGTCATCTATACCCATTCTGGTAAGAGCCGAAACGGGAACGCAGATAACGTCACCGCCCCATTCCTCGGGAACGAGATCATATGCGGTAAGCTCCTGCTTGATGGCATCGGGATTAGCTGTGGGCTTATCCATCTTGTTGATGGCAACGATAATGTCAATTCCCGCAGCCTTTGCATGGTTTATAGCCTCTATGGTCTGGGGCATGATACCGTCATCCGCAGCAACAACGAGGATGGCAATATCTGTTGCCATTGCACCTCTTGCACGCATTGCGGTAAACGCCTCGTGACCGGGGGTATCAAGGAATGTGATAGGCTTGCCATCGATCTCAACGCGGTATGCACCGATATGCTGAGTGATTCCGCCTGCCTCACCTGTTGTTACATGAGTATTTCTGATAGCGTCAAGGATAGAGGTCTTACCGTGGTCAACGTGACCCATTACGCAGACAACGGGTGCGCGGCCCTCAAGGCTCTCCTCGCTGTCCTCTGTCTCGTCAAAGAGCTTTTCCTCGATTGTAACAACAACCTCCTTTGTTGCGATAGCGCCAAGCTCGTCTGCAACAAGGTATGCTGTATCATAGTCGATTATCTGATTGACGGTTGCCATAACACCCATCATCATAAGTCTCTTTATGACCTCACCTGCAACCACCTTAAGTCTTGAAGCAAGCTCACCAACCGAAATTTCATCGGGAATGGTGATCTCAAGAGGCTTCTTCTTTACAGGCTGCTGAGGCTTCTTAACAAATTCTTCCTTATTCTTGCGATAAGGATCGCGATTATTCTGCTTCTTGAGCTTCTGCTTCTCTCCGCGCATATTGTGGGAATCGGCAACGAAGGTCTCAAGTCTTTCATCGTATTTTGAAAGGTCAACTGTGCTTGAACGGGTGTCAACAACTCTTGTTGCGCCTCTTTGGCTTGGCTGATTGACAGTTCCCTTGGGGGTCTGTCCTCTTACGATAGCTTGATGCTGGAACTTCGGCTTTGGAGCGGAGGGAACATAGTCCTCACCGGGATTTGTCTGTCTGAATCCGCCCTGACCTCTGTGCTGTCCCTTGTTTTTATCAAAGCCGCCCTGTCTGTTGTCTCTCTCAAAGGGCTTTTTATCGCCTCTGTCAAAGGGTCTGTCGGAGAAGCGGTCGCCCTGGGGTCTCTGACCCTGTCCCTGGGGACGGTCAAAGCCGGGCTTTCTGTCGCCGCCCTGTCTGTTGTCTCTCTCAAATGGCTTTTTGACCTCGGGTCTCTTTTCTTCAGCCTTGAATTCAGGCTTTTTAGGCTCATGCTTCTTTTCCTCTGCCTTAACCTCTACCTTTTTAGGCTCGGGCTTCTTTTCCTCTGCCTTAGGCTCTACCTTTTTAGGCTCGGGTTTCTTTTCCTCTGCCTTAGCCTCAACCTTTTTAGGCTCTACCTTTTTCTCCTCTGCAGGCTTATTCTTTGAGGGGATAAAGGTCATGCCGTCGATATAGTCATATATATTTTCGATCTGATTTGCTCTTGTAAGGTTCTCCATAAGGACATCGAACTCGGTAGCTTCAAGAGCTGCCTGTGCCTTTACCTCAAAGCCCTTTGCGGTGAGGATGTCGGTCAGCTCCTTGCCCTTAATTCCCATATCCTTTGCAAGCTGGTTTATCTTAAACTGATTATTTGCTGCCATATAATAAATCCTTGTTCTGCCGTGCGGCAAAACTCCCTTTCTTTCTTTGATGAATAATTCGTTATATCAAAAACGTCACGAGGGTGGCGATATTTCCTTAAGCTTCGTCATTATTGCCACGGCAAGTCCTTTGTCCTTTATTCCCACTGCGGCAACGGTGCTTTTTTTTCCGATTGCGCTGCTGAGCTCCTCCATCGTTATTGGAAGTCTTATCAGCTCCGCTCCGTAAAAGGCACATTTGTCCGAAAGCTTTTTATGTGTGTTTTCCGAGCTGTCCGAGCCCTCAAGAACAAGGGTACATTTTTTGTCTCCCGTCATTCTGAGACTCTCGCATATAAGAGGTGTTCCATAGACAGCCTTGCCTGCCTTTGCCGCAAGGCCTATTGTCATTTTAAGCTTATCCGTACTCAATCCGCAAGCTCCTCCTCAAGAGCATTCCAAACCTCGTCTGCGATGGCACATTCAAAAAGCTTTGCAATTCTGCCGCTTTTCCTTACCTTCTTAAGACAGGTCTTGCTATGGCAGATATAAGCTCCTCTGCCGCTTTTTTTGCCTGTGAAATCAAGCTCCACCGCCCCTTCGGGGGTCCTTACGATCCTTATAAACTCCTTTTTGAGTTTTTTTTCGTTGCATCCCATACATTGTCTTTCGGGTTGCTTCTTCTGCTTTTCCGCCAAAATGCTCACCTCCGTTTTCCTCGGATATTTTGAATTATTCAGCCTTTATGTCGATCTTAAAGCCTGTAAGTCTGGCAGCAAGACGCGCGTTCTGACCTTCCTTACCGATGGCAAGGGAAAGCTGGTCGGGAGCAACGGTTACCTTGCAGCTTCTTTCGCCGTCAAGGGTTACGGAAAGCACCGCCGCGGGTGAGAGCGCCGCCTTGATATATTCCTCGGGTGTTTCGCTGTAATTTATGATGTCGATCTTCTCGCCGCCAAGCTCGTCAACAACAGCGGCAATTCTCATGCCCTTGTTACCGATACAAGCGCCCACTGCATCAACATCCTCATCTCTTGAATAAACTGCGATCTTCGTTCTTGAGCCTGCTTCTCTTGCAACGCCCTTAACGATAACGATTCCGTCCTGAATTTCGGGAACCTCAAGCTCGAACATTCTTCTTACAAGCCCCGAATGTGAGCGGGAAAGTGTTACGAGAGGTCCGCGGATCTCCTTATTTACCTCTGTTACGAATACCTTTATCTTATCACCGACTCTGAGAATCTCACCGGGTATCTGCTCACTCTTAAGAAGCACTGCTGTGCTTGTGTCTGTTTCGATGATAACATTTCCTGTTTCGTTATCCACCTTGCTGACCTTTGCTGTGATGATCTCCTCGCGCTTATTCTCATAAGCCTCCTGCATAGCTCTTCTTTCAGCCTCGCGGATGCCCTGGATGATAACATTCTTTGCCGCGCCTGCGCTGAGACGGCGGAAATTCTTTGTCTTAAGCTCTGTTTCAAGCACCTTGCCCAGAACATTTCTCTTTGAGAGAGCCTTTGCGTCCTCAAGGGAGATCTCCGCAACGGGGTTTTCAACAACCTCAACAACTGTCTTCTGCTGATATACCTTAACGTCTTTCTTTACGGGGTCGATGAGGACTCTCACGTTGATATTGTTGCCATGCTCCTTCTTATAAGCGGCAACGAGAGCAGCCTCGATCTTTTCAAACATATACTCCTGGGGAATTCCTTTTTCCTTCTCGAGAAGCTCGAGAGCGGTGAAAAATTCTGCGTTCATTTTTTTGTCCTTTCAATATTATATGTTATTTTTATTAGTCAAAATCAAAAACGGTATTTATTTTTGCAACACTTTCGCGCGCAAATACCTTTGGCTCTTCCATGCCCTCTATCTGTATTGCCACACCGCCATCATCCGTAAGTCCGAGAAGGACTCCGCGATAGAGCTTTGAGCCGTCAAGAGGTGCATAAAGCTTAATTTCAACATCCCAGCCCTTGCAGGCCTCGATCTGCATATCGTTTTTAAGGTCTCTTTCGATTCCGGGAGAGCTTACCTCAAGAGTGTAAGCATCCTCGATGGGGTCTGCCTCGTCAAGTAGCGGGTCGATAGCTCTGTGCATCTTCTCGCAGTCATTTATGTCGATGCCCTCCTCGCTGTCGATGGTAATGCGAAGATACCACTGTGCGCCTTCTCTCACATATTCAACATCCCAGATAAAATATCCGAGACTTTCCGCAAGAGGCTCTGCGATTTCCCTTACGGCATTTACAACATTTCCGCCCTTTTTTGCCATGCCTTTAAAAGTATCCTTTCAAAAAATATTTACACAACAAATTGAGAGTGGACTTTCGCCCACTCTCAAGGTATCATGTTTACTTTGTGTATTATATCACACTTTTTTCCATTTTGCAAGAGTTTTTTAAAAATTTTTTTATTCTTTTGAAAAACGCCCATTTTTGCCGTTTTAAAAAATTCAAATTGAGAAATTGGAATTAAGTGGGGGAGTTCCGCCACTGCGGTGGCGGCAAGCGCTCGTACGCTTGACCACGCGACCTTTTAAAAAAGGTCGATCAAAACTTTAAACAAGGGAGAAATTATTTGTTGTTTATCCTCCTTTAGCGTTCATAGATCCCTCGACAGGCTCGGGATGACTCGTGGGGGCGGAGCATTTTCAATTGGCGGATAAATCAACATATCACATAAACCGTCTTTCTCCATATTTTTAATTTTGTCTTGCGCCGATATACTGATGTAAGGAGTAACATAAATAATCTCAATATCGTAATGCTCTTCCTTTAATTCTTTACATGCACGGGCACAAATTTCGTCAAAATCACCGTATCCTCCAAGGTAACAGGTGACAAGGGCTCCATCAGCAATATTTTTTCTTATATTCTCTTTTACCATTTTCTTAACCTTGGCATAGGAAGAGATAAGAGAGTGCCCCGCAAAAGCTATTATCATAATTTTTACCTCTATTTTCGTGGAATACCACGATATATTATACCTCTAATCAAAAAATAAGTCAATATCGTGGAACTCCACGAGATAATATTTTTATATTTACCTATAATAATTGTGGAACTCCACAAAATTATAGATAGGATATAGTTATGAATTTAAATGATGCTATCATAAAGCGCATAGAGGAAATTTGTAAAGAGCGAGGCAGTAACATATGCGATATCGCTTTGAGGGGCGGAATGTCACCATCGGCAATCTATGACCTTATTAAAGGAAGAACAAAATGCTCAAAGGTTATTACTTTAAAGCGTTTTTGCGAAGGGGCGGATATCACCCTGTCTGAGTTTTTTGATAAGGATTATTTCAACGACCCGGAAGACGATTGATATTTTATATAGAAAAGGCACTTATGGCTTTCAAAACCGTAAGTGCCTTTTCTGTTGTTCCATTTATTTGATTGTAAGAAAAATTTTTCGAACCACATATATGAATAAACCCACTCACAGATTATTTATTATAATTATACTCAATATATTGAGTATTGTCAAGAGCTTGAGTATGATAAAATTATAAAGGGTGATGTATTTGATTAGTTATAAGCCATTTTATGAGACACTTTTTAAAAAGGATATTACGGAATATTATTTGATTTTCAAACAAGGTTTTTCTGCAAACACTTTTCATCGCATGAAAAGAGGGGAAGCAATAAGCACAAAAACACTTGATGCATTATGTTACGCATTGGATTGTGAAGTGTCGGATATAATCAAATTCGAAAAAGAATAGCATTTGATGTTTTTTGATAGATGTCAAATGCTATTTTTTATGCTGTTTTTTACATAGCCTTCGGGAAAACAAAAAGGGACTGATTTTTCAGCCCCTTTGTAGATTTAATTTTTAAGAAAGAAGTGCTCTGTCATTTGAAAATGCGCTTCCGCTTGCCTTTGAAAATGCGTTCAGGAGCGCTTCGACTGTGAGGTTTTTCTTTTCCTCGCCCGCGATGTCGAGAATTACCTTACCGTCCCACATCATAATGAGTCTGTTACCGTAATCGATAGCATTCTGCATATTGTGAGTTACCATAAGGGTGGTAAGATTGTCCTCGCCAACTATCTCGTCGGTGAGCTTAAGCACCTTTTCCGCAGTTTTCGGATCAAGCGCCGCGGTATGCTCGTCAAGAAGGAGCATTTTTGGGCGCACAAGGGTTGACATGAGAAGGGTCAGCGCCTGTCTCTGACCGCCCGAAAGCAGACCTACCTTTGCGCTCATTCTGTTCTCAAGTCCAAGACCGAGGCGGGAAAGCTGCTCGCGGTAAAGAGCTCTTTCCTTTGCGTTTATACCCCAACCGAGACCGTGAGGCTTACCTCTTCTGTAAGCAAGCGCGAGATTTTCCTGAATCTCCATATCGGGAACAGTTCCCATCATAGGATCCTGGAAAACTCTGCCGAAGAATTTAGCTCTCTTATGCTCGGCAAAATGAGTAATATCAATACCGTCAAGGATTATCTTACCGCTGTCAACACCGAAAACGCCTGTAACGGCATTCATAAGTGTGGATTTACCCGCACCGTTTCCGCCGATAACTGTTATGAAATCTCCCTTATTTACATTAAGAGAAAGGCGATTCATAGCGATCTTTTCATTAACAGTACCGGGATTGAAGGTTTTTGTGACATTTTTCAGCTCAAGCATTATTTTGCTATCAGACATTTTCTGCCACCTCCTTCTCGTTTTCATCCGCATCATTCTCTGCCTTCAGCTTGCGCTTCTTGGAGGAAGCATAGAAAGCATTTTTGATGATGGGAAGGCTAAGAGCCACCATAACGATAACGGCGGTCATAAGCTTAAGGTCAGTGGAGGGCATTCCGGAGAAGATAACGACCGAAACGACCACGCGGTAGATCACGGAGCCAACAACGATTCCGAGAAGCCTGAGGGCGAAATTCTTGACCTTCATAAATATAGTTTCACCGATGATGATGGATGCAAGACCGATAACGATAGCTCCGACACCCATATTTACATCCGAGAAATTCTGATTCTGGCAGAGAAGAGAGCCTGCGAGCGCGATCATACCGTTTGAAATGGCAAGACCGAGTATCTTTGCGGTATCTGTATTTATACCCTGTGCGCGGCACATCTTTTCATTTGAGCCTGTGGCACGGATGGTGCATCCAAGCTCTGTTCCGAAGAACCAATAGAGGATCATGATAATGACTGCGGCAAAAACCACACCGCAGAGAAGAGTTACATAGTTCTTCTCAAGTCCGGTAAGCTCACGGAGCATACCATAGATAGTTTCCTTCTTGAAGGTAAGCAGCGAGAGGTTTGCGGTACCCGATGCGCCTGTTGCCAGACTCATTATATGAATATTGATGGAATAAAGGGATATCATGGTAAGGATTCCCGAGAGGATAGGCGGTATCTTCAGCTTTGTGGTGAGGACACCGGTAACACTTCCCGCAATGCAGCCGCCGCAGAAGGCAACGAGAGACGCGAGAAAAGGATCAACTCCCTTCCAGATCAGCATTGCGGCAAGAGAAGCACCGAGGGTAACGCTACCCTCGCAGCTAAGGTCCGCAAAGTCAAGCAGTCTGAAGGAAATATATACGCCAAGTGCAAGCACTGCCCAGATAAAGCCCTGGCTCACACCGGCTGTTATTGTTCCAAACATTTTTACAAATTGTCCTTTTTTTTAAATTATGCTTGGGTTAGCTTTATCCGCCGATATTTACAGAGTGGATATTAGCCGCACCGTTTGCAAGAACGTTGTCTGTGGGGATATAGATAGCATCAACGCCTGCAGCTGCAAGTGCTGTGAATGCTGCCTCGATATCGTTGATATCGCCAATACCCTTTTCAACGAATTCATAGCCCTTTGCTTCACATTCAGCCTTTGCAAGACCTATCTGGAATACAGAGTTTGTTTCAGCGGATGTGAAGAGGAGACCGATCTTTACATCATCCTTGCCGAGAAGCTCAGCGATAAGGTTGATCTGATCAGCAACGGGGTTGATATCGGAAACACCGGAAACATTGCCGCCGGGAACATCCATGGAAGCAACAAGACCTGCAGAAACGGGGTCTGTTACAGCACAGAAGAGAACGGGAGTCTTTGATTCCTCAGTTGCAGCAGCTGCAGCCTGTGCGGAGGATGTTGCGATAGTGTAGATAAGGTCAACGCCCTGAGCTACGAAGGAATCGGAAATTGTTACGTTATTGGACTGGTCGCCTGCAGCGTTCTGGTCAAGAATTGTAACAGTCTTGCCTGCCTCGCTCATACGAACGGAGAGCTGATCCTGGAAGCCCTTATTTGACTGGTCAAGAGCAACGTGCTGAACGAGCTGGAGGATACCTACTGTAAAGTCACCGCCCTCGGCTACAATAGCCTCAGCTACGGGAGTAACAGCGATCGTTGTGTCACCTGTGCCTGCCTTTGAGGAAACAGACTCGGGAATTGTGAAGCCGATCTCACCTGCAACCTTTGTATTTACGGAAAGTGCGGGAGCGGGATCGAGCTGAACGGGCATTGCGGATACATCTGCGCCGTCAAGAAGGATGTCAGCTGCCATATCACCTGCGGCAACACCGAGGTTGTAGTAGTTTACGCCGTATGTTGCAACGCCGCAAACGTCATTAAGACATGTTTCGCCGCAAACGATGGGAAGGTTATAAGCTCCGCCTGTGCTGCCTGCTTCTTTACCGCAGGATGCAAATGCGAGTGTGCTGACGAGCATAAGAGCCGCCATAATGAGGGAAAGTACTTTTCTTGAGTTTTTCATGATTTTTTTTCCTTAAAAATATGTTTCTATATTACGACCGGACTTTTCCGGAAGTATTCTTCATTTGCGATACGAAAACAAAAAATGCCCCCGTATCTTCCGATAAAGAGACAGCTATGCCGCGTTACCACTCTGCTTCGTCCTCCCCTTACAGAGAAGACCTCATGGGCGCACCACCATGCGTCCTGCCATATTACGGTGGCTATCGTCACAGCCTACACTCGCTTGGGTCTTGAAGCCTCGCGCTTCCGCCTTGCATCTTTAACCCGCTCGATTTCGGTGCGCAGCTCCCGAAATGTATTTCCGCTCCTTACTCGTCACTGTCTCGCACCATCCGACAGCTCTCGTTGGACTTTCACGGGGCGTACTCCTTTTCGATCATCGCCTTTAGAACTTTAGCTTGCTAAAGTGTTATGCAGGTATTATACCACCCTCTCGCCTGTTTGTCAAGAGTTTTTTTGAATTTTTATACAATTTTTTCTCAAAAACCTTTTTCCTTGAAGTTTCTATTGCAAAAAAAGAAAAAATGTGGTATAATATCTTCCGAATTTTATTAAAAGAGGTTAAATAAAGAAAATTATGTCAAAGTCTCATTCATTAAAAAAGCTTTTTGCGCCAACGGACATGACCGTCGGCATTCCATGGCAGAGTATTTTGATTTTTACTCTCCCCATGCTCATCGGAAATATCGCACAGCAGCTTTACAGCACTGTGGACAGCATTGTAGTAGGTAAATTTATTGGAGACAACGCCCTTGCGGCGGTTGGAATCGCTGTTCCCGTTACAAATCTTCTCCTTGTTCTCTTTATTGGTATTTCTGCAGGCGCAAGCGTCATGGTGTCCCAATATTTTGGAGCGAAAAACAGAGAAGCGCTTTCCCAGACCATCGGAAATTGCATAACCGTCACTCTTATCAGCAGCGTTTTCCTTATGCTCGTTGCAACTCCCTTTGTCAGACCGCTTCTTACGGCACTGAATACGCCCACTACCTTAATTGAGGGCTATACGGACTATACCATCTTCGATGCCTGTGAGGATTATCTTGTCATCTCAATTCTCGGTATTGCGGGTCTGGCATTTTACAATATCCTCAGCGGTATAATAAGAGGAATGGGAGATTCGGTCTCTGCCCTTATCTATCTTCTTGTGGCAACAGTTATAAATATCGCTCTTGACATCTATTTTGTGGCATCTCTCCGAATGGGTGTTGCGGGTGTTGCTCTTGCAACCATCATTGCACAGATAATTTCCTCGATCCTGTGCTTCATAAAGCTTGCGAGAATGAGAGAGCATTTCGATTTCAAGCTCAAATATCTCCGCCCCCGCGCTCATTATGTAAAAACAATAATCCGTCTCGGACTTCCCGCGGGACTCACTCAGGCGATCTTCTCCTCGGCTATGATAATAGTGCAGTCGCTTACAAACTGCTTCGGAGATCAGTTTATTGCCGCCAATATCGTTGTTATGCGAGTTGACGGCTTTGCGATGATGCCCAATTTCTCATTTGGTACAGCGCTTACAACATATGCAGGTCAGAATGTTGGTGCAGGTCTTTATGACAGAGTTTCAAAGGGTGCAAAGCAGGGAACTATTATGGCTGTCGGCTGCTCTGCTGCAATTACTGCCCTTATCCTTCTTTTCGGTGACAAGCTTATGTGGCTCTTCACGGATACAAAGGAGCTTGTGGAGATGAGCTACCGCCTGATGTTCATTCTTGCTGCGGGATATATCGCAATGGCGGTGACACAGAGCCTTTCGGGCATTATGCGCGGAGCGGGTGATACGGTAACACCTATGTGGATTTCCCTTATCACAACCGTTGTGGCGCGTGTTCCTCTGGCATACGGTATATCTTATCTCACAAGAACCCCCGAGCTTCCTTACGGTATCAAGGAATGTATCCAGATATCGCTTCTCTGCTCATGGGTGCTTGGCGCTGTTCTTACCACCGTATTCTATATGCGCGGAAAATGGAGAACAAAGGCGATAAATCAGTGATAATACAAAACAAATAACCAAATTGGGGTCAAGCTGTATTCTGCTCGACCCCTATTCTTTTTGGAGAGGGCGGGGGAGTTTCGCCGCTGCGGCGGCCACCGGCGGTGACGGAACGCTCGCA
The DNA here is from genome assembly GCA_045648605.1 of Eubacteriales bacterium. GTDB lineage: Bacteria > Bacillota > Clostridia > Oscillospirales > CAG-272 > SIG710. Next base: position 418 of record JAZROG010000153.1, on the reverse strand, counting down.
CAAACTTTTGAAAAAGTTTGACCAAAACTTACAAACAAAAAAGATATTTAATGTTTTCCTCTCTCCTGCCTTGCTCGTCATTCTGAACGCAGGATTTATTAGCATTAACGGATAACTTCATTCTGTGGGTTTATCATCCTTTAGTGTTCATAGATCCCTCGGCAGGCTCGGGATGACTCGTGGGGGAGGAGCATTTTTGTAAAGACGTGAGATTTCCTTTTATTTCATGTAGAAAAATAGACAAACAGCCACAGGGAGTCATCCCGAGCTTGCCGAGGGATCTGCAAATGATTTTCACAGATAAACAGGAATTTATCGGTGAGATGAAAAACGCAAATCTGTAGGGGACGGCGACCTCGACGTCCCTAGAAGATGTGAAATTACCAGAGATTTTTAAATGACAAATGGGACGTCGAGG
>JAZROG010000152.1:0-44156 GCA_045648605.1 Eubacteriales bacterium | reverse complement strand
AATGCTTTTGCACGGGACATGACAACATTTTTGTCTGAACCCTTGGCTCTTTGAGAATTTAATATCAGAGATAGCTCGGTATATACATCCGCAACTTCAAAATCTTTCATTCCGTAATTTACATTTCTAATAGACAACCTTTGCTACACCCGCAAATACTGTAATCACACATATGTACATGATTGCGAAAGACACAAGAAAAGAATTCCAACTGTTTCCTTTCATTACCACAATATATATGCATACCGAAAATACCAATCGAGACACCTATTCATCCTATGATAATAGTATCTGTATATTACCACATTTTTTTTGATTTGTCAATACTCTTTGCAAATTTACCCTAAAAAAAGCACAAACAAAAAACCGTTTTTTTGGCATTTACCCGAAAATTTACATACTGTTAATATTTACCACTGGAAAACCACAGGTTTTTAAGCAAAACAGCAGACACAACGCCCAAGTGGACAAAAATGGAGAAAATGTCAATTAAAAAACAGAAATTATCATTTACAATCCATCATTTTTGTGTTATTATAAAAGAAAAAACTTGGAGGTTTTGTATATGAAGATCAGAGCACCCGCCTATCCCCTCATTGCTATAGACCCTTATTTCAGCGTTTGGTCTGCTGCAGACAAGCTGACAGACAGAAATACCACCCATTGGACAGACAGAAAACGCACCGGTTCAGCAGCATATTCAAGTGATAGCGACGGCACATATAAGCTCGCCTTTGACAAAGACGGCAGCTTCAGCATGAAGTATAATATCGTTTGGGATAAGATGTTTGGCCTTGGCATTATGCCAAAGGGTATTTTCGAAAGCGTGATCGCAGGCTATAAGAGACAGCTTCGTCCATACGGACTTCCCCTTGACAACCGCGCAGAATACACAAAGAGCGATTGGCTGCTCTGGACAGCGACCCTTGCACAAAGCAGAGAGGATTTTGAAATATTTGCAAATTCGCTCTGGAATGCATATAATTTCACGCCCGACGCGTACCCATGACAGACTGGTATTTCACGGATACCGCACAAATGAGGGGCTTCCAGCACAGAAGCGTTGTTGGTGGACACTTCATCAAGCTTCTGGAGTATCTCGGAATTCTCTGATATTTTTAATAAAAAAGTTGAGCCAAAAAATGGCTCAACTTTTCTTTTTAGATTATTTCTATCTTTTCTATGATAACAGGCTCCTTCGGAACGTCACTGTGGTAGCCATAATTGCCTGTGGGAACAGCGGCGATCTTATCAACCACCTCGATGCCCTTTGTTACGATACCGAATGCGGCATACTGACCGTCAAGATGGGGAGAATCATTGTGCATAATGAAGAACTGAGAGGAAGCGGAATTGGGGATCATGGTTCTTGCCATGCTGATAACGCCTCTCTTGTGCTTAATATCGTTCTGGGGGAAGCCGTTTGCGGCAAATTCGCCCTTGATGGAAGCCGCATTTGTATCATTCATGGATGAATCAAAGCCGCCGCCCTGGATCATAAAGCCGGGGATAACTCTGTGGAATATGAGGTTCTCATAAAAATTCGATTTTACGAGCATAACAAAGTTTTCAACAGTTTTCGGTGCCTTTTCGGGATAAAGCTCAAGCTCCATCTCTCCAAAATTCTGTACTGTGATCTTTACATTGATGTTTTCCATATATTTTCTCCTTGTATATAATTTATAAATTTTCCTGTTTGTTTTTTATTTCCTCAAGTGTGGGAGCATAGGCAATATCGAAAAGCTCCTTTATTCTCTCCTGCTTGCCCTCAAGATGAAGATATCCGAAAAGAGCCTCAAATCCCGTTGCCTGTCTGTACTGTGCCGTGGTGCAGTTTTTCGGTGTGTTTGTATGACCGATGTTTCTTCCTCTGCGGTATGCGCACTCTTCCTCTTCGGTCAAAATATCAAGAATACGATGCATCGCCTCTGCCTGCTCGGGAGCGCGTACAAAATTCAGTGCCTCGGCATTGAGATGCCGCGAGCTTGAAATTCCAACCTCCACAAGAAAGGTGCGGGTGCATATTTCAATAACGCAGTCGCCAAGATAGGCAAGGGCGGCTGTGCTAACCATTTTTATATCAATAGAATTCTTTTCGGTCATAATTTCTTTACCTTTTCAAGATATTCGTCATATGTTAGAAGCAGCTTCAGCGCCGCAAGAAGTGCATTTGCGGTCATTCCGGCGGGAAGCGACAGCATTTTTGCAAGAGCATCGCGCTTTTTTGCGCTGTCATCTCTGCCCGAAAGACCGTCGCGGTAAAAATCAGCCTTTGAAAGCGGATTTTCAAGTGACATTGAGTAGGCATCGGGCGCGTTTTCGTCATTCACCGCATAAGGCGCGAGAATAGAGCGCAAAAGCTCTCTTTCCATGCCCTCAACTCCGAGAGTGCCTTCCTTTGATGGCTCCGCTTTTCTCTTTTCCTTGCCCTTTATCTGCGGAATATAAAGCTGGATAAGCCTTTCGCGCGGGATCGAGGACGCAATATGAGAGCGAATAAGCTTTCCCGCACCGTCGCTGTCGGTGAGAAGTATTATGGGCGTTTTTTCGGAAAGCGCGCGGAAAAGAGCAAGCTTTTCGCCCTTTGAAAAAACACCAAAGCCGTCTGTGGTGTATATCTGCGCGTTGGTGACGCTTATCAATCGAAGCCTGTCGTATTTTCCCTCAACTATGACAGGATAAGGAATTTTCAGCTTTTCTTTTTCCGCCATAGCGAAGCTCCTTTCTCAAAAATCACGCTTCATAGTGGATATAGATTTCCTCCTTGGTTTCCACCGCTTCTGCAACGAGAGCATCAAAATCAAGCTTTCTTTCCTGCTCAAGAACTTTGGCAAGCTCGGGCTTGGTTTTGGGATGACGGGGGGTGAACACGGTACAGCAATCCTCATAGGGCTGTATCGATGTTTCAAATGTATCTATTTTTCTTGAGATCTGAACGATCTCCTCTTTATCCATACCTATGCAGGGACGGAAAACGGGCATAGAGACCGTCGCATTTGTAACCGCGATCGCCTGCATTGTCTGTGATGCCACCTGACCGACACTTTCGCCTGTAATTAAGGCAAGGCAATCATTCTTCTCGGCGATTTTTTCCGCGATAGCCATCATATAACGGCGCAGAAGGAGAGTAAAATACTCCTCATCGCAGTTCTTTGCAAGCTCCTCCTGAACCTTTGTCAGAGAAACCACATGAACGAGCATGCTGCCCGAATATTTTGTTACCAATCTTGCAAGCTCAAGCACCTTTTCCTTGGCTCTTTCGCTTGTATATGGGAAGCTTTCAAAATGAACGGCATCTATCTTAACGCCGCGCTTTGCCATCATATATCCGGCAACCGGGGAATCTATTCCGCCCGAAAGGAGCAAAAGTCCCTTTCCGTTTGTGCCGACGGGCATACCGCCTGCGCCCTTAAATGAGCCGGCGCTGATATAGGCGGCATTTTCTCTTACCTCTACACGCACAATAACATCGGGTTTTTTAACATTTACGCGCAAAAACGGACACGCGGAAAGCACTGCACCGCCGCTTTCTGCCGCAATTTCGGGGGATTTCAGCGGAAAACGCTTATCGGCACGCTTCGCCTCCACCTTAAATGTCCTTTTATCCGACATAAATGCGGGAATATATTCTCTTATTGTCGCCTTAATGGCATCCATATCCTTTTCGCTGACGGCTGCACGCTCAATGGTGACGATTCCGAAAACTCTCGTAAGCGCGTCAAAAACTCCGTCAAGATCGACCCCCTCCGAAGGTTCAACATAAACCGTGCTTTGGGCATGGCTTACCTTAACCGCGCCAAAGGTCTTAAGTCTGAATTTCAGTTCCTTTATAAGAGCATTTTCAAAAAAGCTGTGATTTGCGCCCTTGAGCACTATCTCACCGCATTTGCAAAGAAAGATCTCCTTCATTTTTACCTCTTAATTTTTAAAATTCGTTGAATAACAAGAGAAATCAAAGCTCCTCGGAGCCTTCCACAGGCTCTTCCTCTACCTCTTCATAGGCAATGAGGGCAAGCGCATCCTCAAGATTTTCCTTGTCAACATAAAAATCGCATCCGAAGGTGCTGTTTGAACCCATAACTATTCTCACGACCTCGCCCGTTCCTCTTTCTCTTGCAAGATAAGGCATCTCGGCATCACGCAAAATGCTCTCGATTATGGCTCTTTCCTCGGGCGAATATGTTGTTGTCAAAAGCGTGGCATTCTCGGTTTGGGGCGGTGCAGGCTTATCCGCACCGAAAAGCTTATCAAAAAACATATCTTTAATCCTCTTTTTTATAATAATTGGGGAAAAGTCTGTCCCATACCGCAGCGCAAGCATAGGTGTCTGCCAGCGAGCTGTGGGGAACGCCCTGCCATTCGATGCCAAAGCACTCCATTGCGTCAATAAGGCTTGCGTGGACAACGTCGGGGCGGTGCTCATGGGCATAGCGGACAAATTCGTTTGCACAGCAGCGAACCTTGCTATGCAGAGCCTCCTGCTCCTCCTCGGTGTCATAAATATATTTAATGTGACTGTAATCTGTTGAAACGCCGTATGCAATGAGGCGGTCGCAATTCTCAAAAATTTCCTTTATTGTGGGCACAAGCTCCACAAGAAGCGGCGCATCCTCTACCATTTCGGGAGTTATGCCGTGAATTTTTTCGGTTTTTTTCCATTTTTTCGTGTGATCGGGCTTGACAAGCGTGTCCATAACAAGCTCACCCGCACCGTTTACGATGGTGATGGAAATGATCTCGTCTCTTGCATAAAATCCTGTAAGCTCAAGATCGAAAAAGAGGATCTTTTTCGGGTCCATACCGTAATACGCACTGCGGTGCTTATCGCCCTCCGCGCGTCGGATGTTCAATTCCTCTTCATAGCAATACTCGCAAAGCTTATGCTTGAATCTGACCTTTTTATTGCATTTTACGCACATCATGGGAAGGCGCAGGGCGGTTTTTTTATCATAGAAATAAACCGTTGTGCCGTCCTGACGGACTGTATAAGCCACCGGTTCCTCGATGGGGCGATAGAACATCTGCTCAAGACGTTCCTTTGAATAAAAGCCGTTGTCGCAGGCGCGTCTTGTGCTCATTTTCTCGATTACGTTTCCGCTTGGGAGGGTCATGCTCTCACCGCTTTTGCCGTACCATATCTCAGGGGGAGCTTCCTTTACGAAAAGTGGGTCAAAATAGAAAACGATATCCTCGCTGTCGGGTGAATAAGTAAAAGCCACGGGGTCGCCGCCGGGCTGAAGATGAAGCTGAGAAAGAGTCGTTCTTGTAAGGTATTTGCGGAAATCGGGATCGCTTTTTTTAAGAAGTCCGATAGTAGCGCCCGAGCGCAATTTCAGTGTTTCTTCCAAAATATTTCCTCCTATCCTGTTAGATAGACATAATATAACATCTTATTATATCACACAAATATTAAAAGTTCAAGATGTTATATAAATTTTTTTGTTTTGGGATGAAAAATATTGGTAAACGGGGATTTGTCGGTGCGTGAGGACGCTGTCATTGGAAAGTTTTGATCGACCTTTTTCAAAAGGTCGATCAAAACTTTCAACTACAATGCTCGCGGCAACAGCTTGATAAATTCCATTTACCCCTTATAAGCAAAAAAAGCAGGGTCGAAAAATCGACCCTGCCGCATATTATGTTAAATTACTTTGCAAAGATCTTCTTGCCTGCGAATGCAGCACCTGCAAGAGCTACAACGAGAACGATCACGAATGCAGCGGTGGGAACACCTGTTGCGGGAGATGTGATTGCGCCTGTGTAAAGCACGCCGTAGTGACCGACATCAGTATCGGAAACCTGGGGTGCGCCTGCAGAGAGAAGTGTGGAAACTGTAAGAGCATCAAGAGATGCGAGAGCTGCCTCGCTGTTTGCAGCTGTAAGAGGCATTGCCTTGAATGTGATGGTGGAGCCTTCAACTCTGATATTCTCAATGATGTGATAGATATCGTGCTCAACATCGAAATAGAATACTGTGGGGTTGTTTGCAGCTGTCATACCGGGGATAGTGATTGTGAGCTCGATTTCGGAAAGCTTACCGTCACCAACAACCTTCTTACCGTGGTCGGTAAGTCTGAGGTCGAAAGAACCGAAGAACTTGTAGTCATCATATTCGTGACCGAAATGCTCATGGAACTGCTCCTCGTCGGGAACATACTCAGCAGCCTCATCGTGATGAGTAAACTCTGTGAGTGCTCCACCGGTTGTGTCGATGTTTTCAACAGCATTTCCTGCTGCATCAACTACTGTGGGGTTAGCCTCAACTGCCTTTGTGATCTCTCCGCGAGGGCTTCCGTTTGCGGAAACGCATACTGCGAGAGAAGAAAGAACGAGTGCTGTGAGAACAAGAAGGGATACAAGTTTTTTCATGATTTTTTCTCCTTTAAGTAAAAATATATTTTAAAATTATTCACATAATTGTGATTTCACAAGCTTTGCCAGAACGAGATATCTTCTCGTATCTGTTTTAAGGCAGGTGGAGAGTGTAAGGATCTTATCATTTTGGGGATCGATCTCCACATCCTTCATTATGATAGCGCGGGCATCCGTAACCGACAGCGCATCCTCAAGAAAGGCTCTGTGGGTATCGGTAACGCCCTTATAAGACTTCAAAATATGCCTTGTATTAAAGGGGATAGCGGCAAACACCTCATAGGTAAGCCACTCGGTCTCCGTATATATGTCAATTCTTCGATGTTCCTCGAAAAATTTTGCATCCATATAGTAGAGGAGAGGTCCGAATTTTGTTCCATCGTCCATATAGTGACCATAAACGACGGTATTTTTATCCGAAAAATCCTTGGAATTATAATTTTGGCTATATATACAGCCCGTAACATCATAAGCGCCGTTTATTGCCTTGCGCAAATAATAGCTGTTGTTTTTCGGATGCTGAACTATCGGAAAAGCAACATCCGTTCCGGGTATCTCTATCCAGGCATAAACATCCGGGGATGTTTGCTTCAGCAGATCAAAATTGATCCTTGCAAGAGGGGATGGATTCTTATCCTCCTCCGTTATTTTATCGGGAGCACCGAGAATTCCGGAGATCATCTCACCGATATTCTCTCCGAGACTTGGCGGAGATATATCCTCAAGCTCAACTCTCGCATCATTATAAAGCTCACTCATTGCCCGCCGCAGTACCGCATGATATGCCCAAACACCTATGCAGGACGCCGCAACAAGAACGAAAACAATGAAGATGATCACCCAAATAACAAAACGTATCTTCTCTCGCTTGTTTTTGGTATTCTCACTATTCTCCATTTTATTTTTATTCCTCACAAATATAGAAAATATCAAGTATCAGCTGCCAAAGAGCATCCTCATCGGGTCTGAATTCATCAAATGCTACACCGGAATCGGTAGTTCCCTCTATTGAATGGAAGGAAATATCAAGCCTTGTGGCAAGATCTGCAAGATAAACTATTTCATCTGCCGAAAGATCCGTTATGCTGTTTTCGGCAATTTTATTATATAGCTCAAAAGGAAGAGTTATATCCTTTTTCACCGCGCTTATTGCTGATTTTATAAAAGAAAGTATATATTCCTTATGTCTTGAAAGCCTTTCCTCGTTCGTACCGTTTCCAATACCCATCCTTGCGGTGAGATATTTTTCTGCAAGAGCACCGTCGAGAACAACGCGCTCTCCGAGAGCAAGTCTTTCATCAACAGAGGTCATATCATCCTTGATCTCGACCTCAACTCCGCCAACCGCATCGTTGACCTCTCTTATCGCCATATATTTCATGGAATAATATGCATGGATCGGTACTTCATAAAGAAAATCAGAAACAGCGCTGACAGTCTTCTTGCAGCTTTCATGTGCGCCATCACCATATGAATACGCAAGGCAAAGCTGCGATTCGGAAACTCCCATGCTGTTGCCATTATAATCAAAAGCCTCAAAATAAGACATGGAATTTCTGTCGATAGAAATTATATCGGCGTGTTCTTTTGCTCCATCAAGAACCACGAGAAGCAAAACATCTGCCTGACCTGAAGTTATCGCAGGAATATGAAAAACCTCGGCAATATCGGTGCTTTCGCCCTTTTCCGCCTGCTTCTGCTTCCACTGCTCAACATATTCATCATATGTCATACCGGTATTCGCAGCCCACTCGGTAAATCTTTTTATTACATCCTGCTCGATGACATGAGACGTATATCCCGTATCAACTCCCATGAAGAGAAAGGTTGACAGATCTTTTCGGGGTCTGTATCTTTTTCCCTCAAAGGTGACGACCTCAGAATCCAATTCATATTCTTCCTTCACATCATCTTTTCTGTTTTCAAGGGAAGCTTTTCCCGCTGTTTTCAGCGCAAAGAAGGCACCGACAAGAGCGCCTGCCAAAATGACAATAAGCGCAAAAATGCAGATGATGGCGATGAGCGCCCCCTTTGAAAAGCGGGACAAAGAAAACTTGTTTTTTTTCTTATCTTTCACATCATTCACCATAAAACGCTCTGCAATCTGATTATATTTTCATGCTATTATATCACTAAAAACACCTCGTGTCAAGTGCTTTTTCACATATTTGTCAATCTATTCAAGTTTTTTAACCGTCAAAATAATGAATTTTTCAGTCAAAAATACTTTTTGTCTGAGAATTTTTCAAAAACCCCTTTACAAATCCACAAAAGTCGTATATAATGTTAAAAACGGTCAGTGAACGGAAAGAAACCGAAGACCGCCGATGAGAGAGCTGTCGCCATGGGCTGAAAGCGACGGTACGGCAGGAGCGGCTTGTGCCTCCGGGAGACCCCAGGCTGAGGGCATCCTCAAAAGAAGCATTAGGCTTGGTCGCATTGCTGCGTTAAAGGCTTATGAGATGCCGCCAAAAACGGCAAGCAGAGTGGAACCGTGCATTTTTGCGCCTCTGTACCCATTGGGTACGGAGGCTTTTTCATTCTCGGCATCTCCATTTTGGATCATGGAGTAGATATGAAGATCAAGATCAACACAAATGCTCTGATAAGAGACATAGATTCTCTTGCAGACAAGGCCTCAGTCCTTGGCAAAAAGGCTGCAAAGAATATTCATAACGGTGCAAGGGCGCTTGTAAAGCTTCCCGAAAACACCAAAAAAGCGGCGGATATCGTCATGGAGGAGGTTCGTACCTTCCGCGAGCGCGACCCTGCCGCAAAAAGCGATGCAGAGGTGCTGCTTCTCTATTCGGGACTTCATGCAATTCTTGCATACAGAGTTTCCCACAAGCTTTACCTCACCGAGCATTATTTTTCCGCGCGAGCAGTAAGCCAGATGGCAAGATTTTTCACAGGAATAGAGATCCATCCCGGTGCAACCATCGGAAAAAGGCTCTTTATCGACCACGGAGCGGCGGTCGTTATCGGTGAAACCACCGAGATAGGCGACGACTGCATGATATATCAGGGTGTTACCCTTGGAGGAACGGGCAAGGATGTTGGAAAGCGTCACCCGACTCTTGGCAATAATGTTATGGTAGGTGCAGGTGCAAAGGTGCTGGGCCCCATGAGGATAGGCGACAACACAAAGGTTGCGGCAGGTGCCGTTGTCCTTACCGAAATACCCGATAACAGTACAGCCGTGGGCATCCCCGCAAAGGTGGTGCGCCGAGAGGGAATTAAGGTGGATGACCTTGACCAGGTGCACATCCCCGACCCTGTTGCAAATGAGCTGAAGAGGCTTGCGGAAAAGATTGCAGAGCTTGAAAAGAAGCTTGAGGACGAAAATAACGAAAGGACAGAAAAATAATGCTATTATATAATTCACTCACAAAGAAAAAGGAAGAATTTGTGCCAAACGAGCCGGGAAAGGTAAAAATGTACACCTGCGGACCTACGGTTTATCATTTTGCCCACATAGGCAATCTGCGCACGTATATAATGGAAGATATTCTTGAAAAGTATCTCCGCTATATCGGCTATGATGTAAAGAGAGTTATGAACATCACCGATGTGGGACACCTCACAAGCGATGCGGACGAGGGCGAGGATAAGATGGTCAAGGGCGCAAAGCGCGAGCACAAGACCGTTATGGAGATCGCACAGTTTTATACCGACGCGTTTTCCGCCGACTGCGAAAAGCTCGGCATAAAGACCCCCGATGTTGTTGAGCCTGCCACAAACTGCATCGACGAATTTATAAAGGTGGTAGAGGGACTTATCGAAAAGGGCTATGCTTATATTGCAGGCGGAAATGTCTATTTTGACACCTCAAAGCTGGGGGAATATTATGTTTTCAACAATTTCGACGAGGATGACCTTGAGGTTGGCGTAAGAGAAGGCGTTGAAGCAGACGATAACAAAAAGAACAAAAACGATTTCGTGCTTTGGTTCACAAAGTCGAAATTTGAGGATCAGGCGCTGAAATGGGACTCTCCTTGGGGAGTTGGATATCCCGGCTGGCATATCGAGTGCTCCTGCATCTCCATGAAGCATCTGGGCGAGGATCTTGATATCCACTGCGGCGGAATCGACAACGCATTCCCCCACCACACAAATGAGATCGCACAGTCCGAGGCTTATCTCGGCCACAAATGGTGCAACTATTGGTTCCACGTGCTCCATCTCAATACAAACAGCGGAAAAATGTCCAAATCCAAGGGCGAATTTCTGACGGTTTCGCTTCTCGAATCCAAAGGCTATGACCCCAAGGCTTACCGCTTCTTCTGCCTTGGCTCTCATTACCGCAAGTCGCTTGTTTTCACCTATGAAAATCTCGACAACGCTTCTATCGCATTTGAAAAGCTTATAGCAAGAATCGCACAGCTGAAAAATGACGGCGAGGTCGATACCGCAAAATTCGACGAGCTTAAAAAGCTCTTTACCGATGCTCTTGATAACGATGTAAATACCTCTCTTGCCATCACCGCGCTTTATGATGTGCTGAAGGCAGACACAAACGATGCTACAAAGCTGGCTCTCATCGAGGATTTTGACCGTGTTCTTACCCTTGATCTTATTGCTCATGCAGAAAAAATGAAGGATGCAGAGCCGAAGGCAGATAGCGATCTTGCGGCAGAGGTTGAAAGGCTCATAATCGAGCGCGCCGAGGCAAAGAAGGCAAAGAATTTTGCAAGAGCCGACGAAATAAGAAATTACCTTGCGGAAAAGGGAGTTATACTTGTGGATTCCAGAGAAGGCACCACATGGAAGCTTGAGGGCTGATATGCCGAAAAGGATAAAAGAGCTACTCTTAAAATATAAGGAAATAATACTTTATCTCATATTCGGTGTTGGCACAACGGCGGTGGATTTCATCGTCTCATATGCGCTTTATCCCACAAGAATAAATATCCACGCGGTGCATATCATCGCGTGGATATCTGCTGTTGCCTTTGCTTATATCACAAACCGAATTTTCGTTTTTGAAAGCCGCACACATGGCACAGGCATAATCCTTGAAATAATAAAATTTGCGGGCAGCAGAGTTGCAACATTTTTAATACAAGAAGCTATTGTTTTCCTGCTTTTCGACATTATGATGCTCAGCGAATATGTTGTCAAGATACCCGCGGCAATACTCGTTATTATTTTGAATTATGTTTTCAGCCGTATCCTTGTTTTCAGAGGAGGTAAAAAAAGCGATGAATGACGATTCAATGCGCACGAAATACATTCCCAAAAACGAAAGAGAAAAGAACGTTCTCCCCTCAACCAAAAAAATTCAGAGCCGCTGCGAGGACTGCGAATTTTACGATTACGATGAGGACTGCGACGCATATTACTGCAAGATGTCCCTTGACGAGGACGAGATGATACGCTTTCTTTCGGGCAAGAATTCCGCCTGTCCCTATTTTAAATATTATGACGAATATAAAAGCGTCCACAAGCAGATTTAGGTGAATCATTAAAAAAGCGAAAGAGCGTGTAAAGAAATACAATACAAAAACAGGGATGAGCCAATCGGTTAAAATTGCTCATCCCTGATTTTTATTTATTTCAAATCGAATCCAAATGGCAAAAGTGAAGAAAGGGTATGTCTTTTTGTTCCGTGCAAGGTGTTTCCGAGAACAACGGGGAAATTTCCGCTGAAAAATTCACTCATCACCTGCCTGCAAACACCGCAAGGAGTGCAAGCTTCATCGGGATTTTCACCCTTTTTGCCGCCGCAGACCGCAATTTTAACAAAATCCCTTTCGCCCTCCGCTATTGCCGAAAAAATCGCAACTCTTTCGGCACAGACGGTCGGAGAAAATGACGCATTTTCAATGTTGCATCCCGTATAGACCTTCCCATTTTTCGCAAGAAGCGCCGCGCCGACAGCAAACCCCGAATACGGACAATAAGCCGCTTCACGGGCATTTTCCGCCATCCTCATAAGCTCATTATCCGAAATGGCGAAAAGATTTTCACCCTCGCAATCATATTCGACCCCAAGCACGTCCGTAACAGTCAGCGCAACATCCGAGAACTGCGCCCTTGTGCCAAGCGCCCTCGGCTCGATTCCCTTTCCGTAAAGGAGGATGGGCACATATTCGCGGGTGTGGTCGGTACTGATATCCCCGGGATCACAGCCGTGGTCTGCCGTAATGATGAGCATATCGTCCTCACCCAATTTCGAAAGGAATTCGGGCAAAAATGCGTCAAATTCGTTCAGCGCCTCGGCATAGCCTACAGCATCATTTCTATGTCCGTAAACAGAATCGAAATCCACAAGATTTACAAAGCAAAGTCCTTCAAAATCACGCTCTGCAAGCTCAAGCGACCTTTCCATTCCCTCGAAATTTCCATGAGTGATAATTTTTTCGGTAATACCCCTTGCGGCAAAAATATCCGAAATTTTACCCACCGAAATAACGTCTCTTCCGCTCTCCGATAGCGCATCAAGCATGGTTCTGCCCCATGGCAGGGTGCTGAAATCGCGCCTGTTTGCGGTCCTTTTGAAATCCCCCGCCTTTCCCACAAAGGGTCTTGCGATAACTCTGCCCACAGCATGGTCACCTACAAGAATTTTTCTTGCAATTTTGCAATATTCATAAAGCTTTTCGGGCGGCACTATATCCTCATGAGCCGCAATCTGAAAAACGCTGTCTGCCGAGGTATAGACGATAAGCGCACCGCTGCGGAGATGCTCCTCGCCATAGTCACATATAACATCCGTTCCCGAATATGGCTTGTTGCATATAACTCTTCTGCCTGTCTGCGCTTCAAAGGCGTAGATTATTTCCTGTGGAAAACCGTCGGGGTATGTGGGAAAAGGATTTTTCGAAATAAGTCCCGCAATTTCCCAGTGACCGATGGTGGTGTCCTTTCCGTTTGACCTCTCCGCCATTTTTCCGTATGCGGCGGTGGGATTTTCCGTTTTTCCCAGATATGATAGCCCATCAATATTGCCAAGTCCCATTGAAATTAGATTGGGAATATTCAGCCTGCCGCTCTTATGAAGGCTGCCAAGGGTCGATGCTCCCGCATCACCGAAAAGTGCGGAGTCGGGACATTCCCCCGCTCCGAGACTGTCAAGAACGATTATAAAAGTTCTTTTAAAACGATTCATTTTATATTCTCCTTTCATCGGAGTTGTTGTTTTAACAAGGATATAAATAGGAATTTAACGAACTGTTTGTCAGTAAAAATCGTTTGTAGATCCCTCGACTGCGCTCGGGATGACTTGTGGTAGCTGTTTGTCACTGTTTTTATGTAAAATGAGTGCTAATTTCATGTAAGAAGCAAAAGATACAAACCAAACGAGTCATCCCGAGCTTGCCGAGGGATCTACGAACAATCTCCACCGATGAACAGTTCGACAAATCCCTGTTTAAATACTATTTGGTGGCGAAGCTTCTTCACATCTCTGCGGCGATGCCAAGGGCGAGGTTCATCATATCCGTAAAGCTGCTTTGTCTTGCCTCGGCATCAAGCGCCTCGCCTGTTACAAGGCTATCCGAGATGGTACAGATGGCAAGTGCTCTTTTACCGCAGCGCGCCGCATTCATATAGAGCGCAGCCGCCTCCATTTCAACCGCCATAACACCCATTTTTGCCCATTTTGCAGAGCCTTCCTCATCGTCACTGTAAAAGGTGTCGGAGGAGAGAAGATTTCCAACATGGAAATTAAGTCCCATCTCTCTTGCGCCCCTTACCGCAGCTTCAAGAAGGGTAAAATCACAGATCGGAGCGAATTTTCCCGGCAGCGTATATTGGTCGGCAAAGCTTGAATTTGTTGAAGCTCCCATGCCTATGACGATATCGCGCACCTTGATATTCTCCTGCATTGCGCCTGCAGAGCCGATGCGCAGAATATTTTCAACACCAAAAAAATTGAAAAGCTCATAGCTGTAAATGCCGATGGAGGGCATTCCCATGCCGCTCGCCATAACCGAAACCCTTTTTCCCTTATATGTTCCCGTATAGCCATGTATTCCTCTTACATTGTTGACCAGAGCTGCATTCTCAAGAAAATTTTCCGCAATGAATTTTGCACGGAGCGGATCCCCCGGCATAAGCACCGTTTTTGCAAAATCAGCTGGTGTCGCATTTATATGTGGTGTTGGATAATTCATATTTTTCCTCCTTTAATAATCACCGAGCTTTTCGTTTTTAACGATTTTGACTATCGCGCTTGTTCCGAGTCTTTCGGCACCAAGTGCAATAAAATCCTCCGCATCCTGAAGTGAGCGAATACCGCCCGCTGCCTTTATCTTAAGATGCGGAGCGGCATTTTCCGCAAAGAGAGCAACATCCTCTCTTGTGGCTCCACCGCCCGCAAAGCCTGTTGAGGTCTTGATGAAATCCGCTCCCGATTCTGAAACGATATCGCACATTTTTACCTTTTCATCATCAGTAAGCACACAGGTCTCGATTATGACCTTTAATATCTTGCCCGGGCAAGCCTCTCTTATTGCCTTTATCTCGGATAAAAGCTCGTCATATTTCTTTTCCTTAAGCAGACCGATATTTATAACCATATCTATCTCGTCTGCGCCGTCCCTTACGGCTTCCTCTGTCTCAAAAACCTTTACAGAGCTGCTGTTATATCCGTTTGGAAAGCCGATAACGGTGCAGATAGCGACCCTTCCTGCAGAATATTCAGCCGCTTTTTTTACAAAGCAGGGCGGAATACAAACGGATGCGGCAGAAAATTCGATTCCATCGTCTATTATGCCCTTTATCTCCTCCCATGTTGCATCTCTTGTAAGAAGAGTGTGGTCGACCCTTGATAAAATTTCCTTGAGCTTATTATTCTCCATCTTCTCCCCATCCTTTCGTAATATATATCCATTCCTTTGCAGCGGACGCATTTTCAAGCTCCTTGGGAGTGAGCTTCACGGCGCTGCTTCTTGTCCCTGCCGCAGGATAAATATATTCAAAGCGGCGAAGTGATTCGTCAAGATAAACCGGCACACCATCGGGGAGCGCAAAGGGGCAAACACCGCCAACAGGGTGTCCGAGAAGTCCCTCAACCTCCTCAGGCTTTATCATGACCGCCTTTGTATGAAAATATCCCTTATATTTTCCGTTGTCTATTCTCGCGTCACCCGCCATAACGATTATTACAGGCGCACCGTCAACGATAAAGGACATTGTTTTTGCAATTTCGCTCTCTGCACAGCCGAGAGCCGCCGCGGCTTCCGCAACTGTTGCGCTGGATGCCTCGGGGATTATAATTCTTTCCGCAAGACCGAATTTTTCAAGATGGTTTTTGACATTTTCAAGTGACATTTTTACCTACCTGCCTTTTATTCCTATGCTATAAGTATATCACAAAAAACTTTCCCCGTCAACTATGACGGATATTTACACAAAAAAGAAACTTTTTTATATTGACATATTTTCCTTTTTATGATAATATTATAAAAATCGCATATACTATAAGGCACCTATAACCGAAAGTGAGGTTTTTAATATGAATGGTTTTAAGGAAATACCGATCACGGAAATAGAAAACGTACAAAAGCTCATCGGCAGTGACTGGATGCTTATAACGGCGGGAAGCATGAAGGAGTCCTTCAACACAATGACCGCAAGCTGGGGCTGCATGGGCGTTCTTTGGAACAAAAATGTTGCCATTGCCTATATCCGTCCCCAGAGATTTACCTATCTCTTTACCGAGGCAAATTCTCTTATGACTCTCTGCTTTTTTGATGAGAACAAGAGGGATGCACTGCGCTTTTGCGGCACACACAGCGGCAGAGATTGCGACAAGATAAAGGAAACAGGGCTTACACCTGTGGAAGATGAGGACGGAGCTGTTATCTTTGCCGAGGCAAGGCTTGCGCTTGTCTGCCGAAAGCTTTATATTTCGGATATAAAGGAGGAAGGCTTTATAGACAAGAGTCTGCTTTCAAATTACCCTCAAAAGGATTATCACAGGCAATATATCTGCGAGATAATAAAGGCTTTTAAAAAGGATTAGATCAAAGGAGAAATGAAATGAAAAAGATTCCTTACACAAAAGAAATGGCAATGGATCTTATAACAAGGCTCTTTAAGGATCCCGAAAAATATATCGTTGCCAGCAAATGACCGAGAGCTATAA
The DNA here is from genome assembly GCA_045648605.1 of Eubacteriales bacterium. Taxonomy (GTDB): domain Bacteria; phylum Bacillota; class Clostridia; order Oscillospirales; family CAG-272; genus SIG710. Next base: position 27,691 of record JAZROG010000152.1, on the reverse strand, counting down.
TGACGGCGGACACAAGGTTACAAACGAGCTTGGATGGATGAAGGAGGCAACAGGCAAGGAGCCTGCAATGCTTGGATTTGACCTTGCTCTTTTAAGCAAAATTGAAATGGGACTGAGCAGTTGTTTGCTCAGTCCCGTTGTTTTGTGTCCATCGTCGAGGTAGGGATTTGCTGAAGGCTCAATTATCGTAAACAAGCCGTCAGAAAATCTCCCTTCCCATTGCTATTTATTTTATCCGCCTTATGATCTCCTGAAAGATTTCAAGAATCTTAAATCTTATTTCGTATTTTCCGTTGCCCTCGTCGCTCTCCGTAATAATCCTGTATTGCTCACCCGTTAGTCCTGCCGCAATGAAGCCATCCTTCAAGGTGTTCTCATTTTTCGATGCGGCGGAAAGACAGATGGGCGGAAACAGCACGCACCACCAATTTTTTCCCTCCGCCTCTCCTATATTTATCCTTAGCGAAAGATATTCTCCCGCAGGAAATGCCGCGCTTTCATATTGCCTTGTGGGATAAAATTCATCGCCAAATGCCACGGTCGCCCTGTGATTTGAAACGTTTTCGGCAAGTGTTTTATTGGCGCACTCCTCAAAAAGCGCAAGATTTTTCTCCATCACATCAATCGCCTCCTCGCGGCTGCGGCAGTCTGAGAGAAGCTCCTTTGTCAGAGCAAGCACCGAGTCCCTGACCTTTAGCTTCAGCTCCTGATCCTCCTTGCTGTCCGAATTTGCAAGAACATGAAGCCGAACAACGCTTTCATATATCTCTTTTTCACCGTGTACGGGCAAAAGTCCTATCAAAAGAGCGAGAGAAACAGCGATAAGTAAAACCGAAAATGCTTTCTTTTCCATATTTTTGTACCTCTTTTTTTGTTTTTCAGATTGATTTTTGCCGATTATCGGAAAATTTATTCAAAAAAAACATATTTGACAAACAACCCCTTATAATGTATAATATAAGAAAAACGGAGGGGCGAAAAAATGAAAAAAAGCATAACTGTCATTTTACTTGTTTTAACGATGATTTTTTCGTCATCCTGCGCGAAAAAACCTCTTTCCCTTGCCGAAAAAGAGGTCCCCTCCACATTGCCTTATGAGAAGATTTCGGAAAATGCGTTAGGTCTTCTGAACCCCGATTCGGAGATGAGAGGTGTTTGGATAGCCAGCGTCGGAAATATCAATTTTCCATCAAAGCAAGGACTTTCCAAAAAGAACCTTATGAGCGAGCTTGACGAGATCGTTGAAAACTGCGTCTCTCTCGGCATAAATACAATATTTTTCCAGGCAAGACCCGCATCCGATGCCCTTTATTCCTCATCCCTTTTCCCTGCATCCGAATATGTTTCGGGAAAGCAGGGCAAGCTGCCCGATGGGGGATTTGACTGCCTTGAATATCTCATAAATATAGCGAAAAATCATCGGATAAGAGTCCATGCATGGGTCAATCCTCTGCGAGTGACATACGGAAGCGCAAAATATCCCAAAACCGATCTATCACTGCTGGCAGAGAACCATATAGCGCGCAAAAATCCCCAATGGGTGGTGCCTTATGGAGATGGAAAGCTCTATTTTGACGCGGGCATCCCCGCTGTAAGGGAATACATTGCCGAGGGTGTTCGGGAAATTGTGGCAAATTACGATGTTGACGGCATAATTTTTGACGATTATTTTTACCCTTATCCCGTGGAGGGACAGGATTTTGATGACAGCGCAAGCTATGCCCTATACGGCGGTGAAGAAGCAAGGGCAGATTGGCGCAGGGAAAATATAAACGCGCTCGTTAAGGGCTGCTACGATGCTGTAAAGGAGGCTGACCCCTCTTGTCTTTTCGGCATTTCTCCCTTTGGGATCTGGCAGAATGACGACGGCAAAAACGGCGGAAGCAAAACACGCGGTCTTGAAGCCTATGAGAGCCTTTATTGCGATGCGCTTGCATGGATCGCGGGCGGTTATGTAGATTATCTTTCGCCCCAGCTTTATTGGCGATTCGATACCGCCGCCGCACCTTACGGCGAGCTTGCCGCTTGGTGGAATTCCGTCCTTGACGGTAGCGGAATAAAGCTTTATATCTCCCACGGAGCTTATATGTACGAAAGCTGGGAAAACCCATCGGGAGAGCTTAAGGCGCAGATAGAATCATCACGGGAGCTGATAACGTATAGCGGCAGTATCCTTTATGGGTATGAGGCGATATCAAAAAACAGCGGCGGGATATCGGATGAGATCGGCGAGCTCTTTTCAAGAGAAATAATTTACTCGGACTATTATTCAACAGCCGAGCCCCTTGTCCTCAACGACCTTCCCGTGCGGACAAATGAAAATATCATAAGGGTCAATGGAAAAAGCGACCCCACAGTTACCCTCTCATATGAGGGACAGCGAATAAGCCGCGAAAGAGACGGCAGCTTCACCCTTGAGATTCCTCTTAGCACAGGTAAAAACAGCATCATTTTTGATTATGGCGGTCAAAAAACCGTTTTTATGACGGAAAAAGCCGAATAAAGGAAAAATTTTGTTTACTAATGTAATAAATTAATATATAATATTATTATCCATAAGAAATTAAGAGAAAAAATAATGAAAAAGATCTTGATACTAATGTCGGCAATAATTATGCTCGGAGCTATGCTTGTTTTTTCGGCATCGGGCGCGAAAAAGCTTGTAGCCACAGGAAATAACGGTGAGAGCATCACATGGGAGCTATACGATCTCTTTGGGGACTCCGACACCGACAGTCATTATAAGCTTATCTTCTCGGGAGAGGGGGCGCTTGTTGGCTATACAAATGACGGACTTGCTACGATGTACGTTTTCGGAGAGAAAGCATTTCAAGATTGTAAGAGCCTTCGTGAGCTTGTCATCTATACCGATGCAACCATTGACGATACTGCATTCAAGGGCTGTACTAATTTGAAGACACTGAAGGGTGTAAAAAATTCTCATGCCGAGGCTTATGCCAAGGCAAACAGAATTGAATTTATATTGCCCAATACCGTTTCGGTCTATCTTGACGGAGTTCTTGCAGAGGAGATAGATGTTGTAGAGGGGGGTTAAGCTCCTTCCGAGGCTTGTAGGCGGCAAGATCTGCCTTTTCTACTATGACGAGGGCTTTGCAGAGCCTTATGATCACTCAAGTAAAATATACGAGAGCTTTACTCTCTATGCGCTCCCCATCGTTTATCATACCGGCTTTATGGTAAGAACCGAGGGCTATAACGGTCTTCGCGCTCTTTATAATTTCAATATTGATGCGATAAAGGGAAATTCTCTTTACAATATCAAGGAAATGGGCTCTCTTTCATCCCTTGAAATGGGAATAAACGGTGAAAATAATATAAAGAGAAACGATAATCACGTTTTCTCCAACGTTATAGTAAAGGATAACACCCTAAGCGGAAGGATATCCGCAATGCCAAATGGAAATGAGGCGCAGTTCGCACATACCGCCACAGGCTATGAAAAGGGCGGTGCGCTCAATGCAAAAAATACAACAGAGCCGCTTTATTTCAGAGGATACGTTATTATAGAGGATAAGGAAAGCGGCGAGACCTTTGAGCTTTACACGGATTCTCTCTGTGCAACCCTTAAGGAAAAGAGCGCTCTTACCCTTGATGCGGGCGATGAAATGCTCACCGAGGCGCAAAAGGAATTTATTTCCACATCAGCTTCGGTAGAATATGACAGAGAGGCGATATATACAGAGGACGAGCTGATGGAGTTTATCTATTAGATGTATGGTGATATCGACCATGTTATCTACGGTCAGCAGCTTGGCGGAAGCTGTTCTCCCGATATTTTGGCAAATTATCTTGCTTCCTTCAGAAAGGAAACGGGAAATTATCCCGGAGTTATAGGTCTTGACCAGGTTTCGATAAATCAAGGCAATTATACAGACGAGCAAAAGGATATTTATTTTGACCATGTTCTCGAATATGTAAGACGCGGCGGAATAATTACCCTCAGCATCCATATTACAAATCCAAGAGATGAAAGCGCGGGATACCGCGGCACACTCGGCTTCGAGGACGCTTGGGAGGAGATACTTACCAAGGGAAGCCCGCTTAATCTTTCGCTTCATACATATCTTGAGGATGTAAGACAAACACTGCAGAGAATGGAGGACAGAGGAATTCCCGTTCTCTTCCGTCCGCTTCATGAAATGAATATCAGCTCCTTCTGGTGGTGCGTAAATCAGAACGTAAATGGCGAAAAAAGAGTTCTTGACAGCAGCTACATTATAAGACTTTGGAAATATTATTATGAATTCTTTGAGAATGAATGCGATCTTGATAATCTCGTCTGGGTCTATGGCCCGAACTATACCAACAATACTGCATCAACAGGCACACAGCACGTTATGTATGCTTATCCCGGTGATGAATATGTAGAAATGGTAGGTTGCGACTGGTACACGATAACAAGTGATTACAGAGAGATCGACGGAGCGGGAAAATCATTCTCGTCCCTTATGAAAACAGGCTATCCCGTGGCAATTACGGAATTTGACCCCTCGGGAGATCTGCTTCCTGTGGAGACATATGATCCCCATCCCTATAAGGCTATGAGACAGCTTGAAATTGTAAAGAATATTGCATATAAGCTTAATTATTCGATGGTGTATATTCTTAACTGGACTTCAAAATGGTCGATACTCGAAATGGGCGACAGCAATGAATTCATGGCAGACCCCATGATATACGGCACAAACGAGACATATTACGGACTTATAGGAAATGAGCTGAGTCAAAGGCTTTTGACTCAGCTCATTTTTATTGCCATAATTTAGCATTGTGTTCCAACCATAAAAGCCTTCTAAAAATCAGCTATTATCCTCAAATGCCGAGATATCGATGGACGAAATATCCGCAGGCTTTATTTTGCCCTTTGTTCTTTCATAATAGGCAAGATTATTGCGGAGCATAAAGAGAAATTGGTTGTTGGGAGTTCTCCCCTCCTTTTCGGAAACAAAAAGGAATTTTTTGAGCATTTCAGCATTCATTTTTATCTTGAATTCGTATTCGTTTTTCATTTTTTAAGTCCTTTCATAAGCGAATATCCCGAGCCTCTTACGGTGAAGATAAGCCTTCTTCCGATGGGAAATTCTATCTTTTTTCTCAGGCGGCAGATATAAACATCCACAATGTTTCCGCCCTTTTCACTGTTATGTCCCATTGCCTCCCCAAGCTCTTCTCGGCTGACCGCCTTACCCTTTTCGGCTGCAAGGGTCAAAAGCGAAAGCAATTTCCATTCCGTTTTGCTTAGTGCAACCGTTTCGCCGCCAACAAGGGCGCTTTTTTTATCGGGCAGAGCCACAATCTCTATCTTATCACCTAAAAGAGTCACAGCACCCGCCGATGGGAGCCTCATAAGCTCCGCCAAAAGCTCCTTCAGCCTTTTTCGAAGCTCCGATATTGAAAAAACATATGGAAAAATCAAGGTCTTTCCGTCTCTCTCGGGATTTTCAAAGCCCTCTGTCATAAAGACGATAACTATCTTTTCATCCTTTATGTATGGCAAAAATTCCTCTTCCGTGAGAATTATATTTGCATCGTTTTCGTTTTTTGCTATCTCAAAGCCACATGAGAGCAGCTCATATCTGAGCATTTCGGAATAATCTCTGTCGCTGAAAAGCAAGGCTGCGCTGATCTCATTTTTCATCATTTGTCACCTCGTCCTGTGCGCTACTCTTGAGAGAGGCTTCAAATTCGCCCGCCGCATCAAGCATATCCGAAAAGCCATCGGGGGATGCCTGATATGCCTTTTTTTCTTTTTTTGCGGTATATATAACCGCCGAAACAAAAGCGGTAAGCGGCAGGGTGAGCAAAATTCCTATGCTTCCCACAAGTATCTGCAAAAGCTCCACGATTATTATCTCGATATTGAAAAGATAAACAGGATTTGCATAGTAATTATAGAAATAAAGCAGAAGCGAGCACATTGAGCTGCCGATATAGGCAAGCACGAGAGTATTTGACATGGTGCCTATAACGTCTCTGCCGATATTTATGCCCGATTTGAAAAGCTCATGCCTTGTTGGTCTTGCAACCTTTGCGGCAATTTCCTTTAGCGATGCCGCAATGTCCACCGCAACATCCATAACCGCACCAACAGAGCCGATTATGATGGAGGCATATATAAGCGCACGCAGGTCAAGTCCCTCTCCGATATAGAGAAGATAGATGGAATGGGGGTCTGCATTGCCTGTTATCTTAATAAAAGCATCGGTGATGAAGGTAAGCAAAAGAGATGCAAGAATACCGCCAATGCAGCCAATGGAGGCGGCAAGGCTCATTTGGCTTATACCGTCTGTGATGACGAGAGTCATAAAAATTATGTAGATACAAACAGCAACTGCCCAAAAATATATATTACCGCCGGTAATAATGGCGGGCATGAAAACAAATACTACCGAAAGGACTGTAAGCACAAGTGAAAAAACGGTTTTAAGTCCCTTTTTTCTGCCGAATACTATTAGGAGCGCACCGAAAAGAAGCGCAAGAATGATTATGGCATCCGAGCGGACAAAATCAATGAAATTCCAATTTTCAACACCCTCAAAGCGAGCAATGATAACCTTATCGCCAACAGCAACCGTCCTTGGATTAAAGGGTGTATATGAGCTGTAATTCTGATATACGGTAACAGCTTCGCCCTTCATCTCTCCCTGTGTTACGGTCGCCTCAAAAACGGTATCCTCCGAGAGGATCTCGCCATCGTCTCCATAAACGGGTATATTCGTTATTATTTCCGAAACTCGTGCGCGCATATAAACCTCGCCGCCGTCCTCGGCATAATAGCTTTTGCCGTGCGTAGCGGAAAAATAACCGATAATGAGAAGCGCGATACAGAAAATTACGGATATTGAATATATTATCTTATCTTTTTTCATACAATTATCAAAGATTGATCCTTACGCGTTCAACGCTTGTGCATTTTTTGCTGTCGGTATCAAGAGAGAAAATTGCTCCGAGGAGAACGGCATCTCCCTTTGCCACCGAGAAGCGCTGAGGCATATGTGTTTTAAAGCGTGCAATGATGGGGCCGGGAGCCGAGCCGAGAATTCCATTGTCGGGGCCTGTCATTCCAAGGTCGGTGATATACCCCGTGCCCTTTGGAAGAACTCTCTCGTCTGCGGTCTGAACATGGGTATGAGTACCCCAGATAATATTGATCCTGCCGTCGAAATTCAGAGCCATCGCTATCTTTTCCGAGGTGGCCTCCGCATGGAAATCGAGCAAAGCAAAATCATATCTGCCCTCCTCTGCGCGAAGAATTTTTTCGGCAGTTATAAAGGGATTGTCAAGCGGATCAAGGAACACTGTTCCCTGAATGTTCATGCAAAGGAAGCGGTAGCCGCAAATATCTATTATAGAATGACCGCTGCCAGGAGCTGTGGGCGGAAAATTTGCGGGACGGAGGATTCTTTGGTCGCTATCGAGCATTGGAAAAAGATCCCATCTGCCCCAAACATGGTTACCTGTGGTAATGAGGTCAACTCCGCTCTCAAGAAGAGTCTTTGCCTCCTCTGCTCCGATGCCCTTTACATCATAGGCATTTTCTCCGTTTGCAATAACGGCATCGACGCATAGCTCTTCTCTTATTTTCCAAAGCCTTCTTTTTAATGTATCAACAGTTTCAAGTCCAACGATGTCACCCACCGCAAGCAGCTTTATTATCATCTTCTACCTCTGAAAATATTTTTTATCCTCGGTTTTGCATCAAGAAAAGCGCAAAGCACAGCGCAGATCACCGCGCCGACTGCTCCCTGAAGCAGATTTGTGGGGATCTCGGGAAGAGAGACCGCCCAGCTTTCATATATTATCGAGCCTGCAAGATAATATCCTGCGGCATTTATCAGAACAGCCATCAAAAGCGCAAAAATATTGCGGCGGCAGATGAGCTTTTCACTTCTTGCGGTAAATGCGACGGTCATAGCAGCCTTTATAAGAGCTGTTGGGAGAATCCACATGGGGTATCCTGCGGCAAGGTCTGCAAGGGAAGCACCGAGAGCGGCGATGATGAGCGCCATAGGCTGTGGGAAGATTATTGCCGTAAGACAAACTGCCGCGTCACCGAGATGGATATAGCCTGTATGTGTGGGAAGCTTAAGCGATGATGTCATAACGAAAATTACAGCCGCCAAAAGCGCACCTCTCGTAAGAAAACCGATTTTTGAGGAATTTTTCTTTTTATCAAAAGACATTTTTACACCTTCTTTTTTTAATGTTTTAAATAATTATAAAGCAGATAAGTCCTTTTGTCAAGATACGTTATGCACAAAAAAGCATTGTTTTATATAAAAAACATTTCCTTTCAAAATAAAACATATTGCGGCAAAAACAGCCTGTTGACAAATCAACAAGCTTGTGGTATAATACAAATTAAGCAATTTGATTTGCAAAACAAAAGGAGATAACCATGAAAAAAGACAACTATACTCCTAAAAAAATAAGCTCCGTGCGAGAGCTTATGGAGCTTGCCCGCGCAGAAGCGGGCGACAAGGTCGCTTTTAAATTTAAAAATGAAGACGATGCCATAGTAAGTGTAACATACGAGGCTTTTTATAACAAAACACAGTGGCTGGGAGCCGCCATCTGCTCTCTCGGTCTCGGAGAATCCCATATCGCCTGCGTTGGCGAAAACAGCTATAATTGGCTGACGGTCTATCTTACAGCTCTGCAGAGCGCGGGAGTCTTTCTTCCCGTTGATAAGGATCTGCCCTCCGCCGAAATGCTCCATGTTCTGACAGCGGGTGAAGCGGATATTCTCTTTTATGATGAAAAAAAGGAGGATTTTCTCCTCGAGCATAGAGAGGAGCTTGGCAGAATAAAATATTTTGTAGGCTTTGACAGAGATGAGGACGAGGGAGATTTTCTTTCCTTTAAAAAGCTTGTGCGAAAGGGAAAAGGACTAGACACCGCCGAGTTCAGAAATGCAAAAAGAGACGAGCACGAGATGAAGATGCTGGTCTATACCTCGGGAACAACGGGAGTTGCAAAGGGAGTTATGCTGACAGAGCATAATCTTGTTTCGATGGTGTATTACGGTCTTATGACGTCCCATATGTACGACGTGGGTCTTTCGGTGCTGCCTTATCACCATACCTACGAGAGCGTTATTGATATTCTTGCGGGTCTGCATTATCATTCCACCATATGTATAAATGACAGCATTAAAAACGTAAGAAAAAATCTCGACCTCTTCAAGCCTGAATTTGTCTATCTCGTTCCCGCCTTTGCGGAAGCGTTTTATAACAACGTAATGAAAAATATAAAACGAAGCGGCAAGGAAAAAACTCTGAAGCGCGGTATCGCGCTTTCAAAATCGCTTCTTAAGGTAGGTATCGACCGCCGACGCGAGATCTTTGCGGATATTCACAATGCTTTCGGCGGAAATCTTAAGAGGATCGGCTGCGGCGGAGCGCCCATCAGAGGCGAAATTGCCGATTTCTTCAATGATATAGGCATCGTATTTTCCAATGGATACGGAATTACCGAATGTTCTCCTCTTGTAAGCCTTACAACACTCAAAATCAATAAGCCGCACACTGCGGGAATAAGGATCCCTTGCCTTGAATGTAGAATAGACAGCCCCGATGAGGATGGAATCGGCGAGATCTGCGTCAAGGGAGATACTGTTATGAAGGGATATTACAATGCCCCCGAAAAGACCGCAGAGGTGCTGAAAAACGGCTGGTTCTATACCGGTGACTACGGCATGATAGATAAAGAGGGACTTCTTGTTATTACGGGAAGAAAGAAAAACATCATCGTTCTCACAAACGGTAAAAACATCTATCCCGAGGAGATCGAGGGATATATAAGCGGAATAGACTATGTTTGCGAGGTCATAGTAAGCTCCATAAGGAATGAGCACGGAAGCGAAACGGGTCTTAAGGCGGAGATCTATCCGTATTCGAAGCAAAGCGAGGAAAAGGTTGCAAGAGATGTAAAGGATGCTCTTTCGGAGCTGCCTTCATATAAACATATAAGCAAAATTATCCTCCGCGATGAGCCGTTTGAAAAAAATTCAACCAACAAAATAAAGAGAAAATACAACTGATTTTAAAGGGGCAAAGTCAAAAGACTTTGCCCCTTTGTTTATTTATTAATCTTCATTTCATATACATCCTGATAGCCATAGGGGTGAAGCACCCTCTTGCCCTCAAGCTCGATCTCGTTTTCGGGCGTGATATATCTCGATACCAAGGTGTCCCCATCGATAATAAGGTCGCGGAAGCCCCACATCGACGCTGTGGGCGGCGCATCCTTTACACCGCTGTATGAATAATTGCCCGTATAAAGCAGAGCCTTGCCGCCAAATTCTTCACCGAGAGGATGAATATCCGAAAGGTGAACATGACCGCCGAAAAGGCAGAGTATTCTCTCGCCCTCACGAACCAATTTTTTAAATTCCTCGCTCTCGCGCTCGGGCGCGAAATGGTGCGAGCAGAGGATCACCTTTTTGTCGGGATAATTTTCCATAAGCATCGCAATATATTCGGTGTCGGCGGCGGTAAAGGTGCCGTCGCTGTGCTCGGTGGGATCAAGATCCTCCCCGAAGGCATCGAGAAGAATGAAAAGGATATCGTCACAGATGAGAAAATCCTTTCTGTCATATCCCGTTATCTCGTTCCATTTTTTGTAGCCGTACTGCTCATGATTTCCCGCAATAAAGCCCATGGGAATACCAAGGTCAAAGAGACGCGAAACATATTTATCCATAAATTCCTTTGTTTCGCTTCTGCCATTTGCAACATAGCAGCCCCCAATATCCCATTTCCAGAAATCAAGGGAATAATCTCCAAGGAAAAGAAGCGCCTCAAAGGGGTCTTTTTCGTATTCTTCCTTTATATGCTTTATAAGCCGCTCCATTCTCTCCTCGGTTGGAACACCGTACCAATCAATATGGCAGAGATGTGTGTCGGAGCAAAGCAAAAATCTCTTTCTGTTCATAAAAAACACCCCCGTTTTATATCAGGATTATTTTACATCACATCATCACATATGTCAAGGGAAAATGAGTTTTTTTCTCATACATATTGAAAAAACACCTTCGATATGGTAAGATATATATAACAAAAGAATAAGGAATAAAGAAAATGAAGGAAAAAATAAATGTCAGAGGAATAAATTTTGATAATGTGACACTTGCGGAGGCGACTGCTCTCCTCGGTGAGCATATGGAAAAGGGAGAGGGCATGAAGGCGGTCTATACGCCAAATGCGGAAATCGTTCAACTTTGCATCGAAAAAAACGAATATTATGAGCTGATAAATTCTGCGGAAATGATCGTCCCCGACGGCATCGGAGTCATAAAAGCGGCGAAAATTCTGGGAACGCCCATGAAGGAGCGCGTCCCCGGAGTTGAGCTTGGCGAAAGAATGATAGAATTTTGCGCGGGGGCAGGACATAAGGTGTATTTTCTCGGCGGAAAGCCGGGTGTTGCCGCGCTTGCCGCAGAAAATATGGCAAAAAAATATCCCGCTCTTTGCATTGCGGGAACGGCAGACGGATATTTTAAAAAGGAGGGCGAGGAAAGCGACAGAGTGATTGATGATGTCATTTCATCGGGAGCGGAGCTTCTTTTCGTGTGCCTCGGAGTGCCTGTTCAGGAAAAATGGATTTTTGATAACAGAGACCGTCTTTGTGAAAAGATAAAGGTTTGTATGGCTCTTGGCGGAAGCCTTGACGTGTATTCGGGCACTGTCAAGCGCGCACCCGCAATTTTCCGAAAAACAGGCTTTGAATGGCTGTATCGCCTTTTAAAACAGCCATCGAGAATCGGCAGAATGATGAAGCTTCCCAAATTCCTCATAGGAACATATGCCGAAAAGCTTAAGAAAAAGCATTGATTTTTGCGGACTTTGCTGTGGATAAACTGAATTTTAATGGGGCTGATTCATTCAGCCTCTTTTTGTTTGATGATTTATAAATAGGAATTTAGCGAACTGTTTGTCAGTAAAAAGCGTTTGTAGATCCCTCGACAAGCTCAGGATGACTCGTGGAGTGGGGTGGCTTTGCATTTCTACATAAAATTCTCTCTTATTTCACGTCGAAACACAGTTAAACAACAATAAAAATTCCCCTATTTAAAGTTTTGATCGATCTTTTTTAAAAGGTCGCGTCAGCCGGCGACGGTGCCGGTCGCCTCCGCAGAGGCGAAACTCCCTCGGCGCGCATGATGAAATCGTCCTGTGATTTTTTGTTAAGGCTAACAAATTTAGCATTCCAGCCGCAAAGTCGAACCTGGAGATTTTCATAATTTTCGGGATTTTTCTGGGCATCGCGGAGAATATTTCCGTCAAGGACATTATAATGCACCGCAAAGCCGCCAAGTCCATTGTAGGTTTCAAGGGTTGCCACCATTGCACGAAGTCCCTCGTCGCCCTTCACCGCACTGATATGGAAATCGAGATTAAGAACACTGCCGTTTGGAGTAAGGGAGCATCCGCAATGGCAAAGAGAAGCAATATTGCCCGTTGCTCCGTTTCTGTCAGCGCCGAGAGAAGCACCGCCGTTGAGCGAAAGCATCTCGCCGCGCTTTCTGCTTTTGATGATAACACATCGGAGGTGATTTGTAAAGAGAGAAAAACAAATAATTATACTTTTCGAAACTGTTTTCCCAAAAACATCTGTACAAATCTGTCTTTTTATGTTAAAATATAGCCAAGAAATGCTTTTTCGGAGGACATATGCCCATGCTGAATATTGCAAAAAACGAATTATATATATCAAGGCAAATTCATCATAACCCACGACGCAAGCACATTGCGCTGCTCGGGCATCGACGCAAATGTTGAGGAGCTTCCCGCAAATGCTGTCAGCGGAATAAGACTCAGAGACAGAGGCTCAAATAAGATAAGAAGCGACCTTACTCTCCCATCTCTTGAGGAATATATAAGGATCTGCCGCAGATATGATAAGGTCAGCGTTCTTGAGCTTAAAACCGAGGGTACTATCGAGCAATATACGGAAATGATCGAGCTTATAAAGAGCTTGGGACATTTTGAAAAGACGATCTTCATATCCTTTGGCAAAGGAAATTGCCTTATGGTGAAGGAGATAGCACCCGAAGCGAGGGTGCAGTACCTTACAAGCACATGGTCGGATGATCATCTCCCATGGATGAAGGAAAAGGGAATTGATCTCGATATCGCTCACGGCGCTGTGAGACAGGAGCTTGTGGAGCTTATCCATGAAAACGGACTTGAAATAAACTGCTGGACGGTCGATAAGGCAGAGGACGGCGAGAGACTTGCCTCCCTTGGTGTTGACTATATTACATCGAATATTCTCGAATAAAAAAATGGAGCTGCTTCATGGGAAAGCAGCCCATTTTCTCTATATTCGAAGGCGGGGACTTGCTTTAAAAGAATTAAAATGGCTGTGCAACGAAAGCTGCACAGCCACAAATCCTGTCAATTATTAACATTTACCCACATACAGGGTCTTACACCGCAAGAATAGGAATATGTGTAAACGCCCATGGAATTAAGCTCACCCACATAGCTGACGGTGGAGACATATACAAGGCTCTCGCCCGGGGTACGAAGCCAGCAAACGCTTGTGCCGCTTATGGGTCCCGACTGAACGCCATTATCTCTTGCGTGCTGTGTGGTATATCCGATGGCATGATCTGTGCCCTTCAGATATTTACTGAACTCGGCATCACTGAGAAGAAATACCCTGTCGGCAGTAACATTTCCGCCCTTGGTCTTATATTTCATATTGTTTGTATTCTCAATATCACTTTCGATTATCATTCCAAGCTCATTGCCCTTGAATGCCTTTTTGATAAAATCACGGTTGAGCCATCTGCGGGCATCGCTGGTTTCCCATGTTGTGGCACCGTAGCTATCCTTATAAACAACAGCGTCGATGGCATAAAGAGTCATGATAAGCGCTTTGTTTTCCTTTGAGTCATAATCAAGAACTATCCATTCAAGCGGCTCTGCGCCGTTTGAGGAGTCGCCATCCTGCTCATATGAGCCGAGCTTTATGACATTTCCCTTAACGGTGAATTTATAATCATCAAGAAGAGAGGCTGTTTGGGAATAATCGGGTATCTTGTTGAGAAGCTCAACACCCTTTTCGATATTGCCCTTATTTATGTAAATTTTTGCGGCATTGTAAATAAGAATATCCGAAAAAACACAACCGGCAAGACCTATGACAGCAAGAGAAAGAATGAGAATCCAAGCGGTCTGTATTTTAATGGCTCTGTTCATTTTCTTTATAAGATCACTTGTTTTGGGCGGATTTTTACCCTTTTTCTTTTTATCCTTTTGCTTTGTGACCTCTTCTGTATTTTGCATATTCATTTCGGGGGTATTGTTATCCATATGACAACCTCCATTTTCATATATGAAATATTTTACATTATATTTGCCCCGTTGTCAATGATTTTTTAAAAATATTTATCAAAATAAGGGAAGTTTGAGAATAAATTTTATTATTTTTGAAAAAGGTATTGACAAATTTTTTCTTTGTGATAAAATGAGCGCAGAAAGGCGATTTTTTCAATAAAATCCTTTCGAAAAAACAATAGAAAATGCCACAGGCGAAAGAGAATGGGGGTATGTGTTATGAGCACAAAGAACCAAACAGCTTTACCGGATTATGAAAAGCTTTTTGAGGAAGAGGCATTAAGTAAAAAAAGCAGCATGGGCATCATTTTCAAGCTGATAAGAAAGAATTGGCTGAAAATATCTATTTCTCTCTTTATGTTTTTCATAAAGGATATCTTTGCTATAGTTGCTCCTATTGCCACCTCAAATATTATTGATATCGTTGTTGCGGGTGGCGATGCGATCTGGGAAGGTATTATCAAAAATGCCGCAGTTGTTATGTTTGTTTATCTGATTCACATTCCGCTTCATATTGTTTATGCCAAATATACCGACAATATGCTTCGCACCATATCTGCCGGTATGCGCCGAACTCTCATCCGCAAGCTTCAGCATCTTTCCATCACCTATCATAAGGAGATAGAAAGCGGAAGAGTTCAGGCGAAATTTATCCGAGATATCGAAGCAATGGAGCATCTTTTAACTCAGATCGTTAAATCCATTGGACCTTCATTCATTTTTCTCATAGCCAATATCATTATTGTCATCAAAAAGAGCTGGGTGGTTGCAATTTTTTTTGCACTTGTTGTTCCTATGCAGGTTGCTATAACAGGCTTTTTCAGAAAGAATCTGCGCACAGTCAATGCCGATTTCAGAAAGGCTAATGAGCAGATGAGTGCAAAGGTCACCGAGATGATAAATATGATCCCCGTTACCAAGGCGCACGGTCTTGAGGAAGAAGAGCTTATTAAGCTTGAGACCAAGATAAGAGGACTTCGCACAAAGGCACTTGGTGTTGACGGTGCAAATGCCAGATTTGGCTCATCTCTCTATATGACTCTGCAGATATTCTCTCTTGTCAACCTGATCTTCAATGCTTATCTTGCAATAATAGGTGTTATCGGAGTTGGCGATATCGTGCTTTTCAGAACATATTTTGCAGATATCGCAGGCAGAATAAATGGACTTATCGCAATGCTCCCCGAGCTTACAAAGGGAATCGAATCCGTTCACTCTGTTTCCGAGATCATGTTCTCAAACGATGTTGAGGACGATGAGGGAAAGATCAAACTTCGCTTTGTTCACGGTCATCTTAAATTCGACCATCTTAATTACCGCTATCCGGGAGCTGAAGAAGACACTATAAAGGGTCTTAACCTTGAGGTGAAGCCCGGTGAGTGCATTGCCTTTGTTGGCGGCTCCGGCTCGGGAAAATCCACTATTATGAATATAATAATCGGATTTTTGCAGCCTACGGGCGGTCAGTATCTTATCGACGGAAAGCCTGTTGAGGCGCTTTCCATGAGCGACTACAGACATTTTATCTCTGTTGTTCCGCAGAACAGTATTCTTATGACGGGAACTATAAGGGATAATATTACATTCGGTATGCCGAACATAAGTGAAAAGCGACTTCAGGAGATTTTGGAGCTTGCTAATATAAACGAGTTCCTTGACACATTGCCAAACGGAATCGACACCATGATCGGTGAAAACGGCGGCAAGCTTTCGGGCGGTCAGAAGCAGAGAATTTGTATTGCCCGCGCGCTTATCCGAGACCCCAAGATACTTATTCTTGATGAGGCGACAAGTGCACTTGACAATATTTCGGAATATCATGTTCAAAAGGCTATAAACGAGCTTATAAAGAACAGAACCACATTTGTTGTTGCGCATAGGCTTTCCACCATTCGTGATGCGGACAGAATTGTTGTTATGGAGCAGGGCGAAATGGTCGAGATTGGCACATATGAGGAGCTTATGGAAAAGAAGGGTAAATTCTATGAGCTTAAGACGCTCAGCGATATGAATGTTTCGGAGGACTCTCTTTCCACTCAATAATTTCTAAAATATCAAGCTGAAAAGCGGTCGCCTTAAGGTGACCGCTTTTCCTATATGATCATTTACCGTCTCTGCATCCGCAGCCGAAATTGCCCTGATCTCTTCTGCTGCCGCCATAGCTGCCGCAGGAAAATTCCTCTGTTGGGAATTCCATTGTGCGGAAAAGGCAGCAGGGGTCCTTATCCTCGCCGCAGGAGCATTCCTTATCGGGCACGGAATATTCTGTTGCACTGATAAGGTACTGCGCGGGTCTTGTTATGCGTACAACGGAGAAGGTTCCGAGGCTCACAAGAAGAACTCTCTCGCTTCTTCCGCCTCTGAGGGGAGCGCCTATGCTTCTGCAAGCACTTTCGGGTATCTCGTCTACGCAGCAGCAACAGCAGCAGGGGCCACAGTCCTTTACCTCTGCAATGCGGGCATCGAGAAGCACGGGGCTTGCTACCTCAACGCTTGCAACAGGTGAGGTTCCCTCGCGCTGACCGACAACTCCCTCGCAGCAGGTACCGGAGGAGCTTTCCTTGCTTGTAAAGGTGCTAACACCGCAGTCGCCGCCATAAAGGATAACCTTCTTCTCAATAGCTGTAACGCCGTCAAATTCCTGATTTCTTCCGCCAATGCAAGCCTCAAAGCGGATGGTTACGAAAAAGCGGACATTTACCGAATAAAATCCGCGGTTGAACTGAACGGGTGTAACAGTGATACAAGCGTGTGATATCTCTGCACACTTAACACGGACATTTCCCGTATGTTCGATTATTTCCTGACCGAAATCTGTCAGATAAACGCTCACATCCTCAAAGCAATCACGGTCGCGGCAGGAGTCGAGAACGTGTGATGCCTCGATAACGACATTATCGCGTCCGCAGCCGAGGTAGGATCTATTTTCTGTCATGGTAATTCTCCTTTTTGTTTGTTAGAACAGGCGTTTTTCTCTGTTCTTCTCTAATATTCTATGCCGAGGGATAAAATTTGACATTATTTTCTGCATTATTTTTTTGTGTGAAGAATATATTTTACTAAAAGGCGGTGATTTATTATGAAAAGAATTTTTATTGTTTTATTTTTTCTTATATTGATGCTTTGCTCGTGCGGAAAAAAGGAGGAGCTGCTTGATTATCAAAAGCACCCATTTGAGGGTGAATTTGAGATTATACAAAATGATTTTACATATACTGTACACATGAGTGGGGACTCATGGGATGGGGAAGTCGAGAGGGCATTTGCGGCTGAATTTCTTGCGCCCAAGGAACTGAAGGGGATCAAGATATCTCGTGAGAACGGAAGGGTTTATTTTTCCCTTGGGGGCATTGAATTTGAGGAAAATGCCGAGTCTCCCGTCTCGCTTTGCGGCTTTACGGAATATTTTGAGCTTAAGGCGTCACCTACGGAATTTTTAAAGGAGAAGGAGAAAACTACTGCACATCTCGTATCCGAAAAGGGAGAAAATGTCAAGATCACCTATTTGGGGAACGGTTCGCCCACATTGATAGAGGGCGAGGAAATGACAATTAAGGTCATTTCCTATAAGGTGAAAAAATAGTTTTGCTGAGGGCTAAATTTCGATAATTGTTTATCATCGAAGAAGTTACTTACCCCTTAGTCCCTTTGGCCCGCCCCAAACGGAAAAAGCAAGTAAGCACAAGGCTTTCACGAGGATTGCCTTGTGTTTCTTTTT
Source organism: Eubacteriales bacterium (assembly GCA_045648605.1). Classification (GTDB taxonomy): domain Bacteria; phylum Bacillota; class Clostridia; order Oscillospirales; family CAG-272; genus SIG710. Next base: position 9,604 of record JAZROG010000152.1, on the reverse strand, counting down.
GAATTTTATTTTTTCTCTTTTATTTGCTTTTTTTTACTATTATCTACTTGCGGTATTACAGCTTTTTCGACAGTCTGTGCCGCGCATGATTTTCATGCGCGGCTTTTTTTATGAAAATGTATAAAATACTCTTATAATCATATAATAAAATGATATTAATATTCGCTTGTGAGGTTTATATGATTTTGGGTGAGAAATGCGAATCGGTTCGCTGTTTTGGAAAGGAGATACTTCGAATTTCCCACAAAATTGACGGTTTTGAAGGGGTTTCGGATAAAATTTTCTTGTTTTACGATTCTGTTGTTAAAGCTGCCGCATCGGGTGCGGTGAATAGACTTGAAGAATTTGCGAAAAATGATTTTGAAGAAGCAAGGCGGGCGGGTGCAAGCTCCATGGCATTTTTTAAGAGATATAATTATCTGATCTCCTGCAGTGCGGAAAAAATAGAAGAAAAATTTCTTAAGGTGACAACAGAAGTGTCGCTCAAAAAGGGGTCTGAAAATCTCATGTATGTGAAAAATGTACATTTTTGGGATATTTCGGGAGAATATATGATGAGCAAAAATGGCATAAAAAAAGCTCTTTCGGCGGTGGGGAAGATTGTTAAAAAATGAACAGTGGTAAAAATGAACAAAGTTTCCTCGAACGCCTTGAAAATAAAGAGAAAATATGGTATCATATATATAGTTTTATAATGGCGAAAAAGTTTTTTGTACAGTGTATTTTTGCCTGAAAGGAGAACCAAAATGTCAAAGGAAGCAATAGCAAGAATAAGGGAAGCCGAGGAGAAGGCAAGGCTTATTATTGCAGAAGCAGAGAAAAATGCAGGATATCTGATCTCTTCTGCCGAAAAGAATGCTGCGGACCTGCGCGCCATGACAGAAAGAAACACAGGCGAGGAGCTGAAGAGGACTCTTGATGCTATGCGCCAGAAATCCGATGAGCTTCTCGAAAAAAACATTGCCGAGGCAGAGGCAGAGGCTGATGAGCTTCTCGGAAAGGCAGAAATGAAAACGCTTTCGGCAGTTAAAAAGATAGTTTGGGAAATAATCGAAGCCTGAGAAGGGACTCGGAGGAATAATATATGGCAGTTGTAAAAATGAAAAAGCTGTCTGTTTTTGCCCATAAAAGGGATGCGGACAGGCTTCTCCGTCGCCTTATGCGATTGCGGTGTGTTGAGATAAAGCAGAGCGAGCTTGATGATGAAAATTCATCCGGTGAGGCTTTCGAGCACGGCTTTGCAGAGATCGAAAACAATATCGCGGGTGCTGCCCGATGTCTAAAAGTTCTTTCAAAATACAGCGAGAGGAAAAAGGGACTTGGGTCAGCGAGAATATCGGTCAGACTCGATAAATTCAGAAGTGACGGCAGCTACGCAAGGGCTATGGCGATTGTGGGCGAGACTGATGAGCTTCTTGCTAAAAAGGACGAGCTGAAGGGCGTTATAGCGAAGGAAAGAGCGGCTCTCACAGCGCTTGAGCCTTGGCAGGAATATGAGCTTCCCTTTGATTATGAGGGAACAGAAAAAACGGTGACCATTCCGGTAACTCTTCCACCCTCTGTCAGTGCAGACAAGATCGAAGAGGTGCTTTCGGATGTTGAAGCGGATATGGAAAGGGTCGGAGGCGGAAAGACGGTTGCCTGCTATGCGCTGACAGCATATGCTTCGGCTCTGGACGAGGCGCTACGGAGGCTTGGAGCTGTGGGAATGCTCCGCGTGCCCTTTGAGGGGACGAGTTCAACGGCTTCAAGGCTGATTTCCGAAAGGAAAAAGGCGCTCGGCGCGGCAGAAAATGGACTTCGGGATATTGAAGGGCGACTTCGTGAGCTTGCAAAGGATATAGAGTATTTAGAAATACTTTATGATGCGGAAAGCACGTCTCTTGTGGCGGAAAAGGCAAAGGTAAAGCTTGCTTCGACCGAGCAATGCGTGCATCTCGAGGGCTGGGTGCCCGAAAATGAAACAGAGAGAGTTTCGGGGGCACTTTCAAAATTCAGCTGTGCCTTTGAGATAGAGGAGCCGGGTGAGGATGAAGAGCCGCCTGTGCTTCTTCGCAACAACTTCTTTGCAAGGACATTTGAATGGGTGCTTGGAATGTACTCATATCCAAAGTACGGAACGTACGACCCCACATTCATAATGAGTATCTTCTATTTTATCATTTTCGGACTTATGTTTGCGGATGTTGGATACGGATTTATCCTTGTGGTGGGATGCTTCGGTGCGCTGAAGCTGCTCAATCCCAGAGGAGGAATGAGAAATTTCCTTGCAATGTTTGGCTATTGCGGTATTTCGTCAATGGCGATGGGTGTGCTTTTCGGTGCTTATTTCGGAAACCTACCCCAAGCCTTCAGCGAATATATGCTGGGAGTGGAGGGCGCGACCACCACGATGCAAACAGCGGTGCTCTTTGATCCGTTGACAGATCCGATGAGTTTTCTTATTTTGTCTATCGCTGTCGGTGGAGTTCATCTCATTGCGGGAATGGCAGTGCAGTTCTATGTTCTCTGCAAAAAAGGGCAGTGGCTCGAAGCGATCTTTGATATTGCAACATGGTGGCTGACCTTTGCGGGCATAGGACTTATGGTGCTTTTCCCTTGGGGAAAATATGTGGCACTTGCGGGAGTGGCATCGATCGTGCTCACGGGCGGAAGACGCGAAAAGAATGTGATAATGAAGCTGGCAAAGGGCTTGCTCGCTCTTTACGGAGCGGTGAATTATGCCGCTGATCTGCTTTCATATTCGCGAATACTTGCTCTCGGACTTGCAGCCAGCGTAATTGCGCAGGTTATCAACACAATGGGAACCATGGGCGGACCAACTGTTGTGGGATTCATTATGATGATACTTGTTTTTGTGGCAGGACATCTTCTGAATCTTGCTATCAATGTGCTTGGCACATTCGTTCATACAAGCAGACTTCAATATATCGAATTTTTCGGAAAATTTCTCGAGGATGGAGGCAAGCCCTTTAAGCCCTCGGTGCCTTCCGATAAATATACAACAGAACAATAATTAAAAGGAGAACAAAATCATGACATTTACTGAATTTTTAGCAGGACTTTTAACAGGTAATAACCTTGCGCTTGCAGGCGCGGCACTCGCTGTTATCATTGCAGGTATGGGTAGCGCAAAGGGCGTTGGTATGGTTGGTGAAGCCAGCACGGGACTTATGATGGAGGATCCCTCCAAGTTCGGTAAGGCTCTTATTCTTCAGGCTCTTCCGGGTACACAGGGTATCTACGGTCTTATTACAGCATTCGTAATCATTCTTAAGCTCGGTCTTCTCGGAACACCTGTTGAACTTACTCTCGGTGAGGGCGCATTCCTCTTCTTTGCGGCAATGCCTATCGCAATCGTCGGTTATTTCTCAGCTATCAAGCAGGCAAGAGTTGCGGCAGCGGGCATCAACCTTATAGGTAAGCATCCCGACGAGGTAGGTAAGGCTATTACAGCTTCCGCACTTGTTGAAACATACGCAATTTTTGCGCTTCTTATTTCTCTTCTCCCCGTACTTTTCTTCACACCCGGTGCATAAGAGGAGAAGATGATAATGACCGGTATTGACAAGATAACGGGCAAGATCATTTCCGAGGCAGAGGCAGATGCGGCGGCGATAATAGCGAGAGCGCAGGAAAGATGCGCTGAGATAATGTTTGCTTCATCGGCAGAATGCGAAAAGATCAAGGCGGAGCTTGAGGATAAGGCTCAGAGAGATGCGGAGAGCATTGTCTCAAGGGCAAAATCCGGCGCGGCTATGCAGAGGCGAAATATTCTGCTTTCCGCCAGAAGAGAAGCCACCGACAGGGTCTTCGAGAAGGCTTATAAGGAAATTTTGAATCTTCCCGAGGAAAAATACTGCGAGGTCGTGTCACGTTTTGTTGCCGACGCGATACTCACGCAGATAGAGACCGAAAAAACGAACATTGCTCTTTATGGCGAGGAGGAAGCGCTTCTTCCGGAGAAATATGAGCTTGTTCTCAATAAAAATGACAAAGAAAAGCTTTCGGGTGCGATACTCGATGGCGTTGGAAGAATAGTTATCGGCAAAATGAGCCGTGACGAGCTTCAGAAGCTGATTATTGCAGAGGACACCGCCGATATTGAGGGCGGAGTTATAGTGAGATTCGGAAGCGTTGAGTGCAACTGCTCTCTTAAAACCGTTTTTGCGGAGATACGCGAGAGGCTTGAGGGCGAGATCGTCACATTGCTCTTCTCATTTGAAGAGAAAAAATAAGATGAAAGGAGAGGGGCAATGGGCACACGGAAGACTAAGGAAACAGACTATCTCTTTGCTTCTGCGAGAGTCCGTGCGGCGGAAACCCGTCTTATCGGCTCGGACAAAACAGAGAGTGCCATAAATGCAAAGGACGCGACCGAGATCGAAGGTCTTATAGACTCTATCGGCAGTGCCGAGGGCACATCGGATAAGCTCAGCGCATATCTCGGCAGAGCATATTCCTTTATTGCCGAGATTTCTCCGAATGAAAATATTGCATCATTTTTGCGCTATGGCTATGACTGCAATAATATAAAGGTGGCTCTGAAATGCCATTTCAGAGAAACAGACTGCTCCGAAATGCTTTTTCCATTCGGAGCTGTGCCCGTGGATAAAATACTCGCTATGCCAAAGGAGCTTGATTTTTCGGCTCTTCCGAAGCATATGAGCGGGGCGGCAGCAGAGGCATTTGATGCTTATGCAAAAACGAGCGATCCACAGCTTATCGACATTATTCTCGATAAGGCTTGCTATGCCGATATGCTTGAGGCGGCAAGGGAAGGCGACGATTTTGCCTATGACCTTGTAAAAACAAAGATAGATATTACAAACATAATGATGTGCATAAGAATAATCCGCATGGGCGGTGGATTTTCCGAGAGGGATGTGCTTCAGAGGTCACTGATTTCGGGCGGTTATCTTGATGAAAAGCTGCTTTATGAGGCAAAGAGCGAAAATGAGATTTCATCTCTCATTTCGGGAAGTGAATACGACGCACTTTCCGCGTTTCTTTCGGATGACGGCGCAACCTCTCTTGCGGAGATCGAAAGAAGATGCGATGATATCTATATGAATAAGGTAAGAAAGGCAAAGTCTATGCCCTTCGGTGCTCCGCTTCTCTGTGCATATCTTGTGGCTGTGGAATATGAGGTTAAAAATCTCCGCATAATCCTTGCGGGCAAGCGCGCGGGACTTTCGGGCGAAAAAATTCGTGAGAGAGTGAGGCTGGGCTATGTATAAAATAGGAATAATAGGAGATCGTGACAGTGTTCTCGGCTTTATGGCTCTCGGCTTTACTGTTTTTGATGTTTCCCTCGCCGATGAAGCGCGTATCAAGCTCCGAAATGCAGTAAAGGGCGGAGAATTTGCAGTTCTTTTCGTAACCGAGAATATTGCAAAGCAGATCGAGGACGAGATCGAAAAATATAAGGATATGCCCCTGCCGGCTATCGTTTCCGTGCCGGGAAGAGATGGCAGCACGGGCTACGGAATGGAAAATATCAGGGATGCGGCGCTTCGTGCCGTTGGTGCTGATATCCTTTTCGGAAATGATAAATAATAGCATAGAAAGGTAAAGACCGCTATGGAAGAGGTTGTTGGAAAAATACTGAAGGTCTCGGGTCCTCTTGTTGTTGCAGAGGGCATGAGAGAAGCCAATATGTTCGATGTTGTTCGTGTTGGCGAAAAGAGACTTATCGGTGAAATTATAGAAATGCACGGCGATAAGGCGTCTATTCAGGTCTATGAGGAGACCGCGGGAGTGGGTCGCGGAGATATCGTCGTTTCAACGGGAGAGCCGCTTTCGGTTGAGCTTGGCCCCGGACTTATTACGAATATCTATGACGGTATTCAGAGACCCCTTGAGACTATCAGAGAAAAGGTAGGCTCAAATCTGACAAGAGGTATCGACGAGCCTGCGCTTGACAGAGCAAGGGTTTGGCATTTTGAGGCTGAAAAGAAGGTTGGAGATGCGGTTCAGCCCGGTGACGTTCTCGGATATGTACAGGAGACCGAGGTCATAAGACATAAGGTCATGGTTCCGCCCAAAAAGGGAGGAACGCTGGTTCATATAAATTCGGGAGACTTCAAGGTTACCGATATCGTTGCCAAAATAAAGACAGAGGGCGGAAGGACCGAGAGCCTCACTCTTATTCAGAAGTGGCCTGTCCGTGTTTCACGTCCTTATAAGGAAAAGCTGCCTCCCATCGAGCCTATGATCACGGGTCAGCGCTCCATCGACGCACTTTTTCCCATTGCAAAGGGCGGTACCGCTTGCGTTCCCGGTCCTTTCGGAAGCGGAAAGACGGTGGTTCAGCATCAGCTTGCAAAATGGAGCGACGTTGACCTTGTTGTATATATCGGATGCGGCGAGCGCGGAAACGAAATGACGGATGTTCTTCGTGAGTTCCCCGAGCTTCAAGACCCCAGAACAGGTAAATCTCTTATGGAGAGAACCGTTCTTATCGCAAACACCTCTGATATGCCCGTTGCGGCTCGTGAGGCTTCTATTTATACGGGTATCACCATTGCGGAATACTACCGCGATATGGGTTATGCGGTGGCTGTTATTGCAGACTCCACATCCCGCTGGGCAGAGGCTCTGCGCGAAATGTCGGGTCGTCTTGAGGAAATGCCCGGTGAGGAGGGCTATCCCGCATATCTTACCTCCCGTCTTGCAGGCTTCTACGAGAGAGCGGGTAAGGTTGTTTGTCTCGGAAGTGACGGCAGAGAGGGCGCGCTCAGTGCTATCGGTGCTGTTTCACCTCAGGGTGGTGATATTTCCGAGCCTGTTACTCAGGCAACTCTTCGTATAGTTAAGGTTTTCTGGGGACTTGATGCGTCCCTTGCATATAAGAGACATTTCCCTGCAATAAATTGGCTTAATTCCTATTCACTTTACCGCGACCGCCTCTCTGATTGGTGCGCGGATAACATTGCAAAGGATTGGATGACCCTTACAAGTCGTAGTCTTAAAACTCTTCAGGAGGAAAGCGACCTTGACGAGATCGTAAAGCTGGTCGGTGTTGATGCGCTTTCAGCAGAGGACAGACTTACCCTTGAGGTGGCTCGCTCCATTCGTGAGGATTTCCTCCAGCAGTATGCCTTTGATGATATTGATGGATATACTCCCCTTGATAAGCAGTATGGACTTCTCCGTCTTATCTTCTCCTATGAGGACAGAGCAAGAAAGGCACTTGCCGAAGGCGCGTCTGTGCAGACCCTTGCGGATCTTCCCGTGCGTGAGATGATAGGCAGAGCAAAGGGCATTCCCTATGAGGGCTTTGGGGCTGAATTTGATAAGATAGAAGCGGAGCTTGCTTCTGAGATAGAAAATGCGGTAAGAGAAGCCGCAAGCGAAATTTAAGGAGGACGGCTAAAATGATTCGTGAATACAGAACAATTGAAGAAGTTGCCGGCCCTCTGATGCTTGTAAAGCAGGTTGACGGTGTTAAATATGACGAGCTTGGCGAAATTGAGCTTCCGAATGGTGAGGTAAGACGTTGCCGAGTTCTTGAGGTAAACGGCAGAGACGTTCTCGTTCAGCTTTTTGAAAGCTCTGCGGGACTTAACCTGGCGCAAAGTAAGGTTCGCTTTTCGGGACACGGAGTTGAGCTTCCCGTATCGAAAAATATGCTCGGTCGAGTTTTCAATGGTATGGGTGAGCCCATCGACGGGGGCGCAAAGCTCATTCCCGAAAAATCTCTCGATATCAACGGTACGCCTATAAATCCCGCGGCGCGCTATTATCCCTCCGAGTTTATTCAGACAGGTGTTTCCACCATCGACGGTCTTAATACCCTCGTTCGTGGTCAGAAGCTCCCTATTTTCTCGGGCTCGGGTCTGCCTCATGCAAATCTTGCGGCGCAGATCGCAAGACAGGCAAAGGTAAGAGGCGGTGATTCCAAATTTGCGGTTGTTTTTGCCGCTATCGGTATCACCTTTGAGGAAGCGGATTTCTTCATTTCCGATTTTAAGAAGACAGGCGCTATCGACAGAACCGTTCTCTTTATAAATCTTGCATCGGATGCGGCTATTGAGCGTATTTCAACGCCCCGTATGGCGCTGACCGCGGCAGAATATCTTGCATTTGAGTGCGATATGCACGTGCTTGTTATCCTTACAGATATCACAAACTATGCAGAGGCTCTCCGCGAGGTCTCGGCGGCAAGAAAGGAAGTCCCCGGCAGACGAGGATATCCCGGTTATCTCTATACCGACCTTGCAACAATGTATGAAAGAGCGGGAAGAAAGATGGGAAGCGAGGGTTCTATCACAATGATCCCGATCCTTTCCATGCCCGAGGATGATAAGACTCATCCTATCCCCGACCTTACGGGATATATCACCGAGGGACAGATAATTCTTTCAAGAGAAATGTACCGCAAGGGATATATGCCTCCCGTTGATGTTCTTCCGTCCCTTTCACGTCTTAAGGACAAGGGAATCGGTGAGGGCAAAACAAGAGAGGACCATTCGGGAACAATGAACCAGCTTTTCTCAAGCTATGCAAGAGGAAGAGAGGCAAAGGAGCTTATGGTGGTTCTCGGTGAGGCGGCGCTTACGCCCGTTGACCGTCTTTATGCGAAATTTGCCGATGCCTTTGAGGCGGAATATATAAATCAGGGCTTCTATGAGAACAGAACCATCGAGGAGACTCTTGATCTTGGCTGGAAGCTGCTTGCTCTGCTTCCCAGAAGCGAAATGAAGCGTATTAAGCCCGAGCTTATTGAAAAATATTGGGTCGGGGATAAGTGATAAGGAAAAAACGTTAAAATTTTGCGAAAGGAGCAGTCCGAAGAGTGGCAGATATACAAGTTAATCCAACGAGAATGGAGATGAAAAAGCTCCAGACGAGATATATAACCGCAAGGCGTGGTCATAAGCTGCTGAAGGATAAGCGTGATGAGCTTATGAGACAGTTCCTTATCGTGGTAAGAGAGGATAAGGAGCTGCGCGAGCGAGTTGAAGCAAGGCTTGCGGCGGCATACGGATCATTTTCTGTGGCAAGCGCGGTGAGCAGTCCCGAAATGCTAAGAGAAGCACTTATCATGCCAAGAAAAGAGGGAAGCCTTGATGTTTCCTATAAGAATATGATGAGCGTGACCGTTCCCGTTTTCGATTATAAGACGGAGGAGGAAAGCGGTGCTATGAATTATGGCATGGCATTTACCTCGGGCGAGCTTGATTCATCTGTTCGGGAGCTTGGAGAGGTTATGCAGGAGCTTGTGCGCATGGCGGAGCTTGAAAAAACGGCTCAGCTGCTTGCAGAGGAGATCGAAAAGACAAGACGCCGCGTAAACGCTCTTGAATATATCATGATGCCAAGATATCTTGAGGGAATCAAGCGCATCAAGATGAAGCTTGAGGAAAACGAGCGCGGAAACCTCACAAGACTTATGAAGGTCAAGGACATGATGATAGAAAAAACTCTCGCGGCAAAGAAAAATATTGCCCCGGAAGATGAATAAGCAATATGAAAGGGAGATTCGATCGAATCTCCCTTCAGACTGTCGAAAAAGCTGTAATACCGCAAGAAGATAATAGTAAAAATAAAAAAGTCAAATAAAAGAAAAAATAAAATTCAAAAAGAAGCACAAGGCAAT
>JAZROG010000151.1:0-2532 GCA_045648605.1 Eubacteriales bacterium | reverse complement strand
GGGACGTCGAGGTCGCCGTCCCCTACAAACAAATGTCTCCGCCTGTTCGACAAATTCCTGTTTGAAATTAAAAATAAGCTGCTATTTTGTATCCCGAATAAAAAGCGACAAAAGTGTAATAATACCATTAAAAACAAATATTTGCTTTTTTGTACAAATTGTAAAAAAATATTTACACTATTGACATTGAAGGCTTTATGAGTATAATAATATATGTGAAAATTTGTTTTTTACATCGGAGGTCATTTTTATATGAGAAAAACAAAGATTGTATGCACCATCGGGCCTGCCTGCGAAAATGAAAAAACCATCGAGGAGATGTGCCTTGCAGGCATGAATGTTGCCCGTCTCAATTTCTCCCATGGCGAGATGGCAGACCATCAAAAAAAGATAGATATAATTAAAAGGGTCAGAGAAAAGCTGGAACTTCCCATTGCCATTCTTCTTGACACAAAGGGACCCGAATACAGAATAGGCACATTTGAGAACGGCAAAATAATGCTAAGTGACGGCGACAAATTCACCTTTACCACCGAGGATATAATCGGAAATAACGAAAGGGTGTCGGTGAGCTACAAGGGTATGATAGATGACCTCACCGTCGGCGACAAAATACTTCTCAATAACGGTCTGGTTCATTTCGAGGTCGAGGAGCTTTCTGGAAATGAAGCAAAATGCCGTGTTCTTATCGGCGGAGAGCTTTCAAACAGGAAGAGCATGAGCTTTCCAAACAAGGTGCTAAAGCAAATCTATTTAAGCGAGCAGGACAAGACCGACATCGCATTCGGTATTGAAAACGGCGTTGATTTTATTGCTTGCTCCTTCGTCTCCTGCGCACAGGATCTGATAGATGTTAAAAATTATATCAAAGAGATCGGCGGCTCACAGGCTGATATCATCGCAAAGATAGAAAACCAGGCAGGAATCGATAATATCGAGGATATATGCCGCGAATGTGACGGAATAATGATAGGCAGAGGCGATATGGGAGTTGAAATCCCCTTTGAAGAGCTTCCCGCCGTGCAGAAGCACCTTATAACCACCTGCCGTCTGCTTGGAAAGAGAGTTATAACCGCCACGGAAATGCTGGAAAGCATGATAAATAACCCCCGTCCCACAAGAGCAGAGATAAGCGACGTTGCAAATGCTGTTTATGACGGAACAAGCGCGATCATGCTCTCGGGCGAGACTGCGGCGGGCAAATATCCTGTTCTTACCGTGGCAACCATGTCAAAAATTGCCGAAAGAACAGAAAAATCCATCCATTATGAAAAGAGATTTAAAAACAACGAATTCAAGATAAAAAATACCGTCGATGCCCTTTCCCATGCCGCTTGCGGAATGTCCATCGACCTTGGCGCAAAGGCGATCGTGGTCTGCTCACTGACAGGAATCACCGCAAGAATGGTTTCAAGATTCCGTTCGCCCGTTGATATCATCGGTCTTACAACAAATGAGATAACATGGCGCAAGCTTGCTCTCTCCTGGGGCGTTATCCCCATGATGGCGGAGGAATTTAACTCTACCGACGTGCTTTTCTACACCGCAAAGAAGATTGCAAAGAGCGTTATGTCCCTTTCCGAGGGAGATAATATCCTCATAACCGGAGGCAACACAAACGGTGTTTCGGGAAATACAAGCCTTATAAAGGTAGAAATTATATAAAAAAATGGACTTCAAATGAAGTCCATTTTTTTATTTTTCAACAACGATGGCGCACCAACCATTATCCTCAAGGATCTCGACAAGCTTAAGATTATTTGCAAGAAGAACCTCAAGAACCTCGTCCTTACGCTCGGTAATAATTCCCGAAGCGATGAGGGGCGCGCCCTCCTTCATATATTTTCCAATATCGGGTGCCATTCTTATGATGATATCCGCAACGATATTCGCCGTTACAAGATCATACTGACCGCCCTCAAGGGAAACCTGTTTAAGAAGGTCGGAAACCTCGCAGATTATATTTTTTTGACCGCTTTCTGCAATGTTGTCTCTTGCAACTCTCACTGCAACAGGGTCGATGTCATATGCGGCACAGTGCTCAGCTCCAAGCTTTGATGCACAGATGGCAAGTATTCCGCTTCCCGTTCCAACATCGAGCATTCTCTGCCCTTTTTTTACATATTTTTCAAGAAGCTCAATAACAAGTCGGGTTGTCTCATGAGTTCCCGTTCCAAATGCCATTCCGGGGTCCATGCGAACCACAACATCATCGGGCAAGGGCTCAAAATGCTCCCATGCAGGCACGATGACCATATGCTTTCCTATGCGGATAGGCTTATAATAAGCCTTCCAAGCGTTTGCCCAATCGTCCTCGTTGACACCGATAAGCTCAAATTTAGCATCGATGTTTTCGGAATTAAAGCGTTCACGGAGAAATGCCATTGCATCTGTTGGGCTTTTTTCGCAGGGGATAAAGACAGAGATTGAAGCGATAGTCTTATCAGCATTCAGAAGACTCTCATCAATAAGGTCTCCGTAAACGCTCTTAAGGTCAATATCACTGTAATCCTCTATCATAAGGTTGTTATC
>JAZROG010000150.1:0-14143 GCA_045648605.1 Eubacteriales bacterium | reverse complement strand
TTTCCATGAACAATATATCAAAAAATTCAGGAGGAATAAGCATGATTAAGGATAAGGTAGTTGACGGTGCGCACAATGCGCCCCACCGTTCACTCTATAATGCACTGGGACTGACAAAGGAGGAGCTGGCAAGGCCCCTTATAGGTATTGTCAGCTCATATAATGAGATCGTTCCGGGTCACATGAACCTGGATAAGATATGCGAGGCTGTAAAGCTTAGCGTTGCAATGGCGGGCGGAACACCTATAATGTTCCCTGCAATCGCAGTTTGCGACGGAATTGCAATGGGACACGTTGGAATGAAATATTCTCTCGTTACCCGTGACCTTATTGCCGATTCAACCGAGGCTATGGTAATGGCACACGGCTTTGACGGTCTTGTTATGATACCCAACTGCGATAAGAACGTTCCCGGACTTCTTATGGCAGCGGCAAGACTCAATATTCCAACGGTTTTCGTCAGCGGCGGACCTATGCTTGCGGGCAGAGTGGGCGGAAAGAAGACAAGTCTTTCATCTATGTTTGAGGCTGTTGGTGCATATAAGGCAGGAAAGATAGACGAAGAAAAGCTTGAGGAATTTGAGTGCAAGACCTGCCCCTCATGCGGCTCCTGCTCGGGAATGTACACCGCAAATTCAATGAACTGCCTCACCGAGGTGCTTGGAATGGGTCTTGGCGGCAACGGTACTATCCCCGGTGCATATTCCGCAAGAATTCAGCTTGCAAAGCACGCGGGAATGCAGGTTATGGAGCTTGTAAAGAAGAACATCAGACCCCGTGATATCATGACGGAGGCGGCAATAAAGAACGCCATCACAGCGGATATGGCTCTCGGCTGCTCCACAAACAGTATGCTCCATCTCCCCGCTATAGCAAACGAGTGCGGAGTTGAATTTAACCTTGATATGGTAAATGAAATAAGTGAAAAGACCCCAAATCTTTGCCATCTTGCTCCCGCAGGTCCTACATATATGGAGGATCTGAACGAGGCAGGCGGTGTTTATGCCGTTCTTCGCGAGATCGACAAGCTTGGACTTCTCGACACATCGGTTATGACGGTTACAGGCAAAACTATGGCTGAAAACATCGAAAATGCTTACAACCGCGACCCCGAAACCATCAGAACGGTTGATAATCCCTTCTCAAAGACAGGCGGAATTGCTGTTCTCCGTGGTAACCTCGCTCCCGACGGATGCGTTGTCAAGAGAAGCGCGGTTGCTCCCGAAATGCTCGTTCACGAAGGTCCTGCAAAGGTCTATGAGAGCGAGGAAGAGGCTATTGCCGCCATCTATGCAGGTAAAATCGTCAAAGGCGACGTTGTTGTTATCCGCTATGAAGGTCCCGCAGGCGGTCCCGGTATGAGAGAGATGCTTTCCCCCACATCCGCTATCGCAGGTATGGGACTTGATAAGGATGTTGCTCTTATCACAGACGGACGCTTCTCGGGCGCAACAAGAGGTGCTTCCATCGGTCACGTTTCTCCCGAAGCTGTCAGCGGTGGTACTATCGCTTATGTTAAGGATGGCGACATTATCTCCATCAATATCCCCGAATATAAGATAGAGCTTAAGGTTTCGGACGACGAAATTGCAAAGAGAAAGGCAGAAATGCCCATAAAGAGAAAAGAAAATATCAGCGGATATCTTAAGAGATATGCCGCTATGGTAAGCTCCGCCGATAAGGGCGCAATTATAAATAAGTAAAGGAAGAAAAAGACATGGCAATGACGATGACGCAAAAGATCCTTGCTTCTCACGCAGGACTCGATAAGGTCGAGGCGGGACAGCTCATTCTGGTTGAGCTTGACAGAGTTCTCGGCAATGATATAACCTCTCCCGTGGCTATCCGTGAATTCAATAACATGGGAATAAAGGATGTTTTCCACAAGGATAAGGTAACTATGGTCATGGACCATTTTGCCCCCAATAAGGATATAAAAGCGGCTGTTCAGTGCAAGATGTGCCGTGATTTCTGCGAAGAAAAGGAGATAACCCATTTCTATGATGTTGGAAGAATGGGCATCGAGCACGCGCTTCTCCCCGAAAAAGGACTTGTTGTAGCGGGTGACGTTGTTATCGGTGCAGATTCTCATACCTGTACATACGGTGCGCTCGGCGCATTCTCAACAGGCGTAGGCTCAACCGATATGGCTGTTGGAATGGCAACAGGCAAGGCTTGGTTCAAGGTTCCTTCCGCTATCAAATTCGTTCTTCGCGGCAAGCTTAATAAGTATGTTTCGGGTAAGGACGTTATCCTTCATATCATCGGCAAGATAGGCGTTGACGGCGCACTTTACAGATCAATGGAGTTTACAGGCGAGGGTGTTAAGTCTCTTTCCATCTATGATAGACTTACCATCTGCAATATGGCGATCGAGGCGGGCGCAAAGAACGGTATTTTCGAGGCTGACGAGGAGGCTCTCCGCTATATAGCAGAGCATTCCGAAAGAAAGCCCGTGATTTACACAGCAGACCCCGATGCTGAATATGATGAGGTCATCGAGATCGACCTTTCCGAGATAAAGAGCACAGTTGCATTCCCCCATCTTCCCGAAAACACACGCACAATCGACGAGGTTGGCGATGTGAAGATCGATCAGGTGGTCATCGGCTCCTGCACAAACGGTCATTATAAGGATATCGAGGAAGCGGCTATGATAATGAAGGGGAAGACTGTTGCAAAGAACGTTCGCGCCATCATTATCCCCGCAACACAGGATATTTATCTTAAGGCTATGGAAAACGGACTGCTTAAAATATTCATTGAGGCGGGATGCGTTGTTTCAACTCCCACCTGCGGTCCTTGCCTTGGCGGTCACATGGGCATTCTTGCTCCGAATGAAAGAGCGGTTGCAACAACAAACCGTAATTTCGTTGGCAGAATGGGCGATGTTACAAGCGAGGTTTATCTTGCAAGCCCCGCAGTTGCGGCAGCAAGTGCGATCGCAGGCAAGATAGCAGATCCCGCAAAGGTATAAGGAGGCAAGAAAATGATTTTTACAGGTAAGGTTTTAAAATACGGCGATAATGTTGATACAGACGTTATCATCCCCGCAAGATATCTCAATACCATCGACAAAAAGGAGCTTGCTTCTCACTGCATGGAGGATATCGACAAGGATTTTGTGAAAAAGGTAAATGCCGGCGACATCATGGTTGCAGGCGCAAACTTCGGCTGCGGCTCATCCCGTGAGCACGCTCCCATTGCAATAAAGGAGAGCGGAATTTCTCTCGTTATCGCAGAGAGCTTTGCAAGAATTTTCTATCGCAATTCTATAAATATCGGTCTTGCAATTCTCGAATGTCCCGAGGCGGCAAAGGCAATAAGCGAGGGCGACGAGGTGGAAGCAGACCTTGATAACGGTATTATTTACGATAAGACCACAGGCGAAAAATTCGAAACAAAGCCATTCCCCTCATTCATCGAGAAGATAATCAATTGCGGCGGCCTTGCCAACGCAATAAAGCAGGGCGAGATCAAATAAGGAGAGCATCATGAAATTTAACATAGCATTACTTAAGGGCGACGGAATAGGCCCCGAGATCGTGGACAGCGCTGTGAGAGTGCTTGAGGTCGTGGGCAAAAAATTCGGTCATGAATTTGATTTTACAGCATATGACATCGGCGGTATCGCCATTGATAAGCACGGTAAGCCTCTTCCCGAGGAGACCGTCAGCGGCTGTCTTGCTTCTGACAGCGTTCTTCTCGGTGCTGTTGGCGGCCCGAAATGGGACACTCTCCCCGGAAACATCCGCCCCGAAAAGGCACTTCTCGGCATAAGAGAAGCAATGGGACTCTTTACCAACCTCCGTCCCGCAAAGCTGTATAGTGCGCTGAAGGACGATTGCCCACTTCGCTCTGATATCGTTGAAAACGGATTTGATATCATGATAGTCCGTGAGCTTACAGGCGGTATCTATTTCGGCGAGCGCGGCATGAGAGAGGGCAAATACGGCGAGGAAGCATACGATACAGAGTGCTACAGCCGTATGGAGATCGAAAGAATTGCAAAGGTCGCTTTTGAGAGCGCAAGAAAGAGAAGAGGTAAGCTCATCAGCATAGATAAGGCAAATGTTCTTGAATCCTCAAGACTTTGGAGAAAGGTAGTCCACGAGATCGCGGAGCAGTATCCCGACGTTGAATGTACAGATATGCTTGTTGACAACGCTGCAATGCAGCTTGTCCGCAATCCCGCGCAGTTTGACGTTATCGTAACCTCAAATATGTTCGGTGACATCCTCTCCGATGAGGCGTCGCAAATAACGGGCTCCATCGGTATGCTCCCCTCTGCTTCTCTCGGAGAAACAAAGAGAGGGCTCTATGAGCCTATCCACGGCTCTGCTCCCGACATTGCGGGCAAGGGACTTGCAAATCCCATTGCAACTATCCTCTCTGCCGCTATGATGCTTCTCTATTCCTTCGGGCTTTCAGCGGAGCATGACTGCATCGTAAATGCGGTGGATAAGGTGCTTGAGGAGGGCTTCAGAACAGCCGATATCGCACACGGCGCGCCCGCTCTTTCAACCACAGAGATGACGGATAAAATTATCGAAAGAATTTAAAGCAAAAAATGAAAAAAACAGAAAAGATATATCTTGGTCTTTGCTCCTTTGCCATTTTTGGTAAAATGCTGAAAAAACCGCTTTTTTCCTCCTTTATGGAGTATTCAAGAGCAAAGAACGAGGATGAAAAACTCGAAAAATATGCTTCCTTTGTTTCCGAAATATATAGGGGCGGCGCATCTCTTCCGATATGCGTAAAAACCTTGGTTTATGAGGACGAGAATGTTTATGTCCGCTCTGTTGGGAATATGGAAAAGATATCTCGCTCAATGCACATGGCATTTGAGCACGAGCTGGATGTGCTTGCGGAATTTGCATCACTTACCCCCGAGGATTTCAGAGAAGATGTGGGAGACGAGCAGTTTCTTCCCCCATTTGAGAGCGGAAAAATTGATATCAAGGCTGAATATGAGGGCCGCCTTACGAGCATAAGCAAATATGGCTATGGAATTTTTGCTTCAAACGGTATGTTCTATGTTTCGGATGATGGCGAGATACTTCCCATAAAGAGCGCAGATCGCATAACACTTGATAAATTCGTTGGCTATAAGGAAGAGAGACAAAAGGTCCTCGCCAATACCGAGGCATTCCTTTCGGGCAAGCCAGGCGCGAATATTCTTCTATATGGCGATGCGGGAACGGGTAAATCCTCAACCGTTAAGGCTGTTGCAAATCACTTTTTTGATGAGGGACTTCGTCTTGTTGAGGTCAGAAAAAATCAGCTTCTTATGCTTCCCAAAATTATGGGCGAGATCAGCGGCAATCCTCTGAAATTCATCATCTTTATAGACGATCTTTCCTTTGGCGGTGACGAGGATTTCAGTATGCTGAAGGCAACTCTTGAGGGCTCGGCATCCGCAAAGGCGAAAAATGCCGTTATCTATGCCACAAGCAACCGCCGTCATATCGTAAAGGAAACATTCTCCGACAGAACGGGAGACGACTTGCACAGAAACGATACAGTTCAGGAAAATCTTTCCCTTTCCGCGCGCTTTGGTCTTACTGTTCTCTTTGCAAAGCCTGAAAAGAAGCTCTATCTTGAGATAATTCACGAGCTTGCGGAGAGAAACGGCATTGAAATTACCGATGAGCTTTGCACAAGAGCCGAGGAATTTGCTCTCAGACGAGGCTACAGAAGCGCAAGATGCGCAGAACAGTTTATCGAAAGCTTATTATAAGGAGTTTATCAAATGATGACACTTGATAATGTATATAAAGCGGGTTATACCCTGAAAAACGTGGTCAGAAAGACCGACGTTATCTATGCCCCCAAGCTTTGCCCCGGAACAGAGCTTTATCTGAAAACAGAAAATCTGCAGATAACAGGCTCTTTTAAGGTGAGAGGCGCATATTATAAGATGTCCAAGCTCACCGAAGAGGAAAAGGCAAGAGGTGTTGTTGCCTGCTCTGCGGGAAATCATGCTCAGGGCGTTGCTCTTGCGGCGCAGAAAAACGGAATAAAGGCTGTCATCTGCCTCCCCGACGGCGCTCCCATCTCAAAGGTGGAGGCAACCAAGAGCTATGGCGCAGAGGTCTGCCTTGTTGAGGGCGTTTACGATGACGCATATAAAAAGGCGCTTCAGCTTCGTGACGAGATGGGATATACCTTTATTCATCCCTTCAATGACGAGGATGTTATTGCAGGTCAGGGAACTATTGCCCTTGAAATTGCGGAGCAGATTCCCGAGCTTGATGCCGTTATCGTGCCAATTGGCGGCGGCGGACTTATTTCGGGCGTTGCATATACCATGAAGATGCTCAATCCCAATATAAAGATATATGGAGTTCAGGCGACAGGCGCTCCTTCCATGGCAAAATCGGTAAAGGACGGAAAAATCGAGACGCTTGATTATGTTTCTACCATTGCAGACGGTATTGCAGTCAAGTGCCCCGGCGATCTTACATATGAGCTTTGCCGTGAATATGTTGACGATATCGTAACTGTTACAGATGATGAGATATCCGCAGCGATACTCGCTCTTATGGAGAAGCACAAGCTTGTAACCGAGGGCGCGGGTGCGGTAGCTGTTGCGGCTGCTATGTTCGGCAAGGTCGATATTGCGGGAAAGAAGGCGGTTTGCTTGCTTTCGGGCGGTAATATCGACGTTACCATCCTTTCAAGAGTCATTAAGAGAGGTCTTCTTATGTCGGGCAGAAGCGCACAGCTTATGATAGAGCTTGTGGATAAGCCGGGTCAGCTTATGAATGTTTCAAGAATTATTGCCGATATGGGAGGAAATGTTACCTCTGTTCATCACGAGCGAGCAAACGAAGGCTCGGATGTCAACGGATGCTATCTGCGCATCATTCTCGAAACCAGAAACTTTGAGCATATCGAGCAGATAAAGAAGGCTCTTACCGACTTCGGATTTAAGTTGATATAAGGGATTTCGCCACTGCGGTGGCGACCGGCACCGTCGAGGCCGAACGCGACCTTTTAAAAAAGGTCGACCAAAACTTTAAATAGGGGATTTTTTATTGGTGCTTACCTGTGGTTCTACATGAAATAAGAGAGAATTTTATGTGGAAAGACCAAGCACCACCCCACTCCACGAGTCATCCCGAGCGAAGCCGAGGGATCTACAAACGGTTTTCACTGACAAACAGTAATTTGTCTTTGGCTTCCCCTTGAGGGGAAGCTCCCGCAGAGCGGGTGATGAGGTGGTTTTCGAAAGGTTAAAACTCTTTATTTTTCAACATTTTTGCGTTGACACCTTCCCCTCAAGGGGAAGGCTAAGAGCCCGATAAATTCCTATTTATAAGGAACACAGATTTACCAGAAAAAGGAGATATAGAAATGGCAAAAATTATTGCAACAGATAAAGCGCCAAGCGCGATCGGACCTTATTCCCAGGCTATAGTTACGGGAAATATGGTATTCACATCGGGACAGATTGCAATCGATCCTGCCGCAGGCGACATTGTGGCAAAGGATATTGCAGGTCAGACCGAGCAGGTCATGAAAAACCTCGCATCGGTTCTCGCGGCGGCGGGAACGAGCATGGAAAAGGCGATAAAGACAACCTGTTTCCTTGCCGATATCGCAGATTTTGCGGTATTCAATGAAATTTACGGAAAATATTTCACCTCAAAGCCCGCGCGCAGCTGCGTTGCGGCAAAGGCACTTCCCAAGGGTGCACTCGTTGAGGTCGAGGTTATCGCAGAAATCTAATTTACAACAAAAAGAGGCTGATTTATTCAGCCTCTTTTTGCTTTATCAATTATAAATAGGAATTTGGCGAACTCTTAGCCTTCCCCTCAAGGGGAAGCCAAAGATAAATCCCTGTTTGTCTGTGAAAACCGTTCGTAGATCCCTCGGCAAGCTCGGGATGACTCGTGGGGTGGGGTGGCTTTGCCTTTCTACATAAAATTCTCGTTCATTTCACGTAGAATCACAGTTAAACACCAATAAATCCCCCTATTTAAAGTTTTGATCGACCTTTTTTAAAAGGTCGCGGAGCCGGCAACGGTGCCGGGCGCCACCGCAGTGGCGAAATTCCCTATTCAACCAAATGGCTTGAATTTATCATCCTCTGTAAGTCCGAGGATATTTACCGCATTTTCAAAAACAGGAATTGCGGCATCAAGCTCAGCGGGGTGGTGTGCGTCGCTTCCAAGGTAGAATTTGCAGCCTGCATCCTTTGCAAAGCCGTAAACACGCAGAGATTGCTCGATCTCCTCCTCGGTCTTTTTCGCAAAATTGAAATCACCGTAATTTATCTCTATTCCAACTTCCTTTTCGGCAGCAAGCGCAAAAAGCCTCTTAAGCTCATCGTCCGAAATAAGCGAGAGCAGGCGATCGATGGTGCTGTTCTTTATCATAAGCGAGCAGAGAAGATGTGCAATGCCTATCTTATGGAAGGGAAGATCCATATGAAGCACCGCGTCGAGCTTTTCCACATAAGTCTCCGCGCGCTCTGCGGGAGTGGGATCGTTTTTTATCGTGAATCCCGTCATATGAAGATGAGTTGTGGGAATGATAACAAAATCAAGCATATCTATCGTCTCTCGCGTAATTCCGAGAAGGTTGTTTTTTGCAAGCTCTGTTTCGCAGCCGAAATAAAACTCAATGCCGTCCTTTTTTGGAAGGGGAAGGCTTTTTTTAATATGCTCCAGATTTTGTGAGGAATAAAAATTCGAGGCACCGGGAATTTTACTATCCCAAAAATGGTCTGTGAGGCAGAGCTTTTTGAGAGAATTTTCCTCTGCATATCCGAGTATTCTTTCGGTTGTCTGCTCTTTATCCATTGAGCATAACGAAAGATGTGAATGAATATGATAATCGTGGTCAACTATATATTTCATCTGATTTTCCTCCAAAATTACTAAACTAATTTTATCACAGCAAAGGTAAAAAGTCAATATAAACCATCAAAAATCGAAGGACAAAAGAAACAAAAATCTCCTTATTTGCAAGCTTTTCGCATATTTCCCGCACCTCGCTTTTCCCTCTTGATTTATCCCCTGTCATTTTCCCCGCTTTTCCCACTTACAGTGCCAAAAAAGAAAAGCACAGTCTGACATTTTATGCGCGCGCGAAAGTATAAAATATAGTCAAATAAAAAAGCGAGGAAGGTTAAAAACAAAATGAAAACAAAAGACAAAAGAAACGAAATCGATTCGGGCGAGGTCATAGCGGAAAAGAGAAAATTTCAGCCACATCTCCATCTTCTGCGGCTCTTTTCGGGAGAAATTGAAAATTTAAGTGCCAAAACCGTAATAAAGGGACTTTTGAGAGGTGCTGTTTTTTCGGTGATATCTTATTTTTTTGCAAGAACATCACTTATGCTCGATACATATCCCCTTGCAATAGCACTTTTAAGCGCTGCGAGAGAAAAAATACTTTGGATATTTCTCGGCGCGCTCATCTCTTCTCTGACCTTTTCACCTCCCGATGGGGTCATTTTCTCGGGAACGGTGTGCGCTTCGGCATTTATCCTTGTTATCCTTATAAGAATCGCGGCAAGCCTCTTTATCGACTCGCCTGCCGAGATATGCGGCAAGAGCTTTGGAGAAAAAATAAAAGCGGTCTTTTCCCGCCCAATTCTTTTTCGCGAGAATATATATTTGAGGATGGCGACAGCCTGTGTAGGAGCATTTTTTATCGGTCTTTATGCCATAAAAAAGGGCGAATACAGATTTTTTGACCTTTTTTCAGCCATGTTTTTTATGGTCTGCGCCCCTGCCGCCGCCTATATTTTCTCAAATCTGTGGGCACAGGAGCGGGACAAGCTGGGAGTATTTCTCAGAAGCTGCGCCACGGTGGCACTT
Organism: Eubacteriales bacterium; assembly: GCA_045648605.1. GTDB lineage: Bacteria > Bacillota > Clostridia > Oscillospirales > CAG-272 > SIG710. The sequence goes on along the minus strand of JAZROG010000150.1, from coordinate 4,310 downwards.
CTTGGTGCAATGGCACTTTCACTTAGGGATATATCCCTTTTCGGCATAAATCTCTCGGTATTTCTTGCCTTTTTCTCATCCACTTATCTTTCAAGGAAAAGGGGCATACTTATGGGCGCATCCGCAGGGCTTTTCACAGGACTTGCCTTTTCGGGACTCTATTCCCCCGCCTTTGTCCTTGCCGCTATCACTGCGGGCATCTCGGCTTCCTCGGGTGCGGTGCTTATAACGGCATCTGCCCTCGTTTCAATGCTTTGGGGCGCATATATCGGCGGCTTTTCTTCATTCCCTCTCCTTATGCCCCCTCTGCTCTGCGCGTCACTTCTTGTTCTCGGCATTGAGAAGATCGAAAAAATGCCCTTCTTTGTTGGGGAAACTCTCGTCACTCCCCTCTCGGCGGCAGCAGATGAGGCACCGAGCTGCGAGAGCTATGAGGAGCATCTCGAAATATTGGGCAAGCTTTTTGGCGAGCTTTCTGCGGCTCTCTATGATATTTCGGGCAGAATGAAGCGACCGGGGGCAACTGAGCTGAGTTCCATTTGCCTGCGCTCCTTTGAAAAAAGCTGCGCGGTATGCTCCGAAAACGAAAAATGCCACCTTGGTGAATACGGAGAATTTTCCCATATGGTCACAAAGACTGCGGAATTTCTGGGAAGGGAAAGCAGAATAAGAAAAAAAGAGCTTCCGCCCTATATCACCGAAAAATGTCGGAGGATAGATGATGTTATCCCCGAAATAAACACCTCATTTGCCGAGCTTTTGCGGGACAAGATAAGCGGAGAAAAAACAGAGCTTCTTGCCCTTGACTATGACGGAATTTCGAGCATAATTGCAGAGAGTGCCAAAAAAATAAAGCTTGAATACACGGTCGATAGGGAAGCGACCGAAGCTTTTTGCAGAAATGAAATAATTGCGTCGCTTGGCATGAGCGATATATGTATAAGCGGAAAAGACCACAAGCGGCTCTATATCGGTGACATCGGCAAGAAAGCCGAAGGGCTTGGGGTAAATGAGCTTAAGGGGATGCTTGAGGATGCCTTTGGCGCGCCCTTGACAGACCCGATTTTTGAGCTTCGCGCAGGCAAGGTGGCACTTACCGCGGAAAAAGATAAGGTCTTTTCGGCAGAATGGGGAGTTTTTTCCTCCTCCGCATCGGGCGAGGGCACAAATGGTGACAGCTCTACCGCCTTTTACGGAAAGGAAAACCGCTTTTATGCCCTTATCAGCGACGGAATGGGCTCAGGGCAATCGGCAGCATACAGCTCCGAGATATGCGGAATGTTTCTTGAGAAAATGCTTCTCTGCGGAAACAAAAAGGAAACAGCCTTAAAGATGCTCAATAATCTTTTGCGTGCGCGAGGCGAGGAATGCTCGGCAACGGTCGATCTGCTTGAGATAGACCTTGAGGGCGGCAGTGCCACTATCCTTAAAAGCGGAGCAGCACCGACCTTTGTGCGCAGAGGGGACAAGCTGTATAAGCTGAAATCAAGCACCGCGCCCATCGGCATCTTGCCAAATCTTCGGGCAGAGGATATAAATTTTGCCATTGAGGATGGCGATATTTTGATAATGATGAGCGACGGAGTCAGTCAGTCACCCGAGGAATGTGTTTGGCTCATGGAAATGATGGGCGGCAAATGGGAGGATGATGAGACTCCTTCGGCCATGGCGGAAAAGATTTGCAAAAAAGCAAAGGAGATCGGCAGCTGCGACGATATCACTGCCCTTCTTGTGAAGATAAATAAGGCATATGACCACACAACCAATTTGTCTGCGTAAAAAATCAAGGCTGAGCGTTTAGCTCAGCCTTGATTTTATAATTTAAGCCTTGTGCAATTCGGGCTTTTTGAATGAAACAAGCTCGCTGTGATTTTTCACAAGGTCGCCTGCCGTAAGGGCGCGGACACGGCAATTTCCCATTTTTTCATATCATATCTCCCTTGATAGAATTTTCGCCACTGCTAGCATAGCAACAGTGGCGAAAATTCTTTTTTAAAAATTATTCTTCCGATTTTGTAACGGCAATGCAAAGCTCGTCAAGACCCTTGGGATCTGCGGGACCGGGTGCGCCCGACATAAGCTCGCTTGCGTTCTGAACCTTCGGGAATGCGATAACATCGCGGATATCCTCAAGACCGAGCAGGAGAGTTACGAGACGGTCAAGACCGAATGCAAGTCCCGCATGGGGAGGAACGCCGTATTTGAACGCCTCAAGCAGGTAACCGAATTTTTCGTTTGCCTCCTCCTCTGTAAGACCGAGAAGAGCGAACATCTGCTTCTGGATATCCTCGCTGTGGATACGAACCGATCCGCCGCCAAGCTCTGTGCCGTTAAGAACGATATCATAAGCCTTTGCGCGAACCTTTCCGGGGTCGCTTTCAAGATATTCCATATCCTCGTCCATAGGAGAGGTGAAGGGATGGTGCATAGCATAGAATCTGCCGTCCTCCTCGCTCCATTCGAAGAGCGGGAATTCTGTTACCCAGAGGAATTTGAAATCGTGAGGATCGAGAAGTCCGAGTCTCTTTGCACATTCGCAGCGGAGATTTCCGAGCGCGTCGAAAACAACCTTATTCTTATCTGCAACGATGAGGATAAGGTCGCCTGCCTCTGCCTCCATAGCCTTCTTTATAGCTTCGTTTTCATCTTCTGTGAGGAACTTTGCATAAGAGGATGAAATTTCACCTGTCTCTGCCCATTTGAGCCAAGCAAGTCCCTTTGCCTTATATGTTTTTGCATATTCTGTGAGAGAATCGATCTCCTTGCGGGTGAATTTCGCACCGCCCTTAACATTGATAGCGCGAACAGAGCCGCCCTCTGCGATAGTGCCTGCGAAAACCTTGAACTCGCAATTTGCAAGAATAGCGGAAAGGTCACGAAGCTCAAAGCCGAATCTTATATCGGGTTTGTCCGAGCCGAAGCGATCCATTGCCTCGCGGTAAGGCATCTTTATGAAGTCATAGCCAAGCTCTTTTCCGAAGTATTCCTTCCAGAGATACTTGATAAAGCCCTCGTGCATTGCCATAACGTCCTCTGCAGTTGAGAAGGACATCTCGGTATCAAGCTGAGTAAATTCGGGCTGACGGTCAGCACGAAGGTCCTCATCGCGGAAGCAGCGAGCGATCTGGAAATAGCGGTCAAAGCCGGAAACCATGAGAAGCTGCTTATAGAGCTGAGGAGACTGGGGAAGAGCATAGAATCTGCCGGGGTGTACGCGAGAAGGAACGAGATAGTCGCGCGCTCCCTCGGGAGAGGGCTTGATAAGGCAGGGTGTTTCGATATCCATAAAGCCGTTATCGGCATAGTAATCGCGAGCGATCTTTGTGATGCGAGATCTTGCGATGATATTTCCCTGCATATCGGGACGGCGAAGGTCGAGATAGCGGTGCTTTAAGCGAAGCTCGGGATTTACCTTGCTGTTTTCCACGATCTCAAAGGGAGGTGTCTGTGCAGAAGAGAGGATCTTAAGCTCTGTAACCGCAATTTCGATCTTACCTGTGGGAATATTGGGGTTTACGGAGGAGCGAGCTCTTACTGTACCGTGAGCGCAAAGAACGAATTCACTTCTTACGGAAAAGGCAGCATCGAATATCTCCTTATCTGTGTCCTCGTCAAATGCGAGCTGAATTATTCCGCTTCTGTCGCGAAGGTCGATGAAGATAAGAGCGCCAAGGTCTCTCTGTCTCTGTGCCCAGCCCATAACGCAGACCTTTTTGCCGATATCGTTCTCGGAAAGCTCTGCGCAGTAGCAGGTACGCTTGTCATTATTTGTCAGCAGCTGTGCCATATTTTTTCTCCTTAAATAACTAAACAATTTATCATATTAATTATACACACTTTTGCGGATTTGTCAAGACAAAGAGCGTTTTTTTGAGGATATTGTTACGAATTTGATTAAAATATTGACTGTGATGGGTTTTTTGTTATAATTACACTATAAGGTTGTGCCGGAAGGCTTGTACTATGATCCATGCCCTAAAGCGATCCAATCCTGACGGATTGGAGGGATTCTGCATATGTTCATCTGCACCAAACAAGCCAACCAACCCGAGAGGATTGGTTGGCTTGTTTGGTGCGGTATGTAAAGACAAATCCGAACGCCACCATCGTGTGATGAGGTTCGGACTATTGATGCCGCCATCCCATAATTATGTGCCGACACAGTCGGCTGGTGCGGGCGAAGGGACTTGAACCCCCACGTCGTTGACACCAGATCCTAAGTCTGGCGCGTCTGCCAATTCCGCCACGCCCGCAAGACTTATATATTATACTAAAAAATTTTTCATTTGTCAATACAAATTCTGAATTTG
>JAZROG010000149.1:0-36950 GCA_045648605.1 Eubacteriales bacterium | reverse complement strand
CGTCCCTCAAAAGACGTGAAATAATCGTGAATTTCAAATGATAAACGGGACGTCGAGGTCGCCGTCCCCTACAGATTTGCGTTTTTCATCTCACCGATAAATTCCTATTTATCTTTCATGGTATGCAAAGCAAAGAGGCTGAATGAATCAGCCCCTTTTCTTATTTCTTATTCATTTTTCTTTTAGGCTTTTCGTTTTTTCTTCCGTAATTTCCGTTCTTACTTCTTGTCTTGCTGTCTTTACGAGTATCATTTCTGACCTTTGTGTTCTTTTGAGCAGGTGTTTTGCCCTGCGGCTTAATAAGACATTCTGCTCCGTAACCGATAAGGTCTTCTCTGCCCGCTTTTTTCAGCGCCTCGGCAACAAGTGCGCGGTTTTCGGGGCGAGAATACTGCAAAAGTGCTCTCTGGAGCTGCTTTTCGTGATAATCGGTGGGGACATAGACCTTTTTTCCGTCAAGGGGATTGATTCCCGTATAGTACATAACCGTCGATGCCGTGCCGGGGGTGGGATAATAATCCTGCACCTGCTCGGGAGCATAGCCGTCACGTTTTAAGCATCTTGCAAGGGCAATGGCATCCTCAAGACGCGAGCCGGGGTGGCTTGACATAAGATACGGAACAAGATATTGCTCCTTTCCAAAGCTCTTTGTAAGCTCAAAATAGCGACGTCTGAATTTTTCATAGACCTCAAAATTCGGCTTGCCCATTTTAGAGAGAACCTCCGAGGAGCAATGCTCGGGTGCAACCTTAAGCTGTCCGCTTACATTATCCCGAACAAGCTTTTTGAAAAAGCTCTCATCCTTATCGCAAAGCAGATAGTCAAATCGGATACCCGAGCGGATAAATACCTTTTTAATACCTGGTACGGCTTCCACCGCTTCGATCAGCCTTATATATTCCGAATGGTCTGCCTTCAGATTTTTGCAGGGAGTGGGCGCAAGGCATTTTCTGTCGGCACAAACTCCGTGCTCGAGCTGCTTATCGCAGGCGGGATAACGGAAATTCGCCGTTGGACCGCCAACATCGTGGATATATCCCTTAAAATCGGGAAGTCTTGTGATTATCTCCGCCTCTCTGACAACGCTTTCAATGCTTCTCGAGCGCACAGTCCTTCCCTGATGGAATGCGAGGGCACAGAAATTACAGGCACCGAAGCATCCTCTATTATGAGTTATGGAAAATTTGACCTCCGCAATGGCGGGGACGCCGCCCATTTTCTCATATGACGGATGGTATGCGCGCATATAAGGCAACGCATAGACCCTATCAAGCTCCTCCCTTTCAAGAGGCGGCATGGGAGGATTCTGAACCAGCATTTTTTCGTCATAAAGCTCAACTATCGCCTTGCCGTTTATTGCATCTTGATTTTTATACTGTACGCCGAATGCCTCGGCGTATTTTTTCTTGTCTGTTTTCAGCTCGTTATAATCAAAGGTCGCCGCCACGGGAAAATGTATCTTCTCGTCCTTTTTAGAGAGGAAAACGGTGCCTCTTACATCCCTTATCTTCTTTATCGGAATGCCTTTGGCAAGGAGTGCGGCAATTCGGAGCAGAATATTTTCACCCATTCCGTATGTGAGGATATCCGCCCTTGAATCCACAAGTATCGAGCGGCGCACCTTATCGTCCCAATAGTCATAATGGGCAAAGCGGCGCAGAGACGCTTCAAGACCGCCGATAATTATCGGAATATCTCCGTATGCTTCCCTTATTCTGTTGCAATAGACGATGGTTGCTCTATCGGGTCTTGCGCCTATCTTGCCACCGGGGGAATAATAATCGCTTGAACGCTTTTTCTTTGCGGCGGTATAGTGCGCCACCATCGAGTCGATATTTCCCGCAGTTACGAGAAAGCCGAGGCGCGGTCTTCCAAAAGTCTTAAAATCATCTGCGCTCTTATAATTCGGCTGCGAAAGAATGGCAATTCTATATCCCGCATCCTCAAGAACTCTTGATATTATCGACACTCCAAAGGACGGATGATCCACATAGGCATCGCCCGTTACATATACAAAATCGGGAGCATCCCATCCCCGCTCGTTAATTTCTGCACGGCTTATGGGCAGAAACGCCATTCCCTCCTCGGGGAAGGGTTTTTTTTCATTATTTTTCATATAAATTCCTTTTGTTTTCAGTTTGCATCAAACTGGCTGTTATAAAGGCTTGCATAGAATCCATTTGCCAAAAGAAGCTCATCATGGTTACCCTTTTCGATAACGTTTCCATCCTTCATAACGAGAATTATATCCGCTTCTCTTATGGTCGAAAGTCTGTGCGCCACGATAAAGCTGGTTCTGCCCTCCATCATGCGTGCGAAAGCCTTTTGGATGCGTGTTTCGGTTCGGGTATCGATAGATGAGGTAGCCTCATCGAGAATGAGCATTGGAGGCAGGCAAAGCATAACTCTCGCAATGCAGAGAAGCTGCTTCTGACCCTGCGAAAGGCTTCCGCCGTCCTCGCCGATCTCGGTATCATAACCATTTGGAAGTCTCTTTATAAAGCTGTGAGCATGAGACGCCTTTGCCGCCTCGATGATCTCCTCATCGATGGCATCGGGCTTGCCCATTTTTATATTGTCTCTGATAGTTCCCGCCGCAAGCCATGTGTCCTGAAGCACCATTCCGACAGAGGAGCGCAGGTCATGCCTTCTCATGTCTCTTGTTTCAATTCCGTCAAGGTAAATTTTTCCCTCGCGCACGTCATAAAAGCGCATAAGAAGATTGATAACGGTGGTCTTTCCGCATCCTGTAGGGCCGACGATGGCAATTCTCTGACCCGGCTTCACGTCAAGGGACAAATTTTCGATAAGCTTCTGCTCGGGGGTGTAGGAAAATGATACATTTTCTATCTTCACCTCTCCACTTACATCTTCGATAGAAACAGAATCCTCCTTATCGGGCTCTTGAGGCTTTTCGGCAATGAAATCAAAAATTCTGCCCGCGCAAGCAAGTGAATTCTGAAGCTCTGTGACAACTCCCGATATTTCATTGAAAGGCTTTGTATATTGATTTGCATAGCTGAGAAAAACAGAAAGAGTTCCAACAGACATACTTCCGAGAATACCGATTTTCCCGATGACGGAAAGCGCGCCAAAGCAACCAACCGCCGCATAAACAACGCTGTTCACAAATCTTGTTGAGGGATTTACGAGTGAGGAGAAAAATGTTGCTTTGAGCGAGCATTTTACAAGGCGGTCGTCTATCTCGCAGTATTTTTCCATTATCTCGTCTTCTCTGCCAAAGGCCTTTACAACCTTTTGCTGACCTATCGCCTCATCAATAAGCGAGGTCTGCTCGCCTCTCGTTTCACTTTGGAGCTTGAACATATCATATGTGTGCTTTGAAACATATCTTGCAACAAAAAGCGAAAGAGGAGTCAGCACAACAACGATAAGGGCAATTATGGGACTGAGATAAAACATAAATATGAGAGTTCCGAGAATGGTAAGCACGCCTGTGAAAAGCTGTGTGAAGCCAAGGAGAAGTCCGTCGGCAAAGGTATCCACATCACTCACTATTCTGCTGACGATATCGCCAAAGGGATGGGAGTCGATATAAGAAACGGGAAGCATTTGAAGCTTTCTGAAGGCCGCACGGCGCACGTCTCTTATAACCTCAAAGGTTATCTTATTATTGATGGTGCTTATTATCCATGTGAGAACAGCTGTAAGCACAACTGCCGCCGCCCCTCTCAGAAGAAGAGGAACAAGACCCTCAAAATCCACATTTCCCGCTTCGATTATCAGATCTATTGCCTGTCCTATAAGTATCGGCAGATAGAGGGTGAGGAAAACGCTCGCACCCGAAAGTATTATCGAAAGAATCGTGAGAAAAGCATAGGGCTTTAAAAATCCAAGCACTCGGCGAAGCACGCCCTTTGTACTGCTCTTATTCTTCATGCCATCTCGCCCTCCCTTCTGAACTGAGATTCGTGTATCTCGCGGTAAACGGGACAATCGCGAAGGAGAGATTCATGATCGCCTGCCCCCACCTGAATTCCATCATCAAGAACTATTATCTTATCCGCATTTTTTATGGATGACGTTCTTTGAGAAACGATGAAAACAGTCGGCTTATAATCAAGATTACCGATGGCGCGGCGAAGTGCTGCATCGGTTGCAAAATCAAGCGCGCTTGAGCTATCGTCAAGGATAAGAACCTCGGGACGTCGCACCAAGGCTCTTGCAATGGTGAGCCTCTGTCTCTGACCGCCCGAAAAATTTCTTCCGTTCTGCTCGACAATTTCATAGAGTCCGTCCTTCTTTGCGGAAACAAAATCCGCGCTCTGCGAAGCAACAAGAGCCTCTTTAATATCCTCGTCCGAGGCATTTTCATTACCCCAAAGCAGGTTTTCCTTAATAGTTCCTCTGAAAAGCACCGCCTTTTGGGGAACAATGCCTATAAGTGAACGGAGAGTTTCTATATCGAATCCGCTGATATCCCTTCCGTTTACCAAAATTTCACCCTCGGTTGCATCATAAAAGCGGGGAATGAGATTCACAAGGGAGCTTTTTCCCGAGCCTGTGCCGCCGATGATGCCAACTGTCTCGCCCTTTTTCACCGAGAAATCGATTCCCTCAAGAGAATTTTCCGACGATGTGGCGTATTTTAAACTCACATTTCTGAATGTGATATCATCTATCGCGGATGTCTTTTCTGCGTTTTCCGAATTTGCCATCGAAGGCTTCATCTCAAAAACCTTTTCCATTCTGTGCTCGCATGCAACGCTCTTTGTGATGGTGATGATGAGATTTGCAAATTTCACAAGCTCAACAAGGATCTGGGACATATAGTTATAAAGAGCGATAACGGCGCCTTGGGTCAGTATTCCTGTCTCGACCCTGATAGCACCCACATAGATAAGAATAAGCACCGCAAAATTTATAAGAACATAGGTGAGAGGATTCATAAGAGCGGAAATTCTTCCAACTCGCTCCTGCTCCCTTGAAAGCTCCTCGCTTTTTGCGTCAAAGCGACTCTTTTCCGTGTTCTCGCGGCAAAATGCCCTTATAACTCGCACTCCGCTGAGGTTTTCACGGGTTATGGAGAGAACGCCGTCAAGCCTTGCCTGCACCTTCCTGTAAAGAGGGATACAGATAAGCATAATACCGAAAACGACGATGGAAAGCGCGGGAATGACCGCCGCAAAGGTAAGCGCACTTTTAACATCAATGGTAAATGCCATTATCATTGCGCCGAAAACTATAAAGGGAGAGCGCATAAATAGGCGCAGAGTCAGATTTATTCCGTTCTGCACCTGATTTGCATCGCTTGTCATTCTGGTTATGAGAGTTGATGTGCCGGCGGTATCAAGCTCTGTAAATGAAAGAGATTGAATATGAGACAGCATATCTCGCTTCATGCCCGAGGTGATACCCACCGCAGCCTTTGCGGAAAAATACTGTGCGATAACGGTGCTGGTAAGTCCGAGAACACCTAAAAGGATGAGAACAAAGGACATCCCGACAATATAGCCGCTTCTGCCCTCGCCTATACCAACATCTATCATCTGCTTCATAACAAGCGGAACACCCAGCTCAAAGCTTGCCTCAAAGAGCTTGAAAAGCGGGCCGCAGATAACTTCCCTTGTATATTTTTTAGAATGCTTTATAAGATGCTTCAATTTGAGCAGTTCCTTTCTTTGTTGGTTATTATATTGTAACACAAAAAAACGATTTTGTACAGAGCTTTCTTAAATTTTGTCCCCTTATTCATTGTTATCTTATCACATTGACATTTTCTGCCGCTTATGCTATAATATATCAGCAGATAAAACCGAAAAAGGCGGTGAATAATAATGATACGGCTCAATTCCGATGAGGAGCTGGTTGCGATAATCAAAGACGGACTTAAGGCAAAGAACGGATACTGTCCCTGCAGAATGGAAAAAAGCGAGGATACGAAATGTATCTGCCGCGAATTCAGAGAGCAGATGGCAGACCCCGATTTTGAGGGCTATTGCCACTGCCTGCTTTACTACAAGGAAAAGGATAGATAAGGAGAAAATCATGTCAATTATCAATATTACAAGCGAAAATTTCGATGCCGAGGTTCTTTTGCGCGAGGATGCGATACTGCTTGATTTCTGGGCGACCTGGTGCGGTCCCTGCCGCATGATAGCACCGATACTTGAGGAAATCGCAAGCGAAAATCCAACCATTACAATCGGAAAGGTCAATGTTGATAACGAAGCGCAGATAGCGGCAAAATTCGGAATAATGAGCATTCCGACTCTTGTTCTTATGAGAGGCGGCAAGCCAGCTTCAAGCAAGATAGGACTTTGCTCAAGGGAAGATATCTTGAAGCTTTTTGAGGCCTGATATGGAATATTTCGTTGCTTTTCTTGAAGGCATAATAACATTCATCTCACCCTGCCTTCTTCCAATGCTTCCCGTTTATATTTCCTATTTTGCAGGCGGAAACGGCTCAAAAAAGAACACCCTTATCGGTGCTCTCGGCTTCACAGGCGGCTTTACTGCTGTTTTTGTTGCAATGGGCGCCCTTGCGGGTGTGCTTGGGTCATTTCTCGTTAAATACAGAATGCTCCTTAATATAATAACAGGCGGTATCGTGGTCATTTTCGGCCTCGGATATCTGGGGCTTTTCGGCGGCGGCCTCGGAAGGCTTATGAAGGGGGCAAAGCAAAACAGATTTGCGGAAAAGAAGGGATTTTTCAGCTCGCTTCTTCTGGGAATCGTTTTTTCGATTGGCTGGACTCCCTGCGTTGGCGCCTTTCTCGGCTCTGCTCTTATGCTGGCATCAAGCGAGGGAGAGGCTCTGCGCGGAATACTTATGCTTCTCGCGTATTCTCTCGGTCTTGGAATACCCTTCATTATCAGCGCAATTCTCATCGACAGCCTAAAGGATGCTTTTACCCTTATAAGGAAAAATTATAAGATCATAAACACAGCCTGCGGAATTCTTCTTATCGTCATCGGAATTTCCATGATGACGGGTCTTATGGGAAGATTTCTTTCTGTGCTGTCTTAAGGAGAGCCTATGAAGAATAAAAAAATAAAGCTCATTCTGGCGCTTGTATCTCTCGTTTGCCTTATTGCGCTTGCCTCATTTCTTTATTCGGGACTTGGCAATAAATACAAGCCAAATTCATTTGTTACAAACGAACCGCAAAAAGAAACCACAGTCGAGAGCATAGCCATCCAAGAGGGCGAAACGGTAAAAAATCCTCTCCCTGAGGGCGCTGAAACGGAGCAAGCAAAGGAAAACACCCTCGCGCCCGATTTCGAGATGCTTGACGGAGACGGAAATACCCTTATGCTTTCGGATTTCAGAGGTAAGCCCACTATCCTCAATTTCTGGGCAAGCTGGTGTCCCCCTTGCAAAGGTGAGATGCCCGCATTTGAAAAGGCCTTCAGGGAGCATGGAGGCGAGATAAATTTCGTTATGCTCAATTCAACCGACGGAGAACGTGAAACCGTTGAAATTGCAAAGGCTTTCATCTCAGAGATGGGCTATACCTTCCCCGTTTACTATGATACCACCTCTATGGGAGCTATCCTTTACGGCACATCATCTATCCCCATGACATTTCTTATCGATGCCGATGGCAATCTTGTGGGATACGGTGTCGGTGCGCTCTCGGAGGATGCCCTATACAGTGGCATTGAAATGCTTATCGGAGAATAATTTTATTGTTAAAAAAGCAAAAAAACAGAAAAATCACGGAGACAAGGAGAAAGGATTTAAAAATGATTTTTTGCGTTGAAGATGACAACGGCATCAGAAATATGATGCTTTATACCCTCGGAGCCTCAGGCTTTGAGGCAAAGGGCTTTTCGGACGGCACTGCGCTCCTTGAAGCACTGAAGGAAACCACACCGGAGCTTATCATGCTTGATATAATGCTTCCGGGAGAGGACGGAATAACCATTCTTAAAAGACTTCGTTCACAAACGGCAACCGCAGATATTCCCATCATCATGGCAACTGCAAAGGGCACGGAATATGACAAGGTCATAGGACTTGATATGGGCGCGGACGACTATCTTGCAAAGCCATTCGGAATGATGGAGATGGTCTCAAGAGTCAAGGCGGTGCTTCGCCGCGCAGGCAGAAAAGGCACAGAAAATAAAAGGCTTCTCCGCATCGGGGAGCTTGAGCTTGATCTAGACCAGCATACTGCAAGCGCCTGCGGCGAAAGGCTTCAGCTCACATTCAAGGAATTTGAAATGCTTTGCCTTTTTATGCAAAATGCCGGCAGAGTTTTCACCCGTGAGCAGCTGCTTTCCTCTGTTTGGGAAGTGGATTTTATGGGTGAAACGAGAACGGTTGACGTTCATATCGGAACACTGCGCGAAAAGCTGGGCGCTTGCTCGGATTACATAGAAACAGTGCGCGGTGTTGGCTACAGAATGGAAAAGATCCTCTGAAAAACAACATAAACGGAGGCTGAAATGAAGAAAAAAATAAAAAGGACATTTTTCATGCTCCTTTTAACCATTATCATCGGCGGAATTCTGATCATATTGCACTCTCTCGCGGAGACGGACGTGCTGAAAACCGTTATCGGCATTGGGATCATAACTGTTTTAGTCTGCTTGACAACGGCTTTCTTGCTATATTGGGGAATTATACGTCCCTATTCCGAAAAGAGAGAGGCAGAGAAGGATGAGCTGGAGCTTGTCAGAAACCGCCTTACCGTTGCATCCGACAGGATGGGCGAGGGACTTGTTCTGATAGATAAAAATCTCTTTATCATAAGCCTGAACAGGCGAGCTATGCAGCTTCTTCAAACGGGTACAAACTGCGTTGGAAGTGATATTCGCAGCATTGCCGCCCCATTTGGCGCAGAGGAGCTTTTTGAAAGAGCAAAAAGCGGCGAGCACGTTGAAAAGCTTATAGAATTCAACAGTCTTGAATATCAGATAAAGGTCAGTGCCATCGGAAATAACGGTGGAGACGGCTATGTTATGCTGATTTTTGACGCAACAGAGCGTGAAAGATCGGAGAAGATACGCCGTGAATTTACCGCAAATGTATCACACGAGCTGAAAACTCCGCTTCATTCGATACTCGGCTGTGCGGAGCTTCTGCAGAGCGGAATGGTAAAGCCCGAGGATTCGGGAGAATTTACGGGGCAGATATATTCCGAGGCAAGGAGAATGGTGCGTCTTATCGAGGACATTATGAACCTCTCAAAGCTTGATGAGGGTTCGGCAGACCTGAAGAGAATGGATGTTGACCTCTTTGAAATTGCGAAAAGTGCGGTAAAGACCCTTGAAAGCGAGGCGGAGCGCGCATCTGTCACTATCACGGCAGAGGGAGAAAGCTCGATGATGAACGGAATTCCCCATCTGCTGGGTGGAATCGTGCTTAATCTCTGCGACAATGCTATCAAATATAACAAAGAAAACGGTCAGGTCGAGGTAAGAGTGCATGATGAGGATGGTTCGTCGGTTCTATCGGTTTCCGACACGGGAATAGGAATTCCGGGTGAGCATCAGGCGAGGGTTTTTGAGCGCTTTTACAGAGTTGACAAGAGTCATTCCAAGGAGGTTGGCGGCACAGGGCTTGGGCTTTCCATTGTGAAGCATTCGGCAAGAATACACGGTGCAAAGATCGAGATGCAGAGCACCCCAGGTGAGGGCACTACGATAACGTTGCGTTTCCCGAAATCAATGTGATTTGTTTGAGGAATTTATAGGAAGGAAAGAGTGATTTGCTGACAGTGAGTTCACGATAATTGTTTATCTGAGAAGAGGTTACTTACTGTATCGCGCCTCATGCCGTCCCGAAACCCCATCACCTCGCTTTGCTCGATGATGGGAACCCGGATGGCGGGGCAGTCCCTTTGGGGCGGGCCAAAGGGACTGCCCCGCGGCATGAGCGCCTAAAGAGTAAGTTACTTCTTCTCAGATAAACAATTATCGCAAACGAGCCGTCAGCAAATCTCCCCCTCCCCCCGACGATGGACACAAAACAACAGGACTGACCCCATGGCGGTTCAGTCCTGTTTTCTTATTCCTCTTCGCCCTCGCAGAGAGCTTCGAGACTTGCACTTATTTTTTCAAGTGCGGAATACATAATTTTTCTGTCCTCGTCGCTGACGCCGTCCGAGGTTGCCGAAAGCACTGCATCTATCCTATCAGCAAGGCTCTTTCCGACCTCCTTGCCCTTATCGGTAAGCACAAGGGGCGATCGGTATCTCTTTATCGTGCTTGAATTGCACAAAAGATAGCCTTCCTCCTCAAGAGTGTCGATGGCTCTTGAAAGTGATGCCTTATCCTCAATGCAAAGCTCACCAAGCTCGGTTGCTGTGAGTCCGTTTGATTTGTAAAGATAATAAAGACATGAAACATGGTGGCTCTTGAGTCCCCATTTTTTCATTTCGTCGGTTTTCAGCCTTCTTATAGACCTGTTTATCCTCATCATAAGGACTGTAAAAATTTCAAATCTATCCTGCATTTTGTATGCTACTCTCCGTTTTTTATCCTGTTTCAATAATTATAGCATATAAATGTTGATTTGTCAACAACTCTTTTCCTTTATGTTTCAATATCCGTTTTTTTTCGAAAAAAACGCGCGCAAAATAAGCTTTTCCGCAAAATCCGCAGGGAATATGAGCAGCGCAGGAGCAACAGAATAGGCAAGCTCCGCCATTGAAAGCGGTACTGTTCTCAGCACTGTCCCACCAAGATAGACAAATAGTATCTGAATAAGCGATATAAGCAGCATGATGGCTGAAAAAACCTTGTTTTTACCAAGTCCCAAAAAGAGAGAAAGGGTATCGGCTCTTGCGGCAAAGCAGTTGAAAACCGAGGCGAAAATAAAGAGCACAAAAAATCCTGTCAGAAGATAAATATTGTCCTCACCTGCCCTGAACAGCCGACTTATTTCGGGTGTTTTCAGGAACGAAAGACAAAGCACAACAGTGAATATACCCATTGAAAGTATATGCCAGATCATGTATTTATTAAGAATAGGCTCATCGCGGCGCTTTGGCTTTTCGCACATATATTCATCTCTTGCGTGCTCTCCCGCAAAGGCGATTCCGCCGAGCGTGTCCATGATGATGTTTATCCAGAGCATCTGCACCACCGTAACAGGCGCATCAAAGCCGATGAATGGGCCTATCATGGAAATTCCAACAGCCGAAAGATTCATAGTGAGCTGAAGAGTGATGAATTTTCTGATATTTTTGAAGATCCCTCTGCCGTAAAGCACCGCCTTTGCGATGGAGGAAAGGTCATTATCGAGAATGATGATGTCCCCCGCATCCTTTGCCACCTGTGTGCCGCTTCCCATAGAAAATCCAACGTCTGCGCGGCGAAGGGCAGGAGCATCATTTATGCCGTCCCCCGTCATTCCCACAACCATTTCCTTCTCCTGCGCCACACGCACAAGTCTGCTCTTATCCGAGGGCAATGCCCTTGCGATAACACCTATTCTCGGCAAAAGCGAGCAGAGCTTCTCATCCCCCATCTCCGCAAGAGATGCGCTTGTAAGACATATATCAACGCCATCGCCAAGTATTCCGCACTTCCTTGCAATACTCTCTGCCGTTTCAATATTATCGCCTGTTACCATGACCACATGGATCCCCGCACCTCGGAGCTTTTTGACCGAGGCGAGGCTTTCTCGCCTGATTTTGTCCGAGAGACACACCGCCGCAATGAGGGTAAGACTCATTTTGTCCCTTGCTTTTCTATCTCCGCGGCAAATAAGCAAAGCTCTTGCTCCGCTTTTTGTTTTTTCGCTTATCAGGCTCAAAAATGCGCTTTTGTCAAGGCGCTTTTCACTCCCATCCTCAAGAAGATAATATTCCACAAAGGGAAAAAGCTTTTCGGGCGCGCCTTTTATCAGAAATTGATTGGCTTTGTCATCTAAAAGCACCGAGGAATATTTTTTGTCACTGTCAAACGGGACCTTTTCGATGACGCTTATACCCGAAAAATCCCTTTCGGATTTTGCCGCCTCAAGAAGTGCTCTGTCGGTCATATTTCCTCCGAGAGCGTGACCGTCCGAAAGCGATGATGATGTATTGTAAAAGGCGGAGAGCCCCAGAGCACGCCTTATCTCACCGCCCTTTTTCATATCCGAAAGAGCTGAAAACCTCCGTCCGTCACCGCATATATATTCGATGACTCCAAGCCTTCCCTCCGTGATAGTCCCTGTTTTATCGCAGAAAAGAATATTCATGCTTCCCGCCGCCTCGATCCCCACCGGCTTTCGTACAAGAACATTGTTTTTTATCATTTTTTTGATATTTGCCGAAAGCACCACGCTTATCATAAGCGGCAAGCCCTCGGGTACAGCCACTACCACCACCGTAAGCCCAAGAGTGATGGCATGGAGAAGCTTTTCAAAAAGATAACGCATATCAAAAAGCTTCATCATGATTATGCTGCGATTCATCCCGCTGTCAAGGAAAAAGCAGTTGACAAGATAAGCAAGAGAAACGAGGATGGCGGCGATATATCCGAGGCGGCTGATAATGCTTGCAAGCCTTGTTAGCCTTACCCTTAGCGGACTTTCTCTTGTCTCCATGCTTATCTCCCCCGAAATGCCTC
Source organism: Eubacteriales bacterium (assembly GCA_045648605.1). Taxonomy (GTDB): domain Bacteria; phylum Bacillota; class Clostridia; order Oscillospirales; family CAG-272; genus SIG710. Next base: position 24,419 of record JAZROG010000149.1, on the reverse strand, counting down.
CAAGGAGAGTTTCATCCCCCACAAAGCATACTCTTGCAATCCCCTCTCCCGATAAGATAAGGCAACCGCCCGGAAGAGAATCCTTTGCCGATGGATCAAGAGAAATTTTTGGGGTGGTAAACGTGGCGGAAGGCTCTTTTTTCACCTCTCTGCTCTCACCCGTCATTGCAGATTGGTCAATTCCCATTTTGCCCGAGAGAAGTATCGCATCGGCAGGTATTTTTTCTCCCGCGCCAAGATATATGATATCTCCCACCACAAGCTCGCTGCTGTCAAGCTCGGTCAAGCCTCCGTCGCGCTTGACTCTTACCCTTGTGAGAGAATTTTCCTCACCGAGTCTTCTGAACGCGCTTTCGCTTGAATATTCCGAGGAAGTGGAAATGAGGGTTGCAAGAAAAACCGAAATTCCTATGCCCACCGTCTCATATATATCCCCATCGCGGAAAAGAAAGAGAATATTTAAAAGGAGCGCAAAAAGAAGCACTCTTATTATGGGATCGCCCAGATTTGAAATGAACTGTCTTATGAATGAACGCCGTTTTTTTCGGCTTATTACATTTTTTCCGTGCTTTTCTGCGGAAATCTTCACCTCTTCCGAGGTAAGTCCCGAAAAAGCTTCTGTTTTTTCGATACTTTTTTGCGTTTTTTCCTTTAACAAATTCCTCATCACCTCATCGCTTGTCTTTTTCTTTAAATCATATGAGAAATTACCCCTAAAAAATTACTTTAAATACTATATTTTCTTGACATATGGGGGATAATGTGATAAAATAATATAAAATATTAATGAAGGACTTGAAAATGAACGATCTTATAACGGCGAATGCCCTTTTCGTTAAGGGAGAATACGAAAAAGCCGCAGAGCTTTACCTTTCTCTTGCCTACGAGGGCGACCTTGATGCCATGTTCAATATGGGTTATCTCCATCAGTTTGGAATCGGTGTGGAAAAGGACACCGAAAAGGCGGCAGATTTTTATGCGGTTGCTATCTATCTTGAGGGTGGCGACGCCGCATACAACCTTGCGGTCATGACCATGAACGGAATAGGCGTTAAAAGGGACATAAAAAAAGCCATACACTATATGGAGCTGAGTGCCAACGGCGGCTGCCCCGAGGCACAGCTTTATCTTGCCTCCGCTTGCTCTGTGGGATATGCGGGCAATCCCGTTGCGAGCAATATTTGCCGCATTCCGTACCACAAGGCAGAAAACAGATATGATTATGCGCTTCTGGCAGGAGAGATAGACGAAAGAGAAATGGAGCTGATCGAGGAGGAGCGTTGCCGCGCCATAACCGAGAGCCATATAGATGCTCACAGGTGGCTCACCATCGTTGCCGCAAACAAGGATGAGGACGAGGTCTATACAGAAACAGTAAGAGATGCCAAATTCCTTTTGGGACTTTTCTATATGGAGGGCATCGGATGCCGCATAAACCGCAAGCGCGGTCAGATGCTTATAAAGGAAGCGGCACTGCTCGGCTCTGATGAAGCAAGACAATATATGCTTGAGGAAGCACATGAAGGATAGGAGAAAAAATGCCATATATAAATACAGTTACAACAAGAAAGATTTCGGAAAGCGAAATAAAAGAAATTAAAGCCGAGCTTGGAAGGATAATCTCCCTTTTTCCCGGAAAAAGCGAGGATTGGCTCATGCTCTCCTTTAATGACGGTGTTAAGATGTATTTCAGAGGAGATGACAGTGCGGATTCGGCTTATGTCGAGGTGAAAATATTCGGAAAAAGCACCGAGGCGGCTTATGCAAATGTGACTGCCGCCATCTGTGAGCTTTACGAAACAAGGCTTGGCATCCCCGCAGACAGAATATACGTAAAATACGAGGAATGTGACAAATGGGGCTGGAACGGCTCTAATTTCTGATAAAATGAATTTTTCGGAAAGCGTTGTTTCGGAATATTTGAAAAACAGATATATTTTTCTCTCCGAGGTAGATTCCACAAATGAATTTTGCAAATCGGATTCGGTGGAGAAGGACTGCATAGTAAGAGCTATGCGCCAGAGCCGCGGCAGAGGCCGCATGGGGCGAAAATTCTTCTCGGATGACGGAGGATTTTATATCTCATATTGCTTTTTCCCCGAAAATCTTCGGGCAGAGGAGCTGCTTCCTCTTACGGGACTTTGCGCTGTGGCGGTTTTACAAGCCATAGAGAGTGCGGCAGGCATCTGTCCGAGCATAAAATGGACAAATGATCTGATCCTTTCGGGCAAAAAGATTTGCGGAATACTTGCGGAGAGCGTTCTTGGCGATGGCGGCAAGGTCGAAAGAGTGATAATCGGCATCGGCATCAATACAAATCAAAATGCCAAATGCTTCGAGGGTGAGCTTTCGGACATTGCCTCATCCATTCTCGCTCTTACGGGCAAAGGGGTTGATGAGGATGCTCTGCTTTTCGCGCTGACGGGCGAGATGCTTTCGGTATATTCGGTTCTCTGCGGAAAATCCGGTGAAAAGCAGCAATATATCGATTTTTACAGATCACATTGCGAAACACTTGGCAAAAATATAAAAATTTTAAAGCCTTCTGTGGCACAGGGGAAGGACCCAAGAGAGATATATCTTGAAAAACCGGAGATTTTCCCCTTGGCTGTGGCGGTCGATATCGATGATTGCTTCGGTCTCATCGTAAGATATCCCGATATGAAGGAAGAAACCATCTCATTCGGTGAAGTCAGCATAAGATAAAGAGCCACCGAAAATGGCATTGAAAGGTCAGAAAAATTGAAGGAAACAAAGATAAGAAAGCCAAAGGAAAAAAGAATAAAGGGATTTGTCAAGGCATCAATAATATATGCCCTGTCGCTTACCCTTGTTTTTGCCGCTCTTATAGGAGTGCTTTGCGCTTTTCTCCATACATATGAAAAAAATCTGCCGATAAAAACAGCAGAGAATTTCTTGCTATCGCTTGATGATGAAAAGCTTGCATCTCTTGTGGAGGGCACAGCGGGAAGCTTGGGCGAATTTGAAAGCGCCGAGCTTTTGATCTCCAGAACCGAGCATCTTTCGGGAAAAATGCAAGTTGCTAAGCTTGCAAAGGAATATACCTCCGAGAGACCTGTTTACCGTCTTATTTGCGGTGATAAGGACATCGGAAAAATAGTTCTTTGCAAAAAAGAGAAAAAGGCCGCCTTCGGTCTTACTGCTTTTGAAATCGATGATGTATTTCTCTATCCCGAATCGGTACCGGGTGCGATAGAGAGAGCATCGATAACCGTTTGTGTTCCTGCAGATGCCACTCTTCTTGTCAACAATAGAGAAGCAGGCGAGGAATATATTACCCAAAAGGGTGTTACTTATAGCGGAAAAACGGTCGTTTTCAATGATGTAAAATGTGATATTTATAAAATAGACGGGCTTTGCCTTGTTCCCGAGCTTATAGCGGAGGCTAATTGTGAAATCGTCGATCTTAATATAAAAAACGGAAAAGCAGATTGGTTTTCCGAGGAAAAATTAAGCTTCGTTTTGACCGTTCCTTCAAACGCTTCGGTTATGATAGGCGGAATGACTCCGTCACCATCGCTTGCCGTTGAGGGTGAGCTTACCGAGGCTCTTTCGGAATTTGAAAAGGAGCTTGGAGAAGGCTTGCCAAAGGCTCTTTCCTATAGAATTTTCGGCTTTTATGCCCTTCCTGAGATGTCAGTTACTGCAAACGGCAATACTCTTGTGGGAAAATGGATAGAGGAAAAAAAGGAAGCTATCTATCTCTATTCGGATGAAAGCAAATACAATGTGTCAATTACCGCGCCCGAGAATGCGACGGTCTATATAAACGGTGTCGCGGTCTCGGAAAAATACCTTGTGGGACAGGGTGAATACGAGGCTCTTACCGATCTCAAAAAATATGCAACCGGCGGCAATGCCATAACGGGTGTTACATACAAGGTAAGCGGTCTTATCTGCGAGCCGCAGATCACCGCAAAAATCGGAGACAGCGAAATTCCCCTCTGCTCGATAAAGAAAAACGAGCTTGATATATCCGCCGAATTTTACGGCGCGGAAAGCGAAAACGCGAAAAAAGCCCAAAATGCCGCAGAGGAATTTACAAGGGCATATTTCCATTATGTTGCAAACGGTGCTGTTGGAATTGAGGAAAATTATGGTGCACTTATTGCAAAAATCAAGGAACAAAGTCCTGCATATAAGCAGATACAAAGGTCAAAGGGCAGCTTTGAATTTGTAAATCAAGGCGTTTACCGCATTGACCTATTAGAGCCGAAGAATTTTATTGACATCGGCGATCTTATATACTGCGAGGTGGATTATTCGGTCCATCTGCGCTTTTACAGCAACCAAAAGCTTTATGAGGGAACGCTTTCTCTCGTATTTGTGAAAGAAAACGACACATATCTTGTTTGCGATATGGTCATAGACAGCGAAAGCTGATTTTTAAGGAAGTGATAAATTTGAAAAACACAAGTTCTGCATCAAAAACCTATGCCTTGCCGGTCAGCGCCTCTTATTGGAGGGACGCAATTTCCGAAATGAAGAATGTGCGCGCTCTTATAATGTGCGCTCTGCTCTGCGCAGTCTCCATTATCCTTGAAAAGTTTATGATACCGATAATTCCCGGTGTGCTTGAGGTGTCATTTTCATTTATTTCAATATCCCTTTGCTCATTTTTAACGGGTCCCGTCATAGCTATCCCCTGTGGCATCATAGTTGACATTGTGGGTGCGCTTGTAAACGGATATTCCTTCTTCTTCGGCTATACCCTATCGGCGGTGCTGGGTGCCTTTATCTATGCGCTCTTTCTCTACCGCTCAAGGCTGACATTTGAGAGAATCGCCGCAGCAAGATTTACAATAAATCTCTTTGTAAACGTGCTTCTCGGCTCTGTTTGGAGAGTTGCAATGTCGGGCGGCCCTTACGGCTACTATGTTGTGATCTCGGGCATTAAAAATCTTCTTCTCTTGCCCCTTGAGGTGTTTATTATGACCTTTTTCCTTGGCGCCCTGCTTCCCAGCCTTAAAAAGCTGAAGCTTTGCGATCCCACGCTTGATCTTAAGGTCTCAAGCAAAAAAATGATAATATTTACCGTTATTCTCATAGCGGGAACTGCTCTGCTGATACTATATTCCCTTAATAAGAGCGAAATAAATTCGGCAATAAAAAGCGTTTTCGGTTAAAAATATATAATCAAACAACAACCTATATAAGTTATCAGGAGAAACAAACATTTTATGCAGAGTGAAAAGCAAAAGCACATAAGAAATTTTTCAATAATCGCACACATTGACCACGGAAAATCCACCCTTGCGGACAGAATTCTCGAATATACCGAAACTCTTACGCAGAGAGAGATGGAAAACCGCGTGCTTGACAACATGGATCTTGAAAAGGAAAGAGGAATTACCATCAAGAGCCGTGCGGTAAAGCTGGATTATACAGCAAAGGACGGGGAAAAATATGAGCTGAACCTCATCGACACCCCCGGTCACGTTGACTTTAACTATGAGGTTTCAAGATCCCTCAATGCCTGCGATGGCGCACTGCTCGTTGTTGATGCAACACAGGGAATCGAGGCACAGACCCTTGCAAATGCCTATCTTGCGGCAGATTCAAACCTTGAAATCGTCCCTGTTATCAACAAAATCGACCTTCCAAGCGCAGATGTTGAGCGAGTGAGAGGTGAAATTGAGGACGTTATCGGCATTCCCGCCGACGGTTGTCCCGCAGTTTCTGCAAAAACAGGTCTTAATATCGGAGATGTTCTTGACAAAATAATTTCCGATATTCCCGCACCCGAGGGAGATGAAAACGCACCGCTCAAATGCCTTATCTTCGATTCATATTATGACAGCTATCTCGGCGTTGTGGTAAATGTCAGAGTCATTGACGGAAAGCTCCACGCGGGTGAAAAAATAAAGCTAATGAATACGGGCGCGGAATTTGATGTTGTTGAGGTGGGCACAATGGAGCCCTTTGGTCTGGCAAAATGCGACGAGCTTTCGGCGGGCATGGTTGGTTATATCACAGCAAGCATCAAATTTATAGGGGACACAAAGGTCGGTGACACTGTTACCCATGCAGAAAACCCAACCGAAACACCCTGCGCAGGCTTTAAAAATGTTCTTCCCATGGTGTTTGCCGGAATCTATCCCGCAGACGGTGCAAGATACGGAGATCTTCGCGACGCACTTGAAAAGCTGCAGTTAAATGACGCAGCACTTGTATTTGAGCCCGAAACATCCATCGCTCTCGGCTTCGGCTTCCGTTGCGGCTTCCTTGGTCTGCTCCATATGGAGATCATCGAGGAGCGACTCGAGAGAGAATTTAACCTTGACCTTATCACCACCGCTCCAAGCGTTATTTATGAGATCACAAAGCGCGGCGGTGAGAAGATAAGAATTGATAATCCTTCCAATTTCCCAACGGTTGATGAAATTGAAACTGCCTTTGAGCCAATGGTAAAGGCAAATATCATTACTCCCACCGAATTTGTGGGCGGTCTTATGGATCTTTGTCAGGACAGACGCGGCGTTTTCATAGATATGAAATATATCGACACAGAGCGTGTTGAGCTTCACTATGATCTACCGCTTAACGAAATAATTTATGACTTTTTCGATGCGCTCAAGAGCCGTTCAAGAGGCTATGCTTCCCTTGACTATGAGCTTTCGGAATATGCGCCCTCGAAGCTTGTTAAGCTCGACTTTATGCTTAACGGAGAAATAGTCGATGCCCTTTCATTTATCGTCCATGAGGAAAAGGCTTACGCAAGAGCAAGACGAATTGCCGAAAAGTTAAAGGAAAATATCCCCAGACAGCTCTTTGAAATACCGATCCAGGCAGCAATAGGCTCAAGGATCATCGCAAGAGAGACGGTCAAGGCGCTCCGCAAGGACGTTCTTGCAAAGTGCTATGGCGGCGATATCACCAGAAAGAAAAAGCTGCTTGAAAAGCAGAAGGAAGGTAAGAAAAAGATGCGTCAGCTTGGATCTGTTCAGGTCTCGCCCGAGGCATTTATGGCTGTTCTGCGTCTTGATGACGAAAACTGATAATCGGAGTTTTGAAATGAAAGAGAAGAAAAATCTTGGACTTTATCTCCATATCCCGTTTTGCGCAAGAAAATGCGATTATTGCGATTTTTATTCCTTTTCCCCTAGTGATAAAAGGGCGGTGGAAAGCTATGTTTCCGCAATGATGCTCCAGATGGAGGATATTTCGGATTCCTGCCGCGGACACATCGTTGACACGGTCTATTTCGGCGGCGGAACCCCCTCCATGCTTCCAATTTCCCAATTTTCAAGGCTGATGGATTCGGTGCGCCGAAATTTCAGAATTGCAAAGGATGCGGAGATAACAAGCGAGGCAAATCCCGGAACTGTTGATATTAAATATCTGAAGGCCCTCCGAAAGCTCGGAATCAACCGCCTGAGCCTCGGAATGCAGAGCCTTGATGATGGCGAGCTTAAGACTCTCGGCAGAATACACAGCGCGGAGCAGTTTACTGCCACATTTGACGCCGCGAGGCGCGCGGGCTTTGAAAATATCAGCGTTGATATCATGTACGGACTTCCCGAGCAAACTCTTTCATCCTTTGTTGACACGCTAAGGGGAGTTACCATGATAGACCCCGATCATATTTCGCTTTATTGCCTTAAAATCGAGGAAAACACTCCCTTTTTCGCCATGCGTGACACACTTAAGCTGCCCGATGACGACACCCAATACGATATGTATATGAAAGCAGTGGATTTTCTTTCGTCAAGGGGATTTGAGCGGTACGAAATGAGCAATTTTGCCCGCGACGGAAAATATTCAAGGCACAATATGAAATATTGGAACTGCGATGAATATATCGGAATCGGTGCTTCGGCTCATTCATATTTCGGCGGCGAGAGATATTCGGTCATCCGCAATGCGGAATCATATATAAACGGTCTTGAAATACTTGAAGCAGGCATCCCCATAATAAAGGATAGCCGCTTCATCGACAAAAATGAGAGCATGAATGAATATGTTATGCTTCGTATGCGCCTTGATGCAGGCGTTGATATGAATGAATTCAAGGCTCGCTTCGGAATTGATTTTTATAGTAAATTCGGGCATCTCCTTGAGGAATATATCGAGGGTGGGTTTGTTAAAAGAATAGGTGACAGCTATGCCTTCACCTCAAGAGGAATGTTCGTCAGCAATTATATCCTCTCGGCAGTGCTTGATTTTGCCCCGGAGGAGATGAGCACTCTTTAAATTTACATAAAATTTTTATATGGGTGCTTGACAATTAAAGTTTTTTATAATACAATATATATGTAAATTATTTATACAAAAGGAGATATAAAAAATGGCAGATAATAAGAAAAAGATCGAAGAGATGGCTGAGGAGCTTCCCGAAACCTATACTCTCACAGACGAAGAAGGCAACGAATTTGAGGTTGAGCTTCTTGCTTCATTTGAATTTGAAGGCAAGCAGTATAAGGCTATCACACCCGTTGACACAGCTCCCGCAAAGAAGGGCGAGGATCAGATGATCGAATATGATATCCTTGAAGTTACTGTTGACGAGGACGGCGAGGAGATCCTTACCTCCATTGAGGATGACGAGGAATTCGATAAGATCGCTGACTTTTTCGATGATGCATTTTTTGGAGAAGTAGATTACGACGCATAATTTTTGCATCAACGCAGATACTATTGTTGAAAAAGAGTTACCTGCTTAGTGCGTGATATTGGGGCAATTGAGACCCACAATTTGAAATTGGAGTCCGGATAAACTTCCGCTTTGGATTGCAGGCCTCCCGCACCGTGCATCGATTGACTTGTCTCGGCTCGGAGGCGGACGTTGGAAGCAGTAAAAGAAGCGGAGAGGACACCACCTTGCTATGCAGGGTTTTCAAATTCCTCTTTACACGGCTCGGCGGGATCTTATTTAAATGAATAGTCGGGACGATTTTTCGTCCCGACTTTTGTTTATGATTTCAAACAAACAGGAATTTATCGGTGAGATGAAAAACGCAAATCTGTAGGGGACGGCGACCTCGACGTCCCGTTTATCATTTGAAATTCACGATTATTTCACGTCTTTTGAGGGACGTCGAGGTCGCCGTCCCCTACAAACAAATGTCTCCGCCTGTTCGACAAATTCATATTTATAAACACAAGCCAAAATTTTATCGGCTTGTGTTTTTTTCATCAAAAAACATAAAGCTGTGCAAAATGCCGAATTTTGATTTTGGGCAAATATTTTTCCCGAAGTAAGAACCAAAGTTTTCCACAGCCCAATCCATTGAAAAGATATTTTTCATGCTTGATTTAATTAAGTTTTACACAGTTTCCACAGAGTTTTCCACATCCAAGTCAAAAATCGAAGTAAAATTCTTGATTTTTCAACAACTGTCAAAATTGACCAAAACCGCAAATAATCAAGTCAAAAAGACGCGCTTCGAGGTAATATTTTTTCTGTTTTTCATATCCGAAAGCATATATTTTCCCCTCTCAAAATATAATTTAATAACTACATTTCGCAAATATCAGGAGGAAAAATTATGTTTGTTTATTCGCTAAGGGCGAACACCATCAAATTCTTCGGAGTTCTTTCTCTGGCACTGGTTGCTCTCATAACCCTCATTGCATTTCTGCCCTCGGGTACGCCCGACGTTGCCGTTTCCGCAAAGGAAAACAAGACCGATGGCAAAACCGTAAGCATTTCATACGGAAAGATAAAGAGCAATGAGGATGTTGTAAAATTTCTTGCCCAATTTGGCTGGGAGGTTAGTGAAAAGCCACTTGAGATCAAGGAAGTTGTCATTCCCGCAGAATTTGACAAGGTCTTTGCGCCTTACAACGAAATTCAGAAGAGTCAGGGACTTGATCTTGGCAAATACAAAAAGAAAAAGCTCACCCGCTATACATACGAGGTGACAAATTATGACGGATATGAGGGAAAAGTCCTCGCTAATATCCTCGTTTACAGAAACAAGGTCGTTGGCGGTGATATCTGCTCTGCCGATTCCGACGGTTTTCTGCAGGGATTTGAAAAGTAAATGAAATTAAATTTCACAAAGCAAAAAACAAGGTTGCTTCGATTGCAACCTTGTTTTTTCATTACAAATTTTCATATTTTCCGCCTGGGACAAATTCGCATATGAGCGACTCCTCGGACATATAGGATCTGTCAAGTGCTTCAAAGCGATCAATGGCAGAAATAACGACATCGATATACTCACCCGAAAGCTCACCCCTTGATGCATCGATTGCGCGAAGCGCAAAGGGCTTCATAATAGCAAGCTCATAATTATGGAAGGTATTTATTTTGAAATCAGCCTCATCGCGATAAGGGTAAAGGTATTTATCCTCCCCCGAAAGAACGCTTCCCCATCTTGCAAGGGTGGCAGCGGCGCCTGTGCCTCTATATATCGAATCTCTTGTCATTCTGCGGATAAATCTTATCTTTCTACCCGAAATTATACGTATTTCACCGTCATTTATGTTGGTTGAAACGCTTATAAACATCTTTATTATTCTGTCTCTGTCAAGACCTCCGCTTATGATGGGATTCAGAGCATGAAGCCCCTCCATTATGACCACATCATCCTTTCCGAGTCTTATCGGCTCGGGCAAAAGAAAGGAAGCACCGCGCTCAAAGCTGTATTTGGGCAAATAAACCTCCCTCTCTGAAAGAAGCTTGCTGATACAGTCTCTTATTTTATCGATATGAAGCGCATCAACCGATTCGTAATCCTGCTCGCCCTTCTCATCAATAGGATAATTCGGGTCATCCTTATCCCTATAAAAATCGTCAAGAGAAACTATTATTGCCTTGTGCCCTCTTTTACGCAAAGCATCGCGCATGAGACACGCTGTGGTGGTTTTTCCCGAGCTGCTGGGACCGGCCAGAAGAACTATATTGGCCTCTCTCTTCTCAAGCTCGTTCACAACCCCCTCTATCGCTCCAAGATATTCCTCATCGGCATTTTTTATGCACGAAGCGGGATCTTTTTTTATAAGCTCCTTAAGATGATCAAGCTGTATTTCAGCCAAAATCTATTCTCCCTTCGCTTTAAATAGAGTTTTTACTCACAGTACCGCCCGAATAATTCTCCATATCCATTATGAGGCTTTTCTCCGCATTATTTCTTATGCTTGAATTATGAGAATTACGCATTATCGGCATATATCTGTCATCCGAGACAACAAAATGCTCACACAGATTTATTCCAAGACAACCGAGGCCTTCAGAAATGAGTGCCGTTGTCCTTATATCATCCTCGCTTGGAATAACGGTTCCCGACGGATGATTATGAGCAATTATAACATTTGCCGCATTATTTTCAAAAGCAAATTTATAGATCCTTTTGGTATCAAGTGCTGCAGAATTCACAGAGCCCTCAAAGATCATTTCACAGGAAATAAGGTGCATTGCATTATCAAGAAGCATAATGCAGACCTTCTCTCTGCCTTCTCCGAAAAAGCGGTGGACAAAGTATTCTCCTACCTTTTGCAAGGTATCAAAAGGCTCTTTTGTGTTTTTTTCGGTAAGTGCTCTGCGATAGATCTCACAAACTGCGTCGAAAAACATAGAACAGGATTCCCCAACAAGAGGAACAGAGCAAAGCTCATTTTTATCGGCTGTAAGTATTCCGTGTACCGAGCCGAATCTTTCGATAAGGCTGTGCGCGATATCATTGGTATTTCTTCTAGGATAAAGATTGAAAAGCATAAATTCAATAAGCTCATGGTCGCAGAGAACGCCAATACCATGCTTTTTAACCCTATCTCTGATTCTTTTTCTATGTCCGTAATTTGTATGCTTCGGTTTATTTTCCATAAAAAGTTATTTTGATCCGCTTAACGCAATTCCGTAAATATTCATTGCATTATCCTCGGTTCCGGTTTCTATCCTTATTCTGTTCATATTTCCAAGCTCCGTAGATATAACTGCAATACCCAGCTCATCCGAGGTGCCGTATTTTGTATTGACATCAAGTACCTTTTTGCCGTTTACATATATCCTTGTATTTTCACCGTTTTTGTTATTGATCTTATAAATGAGTGACGCCATCTTTCCCGAGGACGAAAATTCATAAACGGTATCACTTACCTTCTTCATCTTTGCAGTACCGAGATATTTGAAATTATCAAAATCCCTTGTGCTTGAAAAATTAACTCTCTTATCGGAATTTACTCTTCTGCCCGACGCAAGCGAGGCGTCAATAGTCTCCATTATGGCATCATGATATACCGTATCTCCATATGAGCTTGGCTCTATTCCGTTAAGAGCTTCATCATAATCAATACCTTTTTCCCTAAAATACTCATTCATGTCAATGCAAATGCCGCCATAGAGCGCACATATCTGCTTAACAGCCTCAGCATTGGGATTATATCCCTCTTTATTTGCCTCTATCATGCAGTATATTTCACATTTTTCATTTTGGTTCTTTAAGCTGCGAAGAAGTCCGTCATAATATGTAGCGAAGGTTTCGGGATCATCATGTGCGCCGTAGCAAATAACCGCAAGGTCAAAATATTCAAAGCTTTGAAGGGCTCTGAGGTTAAGAGTAACATAACCATAGTATGAACTTGACCCTCTTGAGCCGCTGTTTATTCCGTGAGTCGGCGTATAGTTCTTCTTCATTGTATCAAAGAATTTTGCCACCCAGTTCATATTGTCATTCTTAATTTTTCTGACAGTCTCTGTTCCGAAAAATGCAACATATGTTGTCAGCTTCTCCTCTATCTTCTGATAGAAGTCATAATTTTCCATTTTTTCCCGCAATTCCTTTTCCGAATCGCTGAGCATTTCGTCCTCTTCCGCATCCTGATTTCTCATATCCTCATAAACCTGGATATCAAGCTTATAAAGCGCAATCATTTTCTGGCGCTCATTTTCATTATATTCTCCAACAAGAACATAAAGAGCCGCCGCAAGGACAACTGCAACAACAGTACATATAAGCGCAATTATACGCATTCGTTTTCTATAACTTATATATCCGCTCATAAAAAATCCCTAACCAATTATTTTTTTAATGGCTCTCTTTAAATATCTGAGCCACAAAGATCTCATACGTTTTTTTGCGTATTTTTGGTACTCCGCATCATCTGCGGATATCCATCGGTCTCCCTTATAATACCCATCAAGAACACCGATTATACTCTCAGGCAAAACGCCTCTCTCAAGAAGGATCTGATTATCACCGCAGCAAACAAAGCTGCCGTCCCTTGCCCTCTTTAGCGCTCTGTGAAGCACAAAAGATCCGTTTTTTCTTCGGTAAAGTATGACCTCACCTGCTCTTGGCTCTCTGACCTTCGGTGAAACAATGCTTACGGAATCTCTTCCCTCAACAAGCATTGGAAGCATGCTTGTTCCTCTTTGGAAAAAACGGAAAGCCGCACCTGCCTCAAGTGTTGCTAAAAGGAGAGGAAGCGCCTCCTCAAGGCTCATCGATTCCTTCAAGGATTCCAACCTTTCCGAGCTGCTCGCAGAAGCTCTTTACATCGCCAAGTGCTGTTTCCTTATCCACATTGTATTCAGAGGAAACCGCCTCTGCTATTTTTTCCATTGAAAGCCCCGCCTCAATGCTCTTCCACATAAGATGTGCTGTCTCATTAAGCTTTATCATGCTGTTTCCGATTGCAGAGTTCTTTGTCACGGGAACTGCATAAAAGCTGTCGCTTATTTTTTGAATTACGAACCCTTCGTTAAGTTTCATAAGTATATCCTCCGAATCAATTATTTATTTTTTCAGTCATTATGTAGATCTGTTATTTTCCGTTTAAAAGTCCGTCTCTCGCAACGGTTGCCGCGGAAATATCGGTATTAACTCCGAGCTTGTAAACGGGAACCTCCTCCAGAAGATCACCGATAAAGCTCATAAGCCCCATAATATAACCGCTATTCTTGTTTACAAGCATCTGCCCCATCAAAAATGGGATCGCCTCGCTGCCTGCCTTTTCGATAAAATTCTCCTTTGAACGCTCAAGCAGGCATATACCGCCGAGCTTTGCGGAGGCATTTATATTTTTATGCTCCTTGCCGCTCCAGGGCGTTCCGTATATGATAAATTCGGTCTTGCCGTCTGTCACTTTTTTTCTTACAAGCGGCTTATCTCCGTTGATTATCCTCACCTTATCTCCAAAAGCCTTTTCCCAAAGTGAAATATGCGTTGTTTTTCCCGTACCGCTCTTTGCGGTAAAGGCATAGGCCTTGCCCTCATATTCTATAACAGCCGCATGGAACAGATAACAATCTTCATTTGCGAGTACAGAAGAAATTTTCCTGTAGATTGCGAGAGATTCAAGATAGGCGGGTGGAAAAGCCGCCGCGTTATCCTTGCTCTCTGCCATTATCTCATCCTCGCTTACCTCGATAACATAGTCAGCCTTCTCGGCTTCTACACTGTAAGTGGCACAAAGCCTTGATGTATAAGCATATTTATTTTTCAGCTCAAAAACTCTGTCCGCAAGCCTGTAAAAGCCCATTTATAACTCACCTTCCCAGAAGCATTGAAAATGCCCCTTCGATTATTGTTTCTCTCTCGCAGAAATATTCTCTTTTACCGCATATAAGCTGGTATTCCTCATGTCCTTTGCCCGCAAAAAGGATTATATCGTCCTTTCTTGCGTTCTTTACCGCATAAAGAACAGCCTCTCGTCTGCTTGGGATCTTAACATAATCGCATCCGTCATCACTAAAGGATGCCGCGATCTCGTCTATTATCTGCATCGGATCCTCATTATCGGGATTATCCGAGGTTATTATGCAAAAATCGCACATCTCCGATGCGACCTTACCAAGCTCTGCGCGGCGAAGCTTTGTTCTTCCGCCAACCGAGCCGAAAACGCATATAAGCCTTGCAGGCTCATATTTGCGAAGCGTTGAGAGCACACTGCGAAGGCTAACTCCGTTATGAGCATAATCTATAACGAATGTTGCATAAGGCAGAGCGTCAACCACCTCAAATCTGCCCTTCATTGACACTGACGAAAGCGCAGAAAGTATATTTTCAAATTTCACACCGACACCGATGCAGACCGCAATAGCTGCAAGTGCATTTGAAGCATTGAAATCCCCCGGAAGAGGCAGATCCACCATGCCCGAAAGCTCGCTTCCGGCACGTGCTCTGAATCTTATGCCAAGCCTTCCTCCCTCGCGGTAAAGCTCAAGGTCTTCGCCATTGAAATGTCCCTTGCCTTTAAGTGAAAAGCTGAATTTAGGGGCCTTACAATTCTTCATCATATATTCCGATGCTTCATCATCGGCATTGTATATGGCTATCTTCGGAGAAAACTCGGAAAAGAGTCTTTCCTTTGATGCCTTGTAATGGTCAAAATCGGGATGCTCGCTTCCGCCTATATGGTCGGGAGCAAGATTTGTGAAAACGCAATTTTCAAATGTCATTCCTCTGACTCTCTCCATATAAAGAGCCTGAGAGGACACCTCAAGAACAAGATATTTTACATCCGCCTCAATCATTTTGCGCATATAACAGGCAAGGTCATAGCTTTCGGGGGTCGTATTGACGCTCTCAAAAAACTGACCGTCAAACATGATACCATTAGTGCCTATATATCCGGTTTTCACCGCAGATTCATTAAGTATCTGATAAATAAGCTGTGCCGTTGTGGTTTTGCCCTTTGTGCCGGTAATTCCGATGACCTTTATCTCCTTTGAAGGGTCACCGAAGAATTTCTGGGACATTTCCGCAAGGGCGATTCTGGTATTATCCGAGATAAGCACCGTTGCATCGTCGGGAAGCGAAAGCTCCCTCTCGGCAACAAAAATCCTGCAGCCCTTTCCGTAAGCAGATGCGGCATAATCGTGTCCGTCCGAAACCGCGCCCTTTATGCAAACGAAAACCGAGCCTTCTGCTGCCTTTCTCGAATCACAGCAAAGAGATTTTATCTCTTCCTCTGATATGTGTGAGGCAGCTCCGCCCAAAATATTCACTTTTTCAAGAAGAAGAGAAAGCTTCAAATCAATTACCTCTGTCAGAAAACAAATTTCATCATTTCATCGGAAAAGCCAACAGGGGTCTTTCCGCACATTTTTATGGTTTTCAGGGCAAGCACCGAAAGAGAATCGACAAATTCATCTCCAAGGCTATTCTTTTTGGCAATGAGCGAAAGCTCCGTGCAGCCAAGAACAAGCCTTTCACAGCCCTTTTCCTTCATGTGGCGACACACCTCGGCAAAATTCGCCATATCGGCGTCCTTTCCCTGCTTTATCTCGCCATAAATTATATCTGAAAGTATTTTTTGATATTCCCCATCGGGAGCCTCATATCCAATACCCATCTCACAGCAAACCTTCTCGTATGCCCCCGAGCGAACAGTACCCTCCGTTGCGAGAATACCGATCTTTTTTGCACCCGCATTT
The DNA here is from genome assembly GCA_045648605.1 of Eubacteriales bacterium. Classification (GTDB taxonomy): domain Bacteria; phylum Bacillota; class Clostridia; order Oscillospirales; family CAG-272; genus SIG710. The sequence goes on along the minus strand of JAZROG010000149.1, from coordinate 8,074 downwards.
TTCACAAAGCTCACGGTTTCAAGGATTATATTGACCATCGGCACCGAAAGCATGGGTGCCAAAGCATCATAGAAATAGTGAGCGGTATTACACGGAATGGAAATTATATCGGCACCGCAAGAGATCAGCTTTTCCGCCTCCTCTTGCATAACGGGAAGGGGATTTTCTTCGCTCTGCGATAGGACAAAAGCCGTTCTGTCGGGTGTTGTTGCCCTGCTGCTGATGATCATATCAATATGATCCTGATCACGCTCGGCAAGGGTATGCTCGGTAAGCATTTCGTAATAATATACCGTTGCCATGGGGCCAAGTCCACCGAGAATACCAAGGATTTTATTTTTATTTTGCAAGCTACTTCCCTGCCTTATTTGCAGTATTTTTTGTATTTGCCGTATTGACGGCGCATATGCTCTGCCACCCAGATAAATCTCTTGGGACTTCTCATAAGGTCATAAGCATACCAAAGAGAGGTCTTTGATTTACCCGCTTTTTTCAAGCTCTTTGCTTTTTTAAGAGACTCGGCATCATGAACATATTTTTTCACAACTCCGAAGGGAATCGTATGCCAAAGGTGACTTTCATCGCACTCGGTATATTCAAGTCTCTCGCAAAGTATATTATCTTTGACCAGCAATTCCGCAATATTTATTCCGGCGGCTGTTATATAAAAATTACTTCTGCCCTGCCTCAAATTTATCTCAAAGGCACGAAGCGAACCGTCACGGGAATCGTATTTTATATCAAAATTCGAAAAACCTCTGTAACCGATATCATTAAGCATATTTCTGAAGCGCTCTGTAAGAGACGGCATATGCTCTGTTATTATTGCCGCGTGATTTCCAAGTCCCTTTGGTGTATGCTCCTCAAGAAGAACATGACCGAGGCACATCATTTTGACATCATTCTCCCTATCCGAATAAGCGGTGAGAACATACATATTCGAATCGTCTCCCGGGATCATATCCTGAAGGATCATTTTGTCGGGATAACCCGCGCCGTATATCTCCTTCATAATAGAAGCCGCTTCATTTTCATTCCTTGCGGTATAGACCTTTTTCATTCCGTCAAAGGGATGCTTCCAATAAGCGATGCTGCTTGAGGGCTTGACTATTATGGGATAGGAAAAGCCAAGCTTTTCTTCCGAAAGCTCCGATTCATCAAAATCCGCGCCTATCACCCTCGTTTTAGGATATGGAATATCATATTTTTCGCACATCTCATAAAAAACAGCCTTGCTTACAAGAGTGTCCATCAGCTCCTCTTCGATATAAGGGCAAATATATTTGTCCTCAAGACGACTCTTGTTTCTTATTATCATTGCCGCATAATCATCTGTGCAGCCAAGAAGGATCAGTGCCGCACCGCTGTTTTTTTCGGCAAAATTGCGCATCTCCTCCACCATGATGTCATCACAATCGAGCTTCTTTACAGTATGGAAGCGCACTATCCTCGAATCCTTTGTAGGACCTATTGGATATCTTCCGAAAACATGAGTTACAACACCGTATTTCTCATGAAAGGCACGTGCAACATTATAGCTGTTAAGATCTCCGCCGAGAAGCACAGGAACGAGATTTATATCTGTCATTTTTCTTTAATCCTCAACAAAAAATTTCTTATACCAAACAAGGAAGGTGAAAACAGTCCATATCTTGCGCTGATTCTGAGCCTTGCCGTTTTTATGATCGCGGAGAAGCTTCATTATCGCATCTGTTTTGAAAAATTCAGAGGCAAAATCCGCTTCAAAATATTCCTTTACGATGTTATAATATTTATCTTCCATCAGCCAATGGCGAATCGGAACGGGAAATCCCTTTTTGGTTCTGTTTGCCCATTCGTCGGGAAGTGTTTTATGCGAGGCCTCACGAAGAACGAATTTCGTATTCCTTTCGTTTATCTTAAAACGCGTGGGAATCTCCTCTGCCTGCTTCATAACCACCTTATCAAGGAACGGAACACGAAGCTCAAGCGAGCTTGCCATGCTCATTTTGTCGGCCTTTAGCAGAATATCACCGGGGAGCCAAAGATTGAGGTCAAGATACTGTTTTTTGATAAGCTCGCTCTTGCCCTTCACCCTCGCATAAATGGGAGCTGTTATATCCTTAACGCTCGGAGCGTTTTTATATTCGTCCTTCAGCACCTCAAGTGCTTCCTTTTCGGGGAAGACCAGAGCCTGTCCGATAAAATAATCCTCGGGGCGTGAGCTGCCCTTGATTATGAAATCATGTCCCTTGAAATATGGCAGCCTGCTTGCCACCGATGCGGCTGCGCGTCTTATAAACGCGGGGATTTTCTTATATTTGCGCATCATAGGAGTTTCGTCATACCATTCATAGCCCGCGTAAATCTCGTCAGCGCCCTCGCCCGAAAGAACTACCGTTACATGCTCCTTTGCAAGCTTTGCAAGGAAGTATAGCGGCACGGAAGAGGGATTTGACTGAGGCTCGTCCATATGATACTGAATTTCCTCAAAATGGCTGAAGCATTCATCGGCTTCAATTATCTTTTTGAAATTCTTAATTCCGAGAATCCTTGAAAGCTCGCCTGCCTCATCTGTCTCATTGAACTTATCAAAAGCAAAGCCAACCGAAAAGGTCTCGTCGGGCATAAGAGATGCGGTTATATAGCTGGAATCAACACCGCCCGAAAGGAATGAACCGACCTTAACATCGCTTATTCTGTGTGCGGCAACCGACTCACGAACAGTTCTGTCAAGCTCGTCGCGATAATGCTCAAAGCTTTCGCTGCCCTCGGTGAAATCAACATCCCAATATCTTTCCGTCTTCATCCCGTTTTCTGCGCTCCATGTAAAGAAGTGAGCGGGAGGAAGCTTTTTAACGCCCTCAAAGAATGTTTCCTCCATTGAGGAATACTGGAAGGTAAGATAGGGACGAAGCGCCTTTTTATTAACAGCCTTTACGAAATTCGGGTGTTCAAGAAAGCTTTTTATCTCCGAGCCGAAGATAAGCGAGCCATCGCTTGTGCTTCCGTAATAGAAGGGCTTTATGCCAAAATGGTCTCTTGCGCCGAAAAGCGTCTTTTTGCTCTTATCCCAAATGACAAAAGCAAACATTCCCCTTATTTTAAGGGTTATATCCGTGCCATATTCCTCATAGCCATGAAGAAGCACCTCGGTATCTGCATTGCTTTTGAAAATATGTCCCTTTTCTACAAGGTCTTTTTTGATTTCAAGGAAATTATATATCTCACCGTTGAAAACGATAACAAGATTTCCGTCTTCATTCTCCATCGGCTGTCTTCCGTCCTCGGAAAGATCTATGATGCTGAGACGTCTGAATCCAAGAGCAATATCGTTATCAAGATAATCGCCCGCCATATCGGGACCTCTATGCACAATGCGACCCATCATGGCATTTATTATTTCTTTTTTATTTTCAAGCTTGCCCGAAAAGCCAACAAAACCGCACATAGAAAAATCACCTTTCAAAAAACGTCAAAGCACAAATGTACATCTTATATTATACCACACAAAATTCAATTTGTACAGCATTTATAATAAAATTTATATTAATTTAATAAATTATCTTGAATTTTTTTCAATTTTAGCTTATAATGTAACCACAAATCTATGAAAATGGGGTTGATGAAAAATCAAACGAGCACTGATATATAAAATATTTACAAAAATGCCCGAAATCGAAACAGAAAGGCTTATTCTTCGCAGAATGCGCGCAGACGATGCCGCAGATATGTTCGAATATGCGAAACGAAAGGATGTAACCGAATTTTTAACCTGGTTTCCCCACCCCGACAAGCAATACACAAGAGATTATCTTGAATATCTGGGGACCAGATACAGAGTCGGTGATTTTTTCGATTGGGCAATAACTCTCAAAGAAAACGGCAAAATGATAGGAACCTGCGGCTTCACCTCCTTTGACTATGCAAACGACGGTGCCGAGATGGGATATGTTCTGAATCCAGATTTCAGAGGTCAAGGTATAGCACCCGAGGCACTGCGTGCAGTTCTTGAATTTGGCTTTGAAAATCTCGGAATCCACCGTGCAGAAGCTAAATTCATGGAGGGCAACGATGCCAGCCGCCGAGTTATGGAAAAGGTCGGAATGAAATTTGAGGGCATTCGCCGCGGCGGAATGCTCATAAAGGGCGAATACAAAAACATCGGCATCTGCGCCGTACTCAGAGATGAATTTTATGAATAAAAGAGGGGAGCTTCGCACAGCGGAGGCGACCTGCACCGCTGAGGCTGAACGCGACCTTAAAAAAAAGGTCGATCAAAACTTTAAAAAGGGGAATTTTTATTGTTGTTCATCTGTGTTTCTACGTAAAATAACCGAGATTTTTATGTAAAAGACGAAAGCATGAACGCAAAAAGATGACTGCACCACTAAAAATGGTGCAGTCATCTTTTTCTATAAAAGCTTATTCAGCATCGGGCTTCTTCTTTGAAAGAAGGATATTAACTATAATACCGAGGATAAGAGCACAAGCGATAGCTGTGATAGTAACCTTGCCGATGGACATTGCCATACCGCCGATACCGGAAATGAGGATAACAGAGGTTGTGAAGAGATTTGCATTATCTTCAAGGTCAACCTTCTGGATCATCTTAAGACCTGAAACTGCGATAAAGCCATAAAGTGTTATGCAAACACCACCCATAACGCATCCGGGAATAGAATCGAGGAATGCAACGAAGGGAGAGATGAAGGAAATAACAACTGTCATAATAGCGGCTGCTGTGATTGTAACAACCGACGCATTCTTTGTGATAGCAACACAACCAACAGACTCACCGTAAGTTGTATTGGGGCATCCGCCAAAGATAGCACCAACTAATGAACCAACACCGTCGCCGAGAAGTGTGCGATGAAGTCCAGGCTCTTCAAGAAGGTCAGACTCGATGATGGAAGAAAGGTTCTTGTGGTCAGCGATATGCTCTGCAAAAACAACGAATGCAACGGGGATATAAGCCACCGCAACAGTTGCAAGATAAGAAGCATTAAAATCACCAACGCCCTTAATAGCCTCAAGGAATGAGAACTTGGGCACTGCAAGGAATGTGCTGAGACCAACACCCTCTGCAACAAGCGCCTTGAAAGGAGCAAAATCAATTATCTGAAGAGCAGCATTATCTGTTGCAATACCGATAAGTGTGAATACAAGACCTGTTGCATAACCTGCAAGGATACCGATGATAAAGGGAATGAGCTTTGCCATCTTCTTACCATATGTAGAAACGAGAACAACAACGAGAAGAGTTACCATTGCGCAAATGAAGGATACCCAAATGTTGGTTGTCATAACAAAGCCGTTTCCGTTATGAGGACCGTAAGAGAATACATCATCAACAGCAGCGCCTGCAAGCGAAAGACCGATAAGAGCAACTGTAGGACCGATAACAACGGGAGGCATAAGCTTGTTGATCCAGTTTACACCTGCAATTTTAACGATGATTGCAAGAACAACATAAACAAGACCTGCAAAAGCCGCACCGATGATAAGACCGAGATAACCGAGTGCACCGTTACCGACTGCACCTGCAAAAGCAGCGAGCATAGAGCCGATAAAAGCAAATGAGGAGCCAAGGAAAACAGGACTTCTGAATTTTGTGAAAAGCTGATAAACAAGAGTTCCAACGCCTGCACCGAAAAGCGCTGCAGAAGCTGTCATTCCGTTTCCAACAATTGCGGGAACGGCAATCGTTGCCGCCATGATCGCAAGAACCTGCTGGAATGCAAAAATAAGAAGCTGACCGAATTTGGGTTTGTCTTTGACACCGTAGATAAGTTTCATAACCATGTCCTCCGATTTTTGTTTTTTTACCCATGTTTTCCGAAAGCCCTGCGTCTCTCACCGTTTTTTGTCTTTTGCACAAAAAAATACCGAGACAGTTGGGGCTTTGCCACTGTCACGGTAATGTCAAAATGCTCGAAGAATTCCTCATTTCAAAGCATACGCATCAGCCGCAGCAGTGATCTCGGATTACGCTTATAATTTTACCATGAAATTCGCCAAAAGTAAAGAGAAAACGACAATTTTCTCGCTCGGAATTTTCTACAATTTTTTACATATTTTTTTGTGCAGTTTGACTTGTCTTAAATTCAAATCTTGAATAAAAAAGATAAACAGGAATTTATCGGTACGATGAAAAAAACGCAAATCTGTAGGGGACGGTGCCCTCGACGTCCCGTTTGTAATTTGAAATCAAAGGGAATTTCACGTCTTTTGCGGGACGTCGAGGGCGCCGTCCCCTACAAAAATACACCTTCGTTTGTTTGACAAATTCCTGTTTGTATCAAACAAAAAAGAAGCCGAACAGATTTTTGTTCAGCTTCTTTTTCTATTAAGTTCCGGAATTCATTTTAAGATAAGCGTTGATAAATCCGTCGATCTCGCCATCCATAACTGCATCGATATTACCGTTTTCAAAGCCTGTTCTCGTGTCCTTTGCAAGAGTATAAGGCATGAAAACATAAGAACGGATCTGTGCGCCCCACTCGATATTGGTCTTATTGCCCTGAATATCCTCAATTCGCTCCAGATTTTCTCTTATCTTTATCTCCATCAGCTTACTTTTCAGCATCTTCATGGCAGTTTCCTTGTTCTGAAGCTGCGAACGCTCCGTCTGACATCCAACAACGATTCCCGTTGGGATATGAACGATTCTGATAGCAGAGTCGGTCTTATTGATATGCTGACCACCCGCACCGCTGGAACGGTGAGCTGTGACCTCGATATCCTCGGGGCGGATAACTATATCATCATTTGCATCATCAAATTCGGGAAGGACCTCCACCGAGGCAAAGGATGTATGTCTGCGTCCTGCGGAGTCATAGGGAGATACGCGAACAAGGCGGTGAACGCCATTTTCGCTCTTAAGGTAACCATAGGCATTCTCGCCCTCAACCATAATGGAAGCGCTCTTAAGTCCCGCTTCTTCTCCGTCAAGCCAATCGAGAAGCTTAACTGTAAAGCCCTTCTTTTCAGCCCATCTTGTTATCATTCTGTAGAGCATGGAAGCCCAGTCCTGTGCCTCTGTGCCACCCGCGCCCGGATGGAATGAAACAAGAGCATTATTTCTATCGTACTGACCCGAAAGAAGTATCTCTATTCTCTGTCTCTCGGATTCGTTTTTAACAAATTCAAGCTCTGCTTCAACATCAGAAACACAGCTCTCGTCATTCTCCTCGATTCCCATTTCCGCAAGAACGATGGCATCCTCAAGGCGAGAAACAAGAGTGTCATAAGCCTCGATCTTATCTTTACCGTTCTTTATCTGGCGGAGAACCGTTGTGGATTTCTCGGTGTCATTCCAGAATTCGCTGTCCTGTGTTGTTTCTTCCATTCTCGCAACATTTTCTCTGACAGCTTCAATGTTCAGCGAATTGCCAAGCTCACGAACCTCATCCTCAAGAGCAACAAGCTCTCTTTTTGCATTTTCAAGTGCTACTATCATATAAAAAATCCTTTCGGCAAAATTTCACATTTTATATTATAACACATTATTCGCTTTTTGGCAAGACCTTTATTCCATTTTGTTTTGCAGATGTGTTTTTGTGTACAAACAGCAATTTATCGGCGAGATGAAAAACGCAAATCTGTAGGGGACGGCGACCTCGACGTCCCGTTTGTCATTTGATATTCACGATTATTTCACGTCTTTTGAGGGACGTCGAGGTCGCCGTCCCCTACAAACAAATGTCTCCGCCTGTTCGACAAATTCCTATTTCCGACTTTCTCAAAGCAAAAAAGTGGTTCTGCCGACGGCAGAACCACTTAAAATTGCTTTTTAATTATTCCTCTACGGGAGCATCCTCGGCAGCAGCCTCTTCAGCTACCTCCTCATCAGCCTCAGCAGCCTCATAGTCCTCGGGCATTGCCTCCTCAACAGCCTTTGCTTCCTCAAGAAGAGCGCGGATGGAAAGGCTTACCTTGCACTTCTCGTAGTCGATCTCTGTGATCTTTGCATCAACAGTCTGACCAACTCTAGAAACCTGTCGAGGGTTTGCGATTCTCTCGAGAGAGATCTGAGAGATGTGGATAAGACCGTCAACACCGTCGATGATCTCAGCAAATGCACCGAAGGGCA
>JAZROG010000148.1:0-6655 GCA_045648605.1 Eubacteriales bacterium | reverse complement strand
ATTTTTCCCTCTGCGTCGCCCTCTGCGTGTCCGGGATAGACCGCAACATTGAGCACCGCATCACGGTCAAGAAGGCTTATTGCCGCCTCGATTGCGGGCATGGTGGTCTCTCGCATTGTGGTTATGCTCTTGTCACCTCCGGGGAGATATCCGAGATTGAACATTCCTGCCTTTATCGGCTCCTTTACATAGTCAAGCACCTTGTGGTGAGAGTCTTTTATAAGCGTATAATTCTTGGGACAATTCGCTTCCTCGAGATTTTTTGCGGTGGAATCAAGAGCCTGCTGCTGAATATCAAAGGAATAGACCCTTCCGCTCTCGCCTACTGTTTTTGAGAGAAATGCGGTGTCGTATCCGTTTCCCATGGTGAAATCCACTGCGGTGTCGCCCTCGTGAAGATGGTCGAGGATGAATCTTTTATGTAGCTCCAAAAGGTCAAGCATATTTTTTCTCCTTAATCATTATGTATATCCGAGCGCAGAAATTTAATTGCCCGCTCAACTGCGTCCTTGGAATCATACCAAGGCTCCTCGTCATATCTGTAATCATATTTTTTGCAGAACCAGCTCACGTCCTCGCGGAGCTTATCGAAATATTTGTACTGAGGGGCGGAGCAATGCTCCTCAAATTCGGCATATTTCTTTTTGCCGAGGCGATTTGAGGCATATTCCACCATTCTGCGATAATGAGGCAGACAGTAGTATGGCTGTTCCTTTACAAGAGACGGAAAATCCTCTTGGCTTTCCCAGAGAAGCACTGCTGTCTCTATCATATGCTCGAAATGATATTCGATTCTCTTGCATACATAACAGGTGTCCTCAAGAGCTTTGATCCTTTTTACCGCTCTTTCGCCCTTTTTACCTGTGAGCTTTCCTGCAAGTGTGTCCTTCATATCCTCGCGAAGCTCGTCCAGATGGCTCTCAAGCGTCAGTGCCATTCCGAGTCGGTTTTTGCGCACGAACATCATGTCATAATGCTTACGGCAAAAGCCCTCTTTATTTGTTTTGATCCTTGTGTCCGGCTCCATCATGGAAGCACCGAGAATAAGGTCAAGCTCATTTTCCTCAAGCTTACGGTGTATAGAGCAAAAGGGACAACCGCATTCGATCTTACCCTTACATTCTCTGAAAGCCTCATTTACCGGTATCGCATATATCTGTTCCATCAGGAAAATACTCCTTTTTGAAAAATCCTCTTGTAATATGGCATAAAATAATATATAATATAATTATAACACCAACATGGGGTGTAATGCAAGTACAAAATATGAATTTTTAAGGATTTTGGAGCTAAAAAGTGATTTATCATGCTGAAAAATGCTCACCTTTTGTAATAAAAGAGGGGAAAATAGGTGAGCTTGATTACATAGAGATTAAAAATGTCCGTGGATTCTCGGTGGCAAAGACCTTTGATTGGGGTCAGTGCTTTCGCTTTGAGCGGGTAGAGGACAGCCGCCACGAAATTGAATTTTCGGGCGTTGCCTTCGGAAAATTTTTGTCCTTTGGTCAGGACGGAGAGTCTTTGACGATTTATAATTGCACAAAGGATTTTTTCGAGGAAAAATTATATTCATATTTAGGACTTTGCGATGATTATGAGGCGATAAGGCGGGATATTCTTTCAAAATGTCCCACAGAATATATGCGCTCCGTTGCCAAGTACGGAGAGGGAATAAGGATCCTCAGACAAGAGAAATGGGAAACTCTTTGCTCCTTCATTATCTCTCAAAACAACAATATTCCGAGAATAAAGAAGATAATCCGTGCGCTCTCTGAAAGGTGCGGAGAGAAGATAGTGTCTGATGAAATGCGTGAGCATGGGGCAGGGGAGAGCGAATATTCATTTCCGCCCCCCGAAGCGGTTGCCGCACTTGGTGTGGACGGACTTCGTGAGCTTCGTGTGGGCTTCAGAGCCTCTTACATATTCGATGCGGCACAAAAAGCTTTATCGGGAGAGATCGACCTTGATGAAATATCGACGCTTTCATTTGAGAAATGTGCCGCGGCTCTTATGAAGATAAAGGGGGTTGGAATGAAGGTTGCATCCTGCACTGCGCTTTTCTGCATGGAGAAATTCGATGCTTTTCCCATCGATGTTTGGATACGCAGAGTGCTTGATGAAAAATTCCCCGAAAATTTTGATCCCAAAAGCCTTGGAGAATTTGCAGGTATTGCACAGCAATATATGTTTTATGGGGCACGTTTTGATTGACAAAAGCTGTTATTTGTGATATAATAATACATTAAGAAAAGAGAAGGAGGGCAAAATGGTCGAAATAAGTGATGTTTTTGAGGGCAGTCCTGCAGCACTTGCGGGCATATTGCCCCATGATGTGCTCATTTCCATCGACGGAAATGAGATAAATGATGTTCTCGATTACAGATTTTATCTGACAAATGAGAAAATAGAGCTTCTTATCCACAGGGGCAAAGAGCTTTTTACGGCTGTTATCGAAAAAGAGGAATATGCCGATATCGGTCTTGATTTTGAAAGACCTCTTATGGATGAAAAGCATTCCTGCAGAAATAAATGTGTTTTTTGCTTTATCGATCAGCTTCCGCGGGGGATGAGAAAGACCCTTTATTTTAAGGATGACGATTCAAGGCTTTCCTTTCTGCACGGAAATTATATTACCCTTACAAATCTGAATGACAGCGATATTGACAGGATAATAAAGATGCGTATTTCCCCCGTTAATATCTCGGTACATACAACAAACCCCGCTCTCCGAGTAAGAATGATGAATAACAAGCGTGCGGGAGATGTTCTTTCTTATCTCGAAAGGCTTTCGGAGGCAGGAATATCACTTTGCACTCAGATCGTTCTTTGTCGGTCGCTGAATGACGGGGAGGAGCTTCTTCGGACAATGAGAGATCTTTCTCGTTTTGCTCCGTCTCTTGTAAGCTGCTCGGTCGTCCCTGCGGGGCTTACCAAATTCAGGGACAAGCTCTATCCCCTTTCTCCATTTACAAAGGAAGAATGCGGCGCAGTTATCGATGCGGTTGATGCATTTGCTTCGGAATGTCTTGAAAAATACGGCTCAAGACTCTTCTTCTGCTCCGATGAATTTTATCTCAGGGCAGAAAGAGCGCTTCCGGGTGAGGAATATTACGAGGGATATTCGCAGATAGAAAACGGAGTTGGCATGATAACCTCACTTACAACCGAGGTTGAGGACGAGCTTTTGTATTTTGACGAATATCTTGATGAATTTCTTGCAAAATGTAATAAAAAGCGCGTTGTGTCGGTTGCCACGGGAGCCTCGGCATACGATTGTATATCCTCACTTTCAAGAGCTGTTGAGGAAAAGACAGACGGAAGACTTTCGGTTCATGTGCATAAGATAATAAATCACTTTTTCGGTGAGAGCATAACGGTTTCGGGACTTCTCACAGGAAAGGATATGTATGAGCAGCTTGCGGAAAAGGAGCTTGGAGATTCTCTTCTTATCCCCTCAAACACCTTAAAGGCGGATGAGGATATTTTCCTTGATGATATGACCCCAAGTGAGCTTTCCGAAAAGCTTGGCATTGAGGTTGTGCCCGCTCCCGATAACGGAGCAGGATTTATAAGAGCCCTTTTGGGTATTTAAAATTTTGGAGGTAATGAAATGAAAAAGCTTTTGATGGTATTTCTTGCTCTTATGGTGATGCTTTGCGTTGTTTCTTGCGGTGAAAACAATGATGTTGCCGAAACAACGGATAGTGAAAGTGTTTCCGACACTGTAACGGAGACAGAGGCAATAATGGCTCATACCTATGAGATAAAGGAAGAGATTATTGTCGTTCATGAGACAGAGGACGGCAGAAGAAGCACAAAGGTTCTTCGTTACCCCGAAATTGGCGGAATGAGCGACCCTGAGCTTCAGGCAAAGGTAAATTCTGCCTTCCGTGATGTGGCTGAAAAGCAGTTTAAGCATAATGTTCCCGATGTGGATATATACATAATTGAAGACACTGTTTTTAATTATGAGGTGAGCGAGGTTGAGGTAACTCTTCTTGATAATCATTTTGTCTCGGTCAAAAACACGGTATATTCCATGTCGAGCAATGCCGCGTATCCCAATTGCCCTGTTTATACGGTCAATATAGACCTTGCGAGCGGAGAAATCATTGAGGAGGACGAGATCATTGCAAATTTCAATCTTATTTCCTCCGCTTTCCTTGCCGGCGACTTTACTATGGTCTGCGGTGCTGAGGATCTTCTCGATAATACCAATTATGAGGATATGATCCTTCAGTATAAGAGCGATTATGCAAGCTATCCCGAGCTTTATTTTACACCCGATAGCCTTGGAATGTGCATTGGACTCGTTTCGGCTCTCGGCTCGAATGCTTGCTTTGAGATAGCCGTAGATTCTATTACCGATGCACTCATTATAAATCCAACAAAATAAAGAAAGAGTAGTTATAAAGATGTCAAAACCTATTATAGCTATTGTCGGCAGACCGAATGTCGGCAAGAGCACACTTTTCAATAAGCTTATCGGCGAGCGCCGTTCCATCGTTGAGGACACCCCCGGTGTTACGAGAGACAGAATTTACGGCGAGACCGAATGGAGAGGAAGAAAGCTCGTCATAATAGATACGGGCGGTATCGAGCCTAAAAGCGATGATATTATCCTCAGCCAAATGAAGACACAGGCAGAGCTTGCAATCGAAACAGCGGACGTTATCATTTTTATGTGCGATGTTCGTGCAGGACTTGTTGCAGACGACAGAGAAATTGCCGTTATGCTCAAAAAGAGCGGAAAGCCAATCGTTCCTTGTATAAACAAGTGCGATTCCATCGGTGCGCTGCCCTTTGAATTTTATGAATTTTATGAGCTTGGCTTTGAGAATGATCCCGTTGCTGTTTCCTCCATTCACGGAAGCGGAAGCGGCGATCTCCTTGATGCCTGCCTTGAAAAGCTTCCCGAAAATGATGGCGAGGATGATGATGACGATTCTATTAAGGTTGCTGTTATCGGTAAGCCCAATGCGGGAAAATCCTCTATTATAAATAAAATTCTCGGAACAGAGCGACTTATCGTTTCAAATATTCCCGGAACTACCCGCGATGCGGTGGATACTCATGTTGAGAATGAATACGGAAAATTCACCTTTATCGACACTGCGGGAATAAGAAGACAGTCGAAGATCGACGATAAGATCGAAAAATACAGCGTTCTCCGCGCCCATATGGCGGTTGAGAGAGCAGATGTTTGCCTTATTATGATAGATGCGGAAAAGGGCATCTCCGAGCAGGATGAAAAGATTGCGGGAATTGCTCATGAGGCGGGTAAGGCATCCATTGTTGTCATGAACAAATGGGATGCGGTGGAAAAGGAAAATTCAACCGTTAAGACCGTTACCGACAGAGTTTATAATGCCCTTGCGTACATGACCTATGCCCCCATCCAATTTGTTTCGGCAAAGACGGGACAGAGAGTTGTAAAGCTCTTTGAGCAGATAAAGTATGTTTACGGACAGAATGTTATGCGTGTTCCCACAGGTATGCTCAATGATGTTCTGGGCGATGCGATGATAAGAACTCAGCCTCCGTCCGACAAGGGAAGAAGACTGAAGATTTATTATATGACTCAGGTGTCAACTGCGCCTCCCACATTCGTTATTTTCTGTAACAGCGTGGAGCTTTTCCACTTCTCATATCAGAGATATATCGAAAATTGCCTGCGCGATACCTTTGGCTTTAAGGGAACTCCCATTCGCCTTATAATCAGGCAAAAGGGCGACGACGCAGAGTGATGAAATCAGAAAGGTAAAATATGTTTGTAGATAATGTGAAAATATACCTGAAGGCAGGCAATGGCGGACACGGTGTTGTTTCCTTCAGACGTGAAAAATATGTTGCGCGGGGCGGTCCCGACGGCGGCGACGGCGGCAGAGGCGGAAACATCGTTTTCCGCATCGACGAGGGCTCAAATACTCTCCTTGCATTCCGCTATAAGAGAAAATTTGTTGCCGAAAACGGTGAGAATGGCGCAGGAGCAAAGTTCCATGGCGCAAACGGCAAGGATACCGAGATACTTGTCCCTCCCGGAACTCTTATCAAGGACGCGGAAACAGGCAAGATAATCAAGGATATGTCCGACTGTGAGCCTTTCATCTGCTGCAAGGGCGGCAGAGGCGGCTGGGGTAATAAGCATTTTGCAACACCTACCCGTCAGGTTCCCATGTTTGCCAAAAATGGCACGCTTGGCGAGGAAAAAGAGGTCATTCTGGAGCTTAAAATGCTTGCGGATGTAGGACTCATCGGCTTCCCCAATGTTGGAAAATCGTCCATTCTTTCAAGAATAAGCGCTGCAAAGCCGAAGATTGCGGATTATCATTTCACAACCCTTTCGCCTAATCTCGGCGTTGTGAGAACAGGTGACGAAAAGGGATTTGTGGCGGCAGATATTCCCGGACTTATTGAGGGCGCAGCAGACGGAGCAGGCCTCGGTCACGCATTCCTTCGTCATGTTGAAAGGTGCCGCCTGCTTATCCATGTTGTGGATATCTCACAGCTTGAGGGCAGAGATGCCATCGAGGATATAAAGCAGATTAACACAGAGCTTCGGAAATACAGCCCCGAGCTTGCAACAAGACCGCAGATAATTGTTGCAAACAAGAGCGACATGATAAATGAAGATTATGTTGACCTTGAAGCATTT
>JAZROG010000147.1:0-10543 GCA_045648605.1 Eubacteriales bacterium | reverse complement strand
GTCTCCGGGCTGAGATTCTCGTTTATGTTCAAAAAGACGGCAGGCATGGTCCTGATAATTCTTGATATCGTTCCTGTACGTATCATGTCTTTCCTCTTTTTCAAATTTCGTTAATTATCAATACATTACACATATTTACTCACCATAATTATACTGGACAAATTTTGAAAAAGTTTCCTTTTGAGACAAAAATAGAAAAAACTCATTTTTTTGTCATTCTGTTGCAAAAAATTGAAATTATGGTGTATAATCTCTCATCGACAGTTACGGAGAGATAGCGTAGTCTGGCCTAACGCGCGCGCCTGGAGAGCGCGTTTACCGCAAGGTAACGAGGGTTCGAATCCCTCTCTCTCCGCCAAAAAGCCTATCACAAGAGTGATAGGCTTTTTTGAACAATAAATCTCTCCCACTCCCCCCTAAAAAATATAAGGATCGATCAGATGAAAAAGCTTAACATTACAAACGGTGACTCATTCAACGAGTATTTTTGTACAACAACAGGCGAAGATGCCATTCCTTTTCGCGAGGCGATGATGGATGGCGATGCTTTTTTCGATATTTTTTCAGACAAATTTATTGAAGCAAGGGCTTTGTGTCTTAATGTAAGCAAGAAAGAATACATGGATAAAGCTGTTGTACTCAAAACATTGAAAAGCAATGGTAACGCTTTTTCGGAAATTGTTCTTTGGTTCGGAAAGGACACATTTTGCCAGATGAATCTTCTGACTTTGCTTGCTTTTATAGAGCAAATAGGATATTTCGGTAAGGTAACTTTAAACTATATCGACGATGCAAATTATAACATCATCCAAAATGATATTGATGTAAAGCTCGGAATATACAAAAGGCTGTACGACAAAATTCTTGTGCAAAAAGTCAAGTCAAAAGCCGAAGGGGTTATTCTTCAAAATACCATTGACCTTTATTTTGATTATCTTTCTCCCGATGGGGAGCTTCAAAATATCATAAAAGACAATCCTTTGCTTGACGATTTTTCACTTATCTGTCTTTTGCTCGAAAAATCCGAAAATTACGGTCTTTCGGATCTGCAAGCAAAAAATCTTATAAAAAAATATCGTAAATGAATGTTTTTCTTACCGCAAGTTATTGAATTTATGAAGCATTTATGTTAGAATATTTTGGTAAATATATTTTATTTAAGAGGTTATTATGAAAATCAAAAAATCTTCGGAGCTTTTATGGCTCATGGGCATAATTTTCGTTGCTCTCGGCGTTTCCATCTGCAGTAAAGCAGATCTTGGAGTTTCAATGATCGCCGCACCTGCTTTTGTTGTCAGTGAAGCAATTGTTCCGCTTTGGAGCGGCTTTAGTGTTGGGGTTACGGAATACATAATTCAAGGACTTTTACTTTTAATTCTTTGCATTGCCGTCAGAAAATTCAACTGGCGATATTTGCTTGCCTTTGCGGTTGCTGTTATTTACGGATATATTCTTGATCTTCTTCTTTGGATACTTTCTCCCGTAGAATTCAACGCTCTCTGGCTAAGATGGGTAATGCTTATTGTGGGTGACTTCATAACCGCTTTGGGAGTTGCCTGCTTTTTCCGCACATTTATGCCGCTTCAGGTATATGAGCTTTTTGTTGCCGAAATTGCATCGGTCTATAAATTTTCCATTTCAAAAACCAAATCCGCATTTGATATTTCATTGCTGGTAATTTCCGTTACGCTTGCGCTTGTGCTTTTTGGTGACATTTCGGAATTTGATTTTTCAAGGATGGCATATTCAAGCTATCATAGCCTTGGTCTCGGTACGATAGTGACCACAATAATAAACTCTCCAATTATAGCTTTTATGGGAAAATTGCTTGATAAAATTTTTGAGCCTACTCCTCTTTTCGGAGGACTTGAAAAGGCACTCGGACGCAAATAAAGGAGCAAGATAATGAGCAAAATAAGTATTGAGAAGCCGAGAATGAGATGGCTTTTCGGAGGAATCGGTTTTCACAACAGCGAATCAACAATGTCACCACTGATGAGCGAGGAATTCAAAAACGAAAGAGCACTGAAGAGCTTTCGGGAAATCCCTCCGACCTTTTCATGAGTTTTTGCGGGATATGCAGATTGGACTCGCGAGGTCATGGACTCATTTGTTGATTATTATGACAAGACATTCAGAGAAGCAAAAACTCTTCTTTATATCGTTCCGGGAAGAATGCCAATACCGGACGATGAATTCGATATTCATGAATACTGCGAGAGGGTTGGGGCGAATCTTGACTATCTCATAAACGAGAGAAATGCTCAAAAATAAGATATTACTGCGCAACAAACGAGCTTTCCTGCGGCAATACATATGCCTATCTATCAAATCATCTTGAGCTTTTAAATAAAATTCACACCGAGCTTTACCGCGCATTCCGCCGTCACGGACTTGACATAGGTTTGCTTGCAACAGACTGCTCGGGTGTACGCAATTTCTGTCAGATAGATTGAGCTACCGAAAACATGGATGAGATTACGGAAAGCTACTGCGCGCATCTTTATAACTACGAGTATCCTCCAAGCGATCCAAATGGATATGACTACTATATGGAGTCATTTTCAAGGCCCGTGGAAGTGGCGAGGAAAAAGGAGAAGAGGTTTATTCTCGGCGAATACGGCATAAACTGTCCCGGAAAATGGGATAACGGCATGCCCATGGGAAATGACAGCGCATACCCGGTTGACCGTCCGGAGGAGGAAGGAATTTATGCCTTGGCTCTTGCCGAAATGTCGCTTGCCTGCATGAATTCCGGATGCTTTGCCGGATGCTTCTGGACGATGCTCGACTACCCCGATCCGCTCATAAGAGAGAATGGTGACTCACCTATGGAAAAGGCTGTTTATGATGCAGTCCGCTTCTCGGGTCACGGTCTGTCATACAGATATAATAAAAACGGTCTTATCAAGTGGTGCGACGACGAGCATGATTATTCGTCAAGAGCTTCTCTTTACACCAAAGGAGAATCAAAATGCTTTACAAAAAGAACAGTGAAAAAGCGCTTACCGATGATCTTTTCAAAAATCCCACCTCGGAATACAGAGGCACTCCCTTTTGGGTATGTAATACCGAGCTCTGTGAAGATGAGCTTCTCCGCCAGATAGACATTTTCAGGGAGATTTGACTCGGCGGATTTCATATGCACGTTCGTTCGGGCATGGCGACCAAATACCTGAGCGACGAATATATGTCCCTCATAAAGTCCTACACCGAAAAAGCAAAAAAGGAAAATATGCTTGCGTGGCTTTATGACGAGGATCGCTGGGCTTCGGGTGCTGCGGGCGGATATGTTACAAAAAACTATATCTACCGCCGCAAGGCAATGATCATAAGTGCTACGGCCACTAAAGAATGTGGCCTTATGCTATGTGAGAATTATGACGAGTTCTGCAAAATGGCTAAGGAAGGTCACAGTCCTTGCGGTTATCACATTGCACGCTTTGAGATCATCCTCGATGATGACGGTTATCTTGAAAGAAGCAGACAGCTTGACAAAAACGAAGCCTCTGATGAGAATACGTGGTATGCCTATATAAAGGTTGATGACAATGACCCTTGGTTCAATGGCGAAGCATATATTGACGCCATGAAAAATGAGGCGGTTGACAAATTTATTGAGATCACCCACGAGAGATATGCAGAAATTGTGGGGGATGATTTCGGAAAAAACATTCCCGCAATTTTCACCGATGAGCCACAGGTGAAAGGCCCGGAATATCTCGCAAGCTCTCTTGAAAAAGGCAAGGTCGTACTTCCCTTCACGGACGATATGGAGGAAACATATAAAAATTGCTATGGAGAGAGCCTTATTGCCCGACTTCCCGAGATAGTATGGCAAACAAGGGATGATTCTTCAGCCGAGGCTCGTTATCGATATATTGATCATCGCTGCGAGAGCTTTGCTTCTGCCTTTTGCGATAACATTGGTAAATGGTGCTCTGAGTACGGAATTGCCTTGACAGGACATCTTATGGAAGAGCCTTCACTTCGAAGTCGGTCAAATGCACTTGGCGAGGCTATGCGGTGCTACCGAGGCTTTGATATCCCCGGAATCGATATGCTATGCGATAATTTGGAAATATCCACAGCAAAGCAGACTCAATCCGCAGTCCATCAATACGGAAGAGAGGCAATGCTCTCCGAGCTTTACGGCGTTACAGGCTGGGATTATGATTTCAAGGGACACAAAAGTCAAGGAGACTGGCAAGCGGCTCTGGGTGTTACCGTGAGAGTTCACCACCTCACATGGGTCTCGATGAACGGTGAAGCAAAAAGAGACTATCCCGCATCCATCAGATACCAATCACCTTGGTACAAGGAATACAACAAAATTGAAGATCATTTCGCAAGACTCAATACCGCCCTTACCCGTGGTAGGGCCCTCTGTCAGAGTTGGTGTTATCCACCCCATTGAGAGCTACTGGATGTATTGCGGTGCAAATGACAAGACGGCGCTCAGACGCAGATATCTTGACAAGCAATTTGATGAGCTTACAAGAGCGCTTGCTTACAGCGGAATAGATTTCGACTTTATAAGCGAATCTCTTTTGCCTTCTCTCTGTCCTGTTGCTTCAAATCCGCTAAATGTCGGCGAGATGAAATATGATTGCATTATCATCCCCGCTCTTGATACTATTCGAAGGACAACTCTTGAAAGACTTCAGCAATTTTCAATGGACGGCGGTAATGTGATAATGCTCGGAAAGCCTGCGGAGATGGTTGATGCCGCAAGAAGCGACAATGTCTTAAACGCATCGAAAAATTGGAAGTGTCTTGATATAGACTATACGGCACTGATCGACGCACTCTCTCCTTATCGTTTTGTGGATTTCACGGAAATAAATTCGGGAATCAGATGCGATAATTTCCTGCATCAAATAAGAGATGACGGTGATAATGGCGAAAAATGGTTCTTTATCTGCCACGGTGAATCATCCGAAAATCGAGATAAATGCGAGAATGTTCGGATCTCATTTAACGGAAATTATGATATCATCGAGTACGAAACATTAAGCGGAGATATTTTTACACCCGATTACAACATAAGGAACGGAAAAACTTATATTGAAAAGAAGTTTTATTCACAGGACAGCTTGCTTCTTCGGTTAATACCCACCGCCGAAAACGCAAAAAATGTTGTAGGTGATGCGCCGACTAACTATTCTGCTTATAGCGGCGGCGAAAATCTTTTGCCCCTTGATAATGTGAGCTATTCCCTCTCCGAGCCTAATGTTCTTTTGCTTGACAGATGCGAATTTGCCTTTGATAATGGTGAATGGGAGAAGGAAACCGATTCTCTTCTCGTTTCCGACATCGGAATAAGCCGTTTTTATGAAAAGCACGTGGGACAGCGCAGGGTTCAGCCTTGGGTCGAGCTTCCCGAAGACGTTATAAATGATATGACGCCTCATGTTATGAAGAGAAAATTCAAATTCACTTCTGAAATACCTCTCGATGGCGCACATCTTGCAATGGAGCTTTCGGATATTTCAAGGATCAGGATCAACGGTATGGAAATTCCAAGCATTTCGGACGGATATTTTGTTGACAAGTGCATCAAAGCATTGCCACTTCCCCATCTTGATGCAGGAGAAAGCACCATTGAGATCGAAACACCCTTTGAGCTTCGCACATGCTCCGAATGGTGCTATATCGTAGGCGATTTCGGTGCAGAGGTCAAGGGAAAGCACGCAAAGATCACAAAAAAAGCCGTCAATCTGGTATTTGGTGATGCCGCAAATAAGCCTTGCCGTTTTATACCGGAAATATAACTTATCATACTTCATTTGTTGAGCCCGATGGCAAAAAGCGCACTATGCAAATCCCGCATTTTTCGGGTGCTCTCATCAATGTAAGGCTTGACGGAAGGGATATTGGTCACATAATGACAGCCCCCTTCTGCATAGAGCTTGGTGAGCTTTATGTAGGTGAGCATACTCTGGATATAACGGTTTTCGAAACAAGAGGAAATGCCTTTGGTGCCGTTCACAACACAAGGCTTACAGAGAAGCATTATTGGTACGGTCCCGGTGCATGGCGTACCAACGACGAGCCTGAATGGTCAGACTCATATATTCTGAGAAAAACAGGCTTGCTTGATACACCAATAATCTTTTAAGCAAAGCTACATATGAAAAAAATGGGGCTAACCGATTACGGTTCAGCCCCAAAGTATATAGCATATTAAATGTATATATTAAAGATATATTCGGGAGTCCATTCGTCCGGAACCTTTCCGGCAGACGCATAGTCGCGCATCTTATATTCGCCCTTATCGGTTTTGACGGAGCATACAAGTTGGAAAAGATCGGGGACTTCGCAATTTTCAACACTGCACCTGCTGTGTCCACCATCCGCCACGGTATAATCTCCGTTCTCTATTCTTGTAGAGCGAGCAAGGAGGAGAGGACCGTACATGACTCTGTCAGGCTTTCCATGAAGCATATATTTTTTATCAAGATAACCGATATCATCGGGGGAAAGCGTGAATCGACGATGATGAACATCTCCCACGGGCGGGTCTATCATGTCTTTTTCAAGCTTGATAATTCTCGGATTTGTATCGAATTTCAAAGTAAACTCTTCAGAATGCTTGCTCGGCACAAGATAATATCCGGTCTCGGCTTCTATACTCTCTCAGCAAAGCTCTGCGCTTCTGCTGTATTCGGGAATGCGGACAAATACCCTCTCCGCACCTTCGACCTTAATGGAAAATTCCTTGCCGCAAAGGTATCCGTCGAAAATTTTTACCTTGATATCCGAATTTATCTCTATTGGTGTAAAGAAATTTATATAAATATCGTTACCGCTGCGAACAACTGCACTTTCGGCAAAATTGAGCATACCCTTTGGAATATTATCAACACAACAATGGTGATAAGGAAGCGGACTCAAGCTTATTTTTTACTTGTATTCGATCATAACCCCCCCAAAAAAGCGTTTTTTCATTATAACCGCTTCGGGGGATTTTTTCAAGTGCAAAAGCGCACTTTTTTGTATTCATTTTATATTTTTTTGCACATCTGCGGGACTTTTTCCTGTTATGTATTCAAAATTTTTATAAAATTGATTTTTATTGGTATAGCCCACCTGCGCAGCTATTTCCGCAACACTCATTGAAGTTTCAAGAAGCAAAGAAATAGCTTTGCTTATCCTTTTTTCGTTGATATAATCCTTAATACTCATGCCGTAACATTCTTTAAAAACGCGACTGAGATACGCAGGATTATAATAACTGTTTTTTGCTATCTCCTCAATGGTTACACTTTCGTAAATATGAGCGTCTATATATTCAATAACTTCACTTGGCAGACGTTTTTTTGACACCTTTTTCTCACTTTCTCGGAGCATAAGGCTGATAAGCACTTGAAGATATGAGGACAGGATACCCTTATATCCAAAGTCCCTCTTTTTGACCTCCTCATACATTGAGTCGCAAATTCGCTCGGCTACAATGATATCCCCAGCCGAAAGCTGATAAAAGGAGCTTGCAAGCTTTCTCTCAAATCCGAATTGCTCAACAACGTCGGCAAATGTTGATTCTCCACCAAGTCCCTTGCAGACAAATTTTGGAGAAATCAGAATATTGACAAGCATCATTTTGCCTTGACAAGTAAAGGAATGAACTCGTCCGCTGTCGATGACGAGAACAGACCCCTTTCTCACCTCATATGCTTAATTATCAATATTGTGAGTTCCCTTGCCGTCATAAATATAGACCATTTCGATAAAATCATGGGTATGAGGTGAGCAGTCATTGGTTCTTGCGTGCTTTTTATCAAGAAATATCGAAAGCTCGCTATCAAAATAGTCCTTTTCGTAAAAGGTTTTCATTTTAAAATCTGCTCACCCTTTTTGACTGTAATTTTTTACCGTTTACATAAAATATCCCGACTTTTTGCATGACAAAAAGCCGGGACACAAATTAACCCAGAATATTACCCTCTTTGTCAAAAAGAGGAAGCTTTTCAAGATAGATTATATCATCTCTGTCGGCAGCATCGCCCTCTGCAAGAACGAACATCTTGCCAACTATATTACCGCCCGCGGCACTAACAAGCTTTTCAAGAGCAATAAGTGATTCACCTGTTGAAACAACATCATCCACGATAAGAATTCTCTTTCCCTTCATCATATCAGCTTCAACAGTATCAAGGAAAAGCTTCTGCTCACCCTTGGTGGTAATGGATGTTACATCAACCTCAAATACTCCGCTCATATAAGCCTTTGCCTTTTTGCGGGCAACAACATATTTTTCATCTCCGTGCTGTCTTGCCATTTCGTGAGCAAGCGGAATACCCTTTGCCTCGGCTGTGATTATGTAATCATACTCGGGGGCTTTTTCAAGAAGCGCTGCAGCACACGCCACCGAGAGCGGTGCATCGCCTGTGAGAATAAAGCCTGCAATATAAAGCTCCTCGGTAACAGGACAAATGGTGAGTGCTCTTTCTACTCCGGCAACCTTAAGATTATAATAACGTTTCATAGCATTAACCTCGCTTAAATAAATCTGTAAATATTATACATTCATTTAATGCGGATGTCAAGAGCTACAGAAGTATTATATAAACAACTTTAAACAAATTTTCAAAAAATGAGAAATACTATGTAAATTCAGAAAACGTAAATATTCCTTTTTAATTCAAAAAGGCTGATCACATTTCTGTAATCAGCTTTAATTACTAATCAAAAACATTATCCGCCATTGCAGAGCTTACAGGCTTTAACGACACGGGATCTTTTATACGTGTATTCAAGAAAAAAGAGGGCGTAACTCCTCTTAAATTCAGAAACGAAAGGAAATAAGAAGACAGCACACCATAGTGTGCTGTCTTCTTATTTAATGAAATTACACGCTGTGAATGCCGAGTTCCTTGTCGGCATTTGTTGCGTCTATATTATATTTCTGAGCCTTTCTGTATTCAAAGAACTTCTCTGCAACCTGCTCAAAGAGTGCATAAGAGAGAACGTCCTCATCCTGCTCCATATACTGAGCGCACTTTTCACGAAGCTCAGCAAGCTCAGGCTTAAGAAGATCAGCAGGGCGGCAAGTGATGCGCTCCTCGTCTCCGAGTATCTTCTTGATGAATTCGGGATCAAGCTCCATAGGTGTCTGACCGTATTCGCCCTTTATCATAGCCTTAAATTCCTTTGTAACTGTCTTATAGCGCTCGCCGAAGAGAACATTGAAAACAGCCTGTGTTCCAACAATCTGTGAGGAAGGTGTTACAAGAGGAGGATTACCCGAATCTGCTCTTACTCTCGGAATTTCCTCAAGAACAGCATCGAGCATATCGCTCTTTCCTGCCTGCTTGAGCTGAGAAACAAGGTTAGAAAGCATTCCTCCGGGAACCTGGTTGATAAGTGCATTTACATTTACCTTCATTACCTTAGGATCCATAAGGCTATCACCGAGATACTTCTCACGAAGTGCTGTAAAGTGCTTTGTAACAACATTAAGCTCATTAAGATCAAGACCTGTATCGAATTCTGTACCTGCAAGTGAAGCTACAAGAGACTCTGTAGGCATCTGGCTTGTACCCTGAGCCATGGGAGAGATAGCTGTATCAACAACGTCAACTCCCGCTTCGATAGCCTTGATTGCTGTCATGGAAGCTACGCCCGCAGTATAGTGGGTATGGAGCTGGATCGGAATTTTAACAGTTTCTTTAATAGCCTTAACAAGATCATATGCATCGTAAGGAAGGAGAAGACCTGCCATATCCTTGATACAAATGGAATCTGCGCCCATTTCCTCAAGCTGCTTTGCATATTTTGCATAGTAGTCAAGTGTATAGAACTTAACTGCAGCCTCCTTGGGGTCTGTTGTATAGCTGACAGCCGCCTGAACATGACCGCCTTCCTTCTTTGTAGCGTCAATAGCTGTTTTAAGGTTTCTGGGGTCGTTGAGAGCATCGAAAATTCTGAGAATATCGATACCGTTTGCAATGGACTTCTGTACAAAATACTCAACAACATCATCGGAATAGTGACGGTAGCCAAGAATATTCTGTCCGCGGAAGAGCATCTGAAGCTTTGTATTCTTTACGTTATCACGGATGGTGCGGAGTCTCTGCCAAGGATCTTCGTTAAGAAAACGAAGGCAAGCATCAAAGGTTGCACCGCCCCATGCTTCAAGTGAATGATATCCGATTTTATCAAGCTGTCCGAGAATGGGGAGCATCTCCTCTGTCGTCATTCTTGTTGCGATGAGCGACTGATGAGAGTCACGAAGGACAGTTTCTGTAATTTTTACTTTTCCCATTTTATATCTCCTATAAGTTTTATGTATCTGACATTAAGCACCGAATCCTGTAAACCATGTAAGGAACACACCTGCGGCAACGGCAGAGCCGATAACACCCGCAACATTGGGTCCCATTGCATGCATGAGAAGGAAGTTGCTGGGGTCAGCCTTTTGTCCCTCAAGGTTAGCCACACGAGCCGCCATAGGAACGGCAGAAACACCTGCAGAACCGATGAGAGGGTTGATCTGTCCCTTTGTAAGGACACACATAACCTTTGCGGTAAGAAGACCACC
>JAZROG010000146.1:0-22058 GCA_045648605.1 Eubacteriales bacterium | reverse complement strand
CGGAGGTGACAAGAGCATAACCACAATGCGAGAGACCACCATGCCCGCAATCGAGGCGGCAATAAGCCTTCTTGACCGTGATGCGGTGCTCAATGTTGCGGTCTATCCCGGACACGCAGAGGGCGACGCAGAGGGAAAAATCATAACCGAATACCTTGCAACACTCGACCGCAGAAGGATATGCTGTACTCAAATAAGAATACTAAATTCACCAACCTCCCCATATTTCTTCGTTATCGAAACAAAATAATGAAAGGAAGCGCAAAGGCGAATCAGATAAATGAATAATTTTGATGAAAACAACGAATTTGTAAAAAGAAAAATACCGCCGGACGGACAAAGCAGCATGCCGCAAAGACCCCTGGGAGAGGTAAGGAGACCCGTTCAGCCAAATCAGCCTCGCCCCGCTGCAAGACCGCAGATGGGGACTCCGTCGCGTCCTCAAAATCCCACCGTCGGCACATCAAGACCTCCTCAGGCACAGCAGAGAAGCACTCCAAAGCCTCCACCTATGCCGCCTGAAATGAAAAAAAGTACTCCAAAGCCTCAACCACCAAAGCCCGAAAAGAAAAAAGAGCCGATCAAAACAGGATATATCATAAATAATATCCTTATCTTTCTCGGAATGCTCGCGGCACTTCTTATTCTCGGATTTGCGCTCCTTCTTTCATCTCTCTATGTTGCTCCGCAAAATGACAACACCGCATATAGTTATTATTACGGCTCAGGCGACAAGGCACCGTCAAATGAGGTAAAGGTGAACCGAGTTGTTTACATAAACATGACAGAGCTTTCAGAGCTTTGCTCCTTTACCGTCAGCGGAACAAAGGCCTCGCTGCGCTTCACAGCCGATGCGGGCGAATATGCGGAATTTACAATCGGCAGCGTTTCCGCAAAGGTGAACGGTGATATAATAAATATGGAGGGCGCCGCTCTCATAAGAGAAAATGAAAGCGTTTGGGTACCTCTCTCCTTTGGAGAATCATTTATTGTTGGCATGACCTTTGAGAAAAACGAAGAAAAGAAAACAGTCAAAATTCTCCGCAACCAAATCCCCGAAAGCTCGGATGACGCCCCTGAATATGAGCCTGTGACATTCAAGATAAAAGGCTCACAAACGATAGATAGCGTCGGCGAGGATCCATATGTTGGAGAAATGATAGATCTTGGCTTTGTAAACGACCTTTCGGAATACGAGCAGTATATGAACCCCGAGGATAGGGACGCATATCTTATTCTTGTTAATAAGACCAACACCATAACCTCCGATTATGCACCAGAAAATCTCATTTCTATCGTAAATGTAAGAAATGACGGACGCAAGGAGCAGATGGTCGAATGTGCCGAAAAGGCACTTGAAGCACTCTATATCGAAATGAAGAGCGCGGGATATAAGGATGTTTCGGTTATGAGCGGATACCGCTCATATAACAAGCAGGTTTCGCTCTTCTCTACATATCTGCAAAGGGAAATGTCAAGAGATCCTTCACTCTCCGAGGCCGAAGCCAAGGAAATCGTTCTTACATATTCAGCCTTCCCCGGCACAAGTGAGCATCACACGGGACTCTGCTGCGATATGCACAATCTCCCGTCCGCCGACGTTTCATTTGCAAATAAGGAGGCATATACATGGCTAAAGGAAAACTGTCATAAATTCGGATTCATCATCAGATATCCCGAGGATAAGACAGAGATCACAGGATATAGCTTTGAGCCTTGGCATTACCGCTTTGTGGGCAGATACCACGCAACAAGAATGTATCAGCTCGGTATGTGCCTTGAAGAATATGTTGAGCATCTTAACAGAAGCGAAAACAACTGAATATAAAAATAGGTTGAGGCGATTTTTCGCCTCAACCTATTGTCTTGTGGATTGATAAACAAGAGTTTATCGAAATGTTTATTATACCCCGATGTGCTATCGCCCATTGCCCTCCGGGTTCGACTCAAAATTCGCCTTTGGCGACTTGTTTCGCTCAGGGGGACACAACACTGCTTATAAGAGGTAATTGTTCGTAGATCCCTCGGCAAGCTCGGGATGACCCAAGGGGGGAAACATTTATGCTGACGTGAAATTATCTGTTGCTTCACGTATAAAAATAGAGCATAGCCTTTGTGAGCGAAATCTCATCTCTTGCGTCAACCTCAAAGCAATGTCCAACATTTCCTCCGCCTATACCGTGCTCCTTGTCTGTTACGCATATTCCGGGAAGATGGAGATCGAAATTAGTGAAAACACCGTCGTTATATGCCTCTTCGATCTTTATGTTATGGCTGCCAATATTTGGCTGTGAATAGTCGATATTTGCCCAAAGCGAGCAAAGAGTTGCGGGCATTGTGGTATCACTCTCATCGCGTGCTCTGCTATGCACCCTGCCCATGTAGCAAGGTCACCGTCGCCCGTGCAGTCGATATAAATTTTAGCTTTTACCGCAAAAAGTCCGCTTTTTGCCGCAAGAATGACATTTTCAACTCTTCCATCCCTCGCCTCAACATCAATAAGGCTTGTGAAAAAGCTGAATTTCACGCCCGCCGAGACCGCCATATCATCATAAACCTTTTTAAGCTTTTCAACGGGATACCCGTAGAATCCATCGCCAATAGCCTCGTCGGGCTTGAAGATAGCATCATGAACCTCTCTGCCAAAGCCGCCCGAGAGAAAGTTTTTCTGTCGGTGAAGGTGGCAAAGCAGGGAACGAGACCTGTGGTACCCGAGCCGCCAAAGCATCCTCCTTTTTCCGCAAGAAAAACAGAGCAGCCGAGCCTTGCAGCGCTTACCGCAGCAGCTATTCCCGAAGGGCCTCCGCCCGCAACGAAAACATCAACATTATATTTTTCGGTAAGATTTCTCGTGAATATCATATCAAAATCTCCTCAGATCAATTTCCTATCTTATTGAGCAATCCGAGAACTGTTTTCAGCTCCTCGCGCTTGATCTTGTCTGCCTGCTTTCCTTGAAGAACGCAGTCTGCAAAATATCTGATCTCATTCATTGGACCGCTATTCTTCGGAAGTCCGAAAACCTCGATGCTTTCCTCCTCTTTTTTCTCAAATGGAGTTATGATCTCGTCATTTTCCTTATATACAGCAAGCTTTCCGTCCGAATATTCAATAACACCCTTTTCAAATTGGAAAATAAAGCTTGCCACAAATGGCTTTCTGCCATTGAACCAAGCCGCCTCGGCACCTATAAAGAAGCCGTCATATTCATATGTAACATTGAAATAGTCCTGCATCTTATCATTTGCTCTGTGGACTATAGCATTTTTCGGCGCGCCGAAGGCATATACCATAAAATCCGCATCGTGAATATGGAGATCAAAGGGAACAAGACCGCTGCGCTTTTTGTCGGTCAGCCAACCGTCCCAGCTCCATTTGGGAGTTCCGCTCATTCTGGAAAGCTTTCCGCCGAGAAGCCTTCCAAGCTCTCCGCTCTCATAAACCTTTTTCACATAGTCATATTCTTGCCAGAAGCGCACGACCTGACCTATCATATAGGTCTTGCCCCTCTTTTCAGCCTCATCATAGAGCATATCCACATCATCTATATTGAGGGAAATCGGTTTTTCGCACATTACGTTAAGATCATGGGAAAAGCCCTTCATTGAATACTCTGTATGAAGATATGTGGGAAGGCAGATATCAAGAACATCAAGCTCCTCATTTGCCAGCATTTCATCGCAATCGGTATAAAAATTCGCATCAAGCTTGCCCTTCCATTTTTCCATCTGCTCGGGACGGATATCGCAAAGTGCAACTATCTTTGCTTCTTCCACATTCAGCCAAGAGGGGATATGAGAATTGCTTATTGCGCCAATACCAACTACTCCAACCTTTATCATAATTTTTTCTCCTTATTGGTTTTTACACAACAATTATAACCTCAAAAGTATATCATGTCAATATATGAATATCGAAAAACGCACAAAATATTGATTTCGTTATCATATTTTGCTATTTTTGTGTATTATAACAAATATATTCATTTTTGACTTCTCTTTTATTGCTTTTTTAGTGCCTACTAATGCTATTTTTCATTTTTATTATTGCACTTGTTGCATAAATGTGCTAAAATATAATGAAAAAAGGGGCGTGATTGATATGAAGATCGGTTTTTGCGATAGATATTTTCCCATTTCAAATTCTTTCGATCTGAATGAGGTGGGCTTTGAATGTCTATCTTCGAATTTTTGCGGAAGCAAAGAAAAATCGCAGGATGAGCTTTTGCGCTTTTCGGAGATAAGGTCTTTTCCATCCACGCAAACGATAATCACAGAACAGGTAACTACCATCTGCCACCGTTCAGAGGGCGAGACTTGGGGCTTACCGAAAATAATAAATTTATCCCTTGCGAAAGGAGCAAAAATGCTTAAAGGACACATCAGACAGGATTGGTACGATAATTGCGTTAAATATCATCAGGAAAATTATCCCTCCTGGTGAAAAAAATGTTCGAAAATCTTCACAGCAAGGAAAGGGCGATCATTTTTCTCTCATAAGCTCAAGCAGCTATCTTGTGCGCCTTGGAGAACTTAAAATACTTATCGACCCCGCTTGGTATATCCCCGGAGTTCTCGACTCCATGAGGGAGCAGATGAAAAAGGACCTTGCAGGGGTAGATTATATAATCTTTACCCATGAGCACGGCGATCATTTCAATCCCGATCAGATGGCGTTTTTCAAGGATCTGCCCGTCAGATGGCTTGTTCCCCATTTCTTTAAGAAATATTTTCTCAGCAGTGAAATAGACGAGAAAAACGTCACATTCCTCACCGCAGGAATGAAGCTTGATCTTGACGGAGGCGAGCTTCTTGCCCTTGAAGGTAATCATAATTATCCCGACGGAACAAAAGGCCCTCCGGAGCTTATGTACATTATAAAGGCTAATGGCAAAAAGCTGTTCTTCCCTGCGGATCTGCGCGCCTTCAAGCCGGAGATGATCCCAAATGAAGGAGAATACGATTGCGTATTTCTTCATATGTATCTAAACAGAACAAACGGCTATTCTTACCCCTTTGACGAATATTATCCAGATCTTGTAAGCTATGCGGCGGCACTGAATACCAAAAAGATATTCCTTGGCCATCTTTACGGCTTCCAGTGCGGCTCTCCCGACAAGATATGGAATTATATGCACACGGGAATGCTCATGGACGGACTCTTCTGCCTGCGCCCCGATATGGAGCTTAAAATTCCTTTTGTTGGAAAAAGCTATGATATTTAATAAAACAAAAGCTCACCGTATCGAATTTCGATACGGTGAGCTTTATCGGCAAGGGGAATTTCCGTTTATTCTTCCCTTTTTGCCTTTACAAAATCTGGGATTTGTGCAACTATTATTGCGCCGAACATAAGCAGGCATCCGAAAAGCTCTCTGCCCGAAAGTCTTTCTCCGAGAACCACCCAGCCACCTATAACGGCAAAAACGCTTTCAAGGCTCATAAGGATAGATGCGGTTGTGGGGGCTGTATATTTCTGTCCCACCACCTGAAGTGTGTATGCAACTCCGCTTGACATAATTCCGAGATAAAGTATCGGCACAAGCGCTTCAACGATTGCGGAAAGTGTTGTCCTTTCAAAAACAAGAGCGGTTATGAGAGAAAGCACTCCAACCGTGAAAAACTGCACGCAGGAGAGAAGTATTCCGTTGCTTTTCGCAACAAAATGGTCGATAACGAGAATGTGACCGCAAAATGATACCGCGCAAAGGAATGTGATAAGGTCGCCCATATAAACGCCCGAAATTCCCTTTGCAAAGGACAGCAGATACATTCCCACAACGGCAATGGCAATTCCCAGCCACACAACGGGATGTATCTTCTTCTTGAACACCAGCGCACTGACGCAAGGAACAAGCACAACATAAAGAGCGGTTATAAATCCGCTTCTGCCCGATGCTCCTGCTTCCTCGGAGTATGTACCGATGGCGTACTGCTGAAAGCCCGTTGCGATAAAGAGGGCAATTCCACAGCAGATGCCGCCTATAATGAGAGCCTTGAGCGAAGACTTTTCTTTTGGGATAAAATCCTTTTTCTTTATGGATATAAGTCCGCAAAGAATTGCGAGAAAGGCAAATCCAACAAAGGAGCGAAGTGCATTAAGAGTAAATGCGGGAATGGATTTTGCCCCCGTGGTCTGTGCAACAAAGGCGAAGCCCCAAATTATAGCCGCAAGAAGAAGCGCAAGGCTTCCGAAATATTTTTTTAAGCCGTATTTCATTTTTTTACCTCTTTATGTGAAAAATAGATGAAAAATATCGGAAAATGCTTGAAATAAAGTAAAATATAAGTTATTATATAACAAAGATATACTTATGTCAAGAGGTAAATGAGATGAAAATTTATAGTAGCAGACCCGATAGTGAGAGAAGTGAGCTTGAAATGGGCACATATGCTTATCTTGATAAGCTCGGAATAGAATATACAAGAGTTGACCACGACGCGGCGGCAACCATTGCAGATTGCGAGCTTGTTGACGGTGAGCTTGGCACAAAAATGTGCAAAAATCTATTCCTTTGCAATTCGCAAAAAACTGTCTTCTATCTTCTGCTGATGCCGGGGGACAAGCATTTTAAGACAAAAGAGGTTTCCCATGCTCTTGGAATTGCGCGTCTTTCCTTTGCCCCCGAGGAATATCTTTTTTCTCTTATGGGACTCCGCCCCGGAGCCGTTACGGTGCTTGGGCTTATGAATGATAAGGAAAAAAGCATAAATCTTCTCATAGATAAGGACATCATTGCAGAGGAATATCTGGGATGTCATCCCTGCGTCAATACCTCAAGTCTCAAAATAAAAATGAGCGATATTCTTGAAAAATTTCTTTCCTCAACGGGCCATGTGCCGACTGTGATAGAGCTTAAGGGAGAGTAAAGGAGAAAATATGTTCGATATACTTGTTGTTGAAGACGATAGAAGCACAAGACTTCTGATGGAAGCGGTGCTTCGCCGCGGAGGCTACAATCCTATTCTCGCTGCCAACGGAATTGAGGCACTTGAAATTATGGATCATAAGCACATCGACCTTGTGCTTCTTGATATAATGATGCCCCAAATGGACGGATACGAGTTCACAAAAGCTCTCCGCGAGGGCGGCTCTGAGCTTCCCATTCTCATGGTGACCGCAAAGGAGGCTCCCGCCGACAAAAAGCAGGGATTTCTTGCGGGAACCGACGATTATATGGTAAAGCCTGTTGACGAGGAGGAGATGCTTCTGCGCATTGCAGCACTTCTCCGACGTTCAAAAATTTCATCCGAGCACAGGCTGACGGTGGGAAAAACAGTTCTCGATTACGATAAGCTGACAGTTTCTGAAGGTGAAAACGAAGCAGCACTTCCTCCAAAGGAATTCCTGCTCCTTTACAAGCTTCTTTCATATCAGGGAAAGATATTTACGAGAGCGGCTCTTATGGATGAGATATGGGATATGGACAGCGAAAGCGACCCACATACCGTTGACGTTCATATAAACAGACTCAGAGAGAAATTCGGTCAGAACGGTGATTTTGAGATAGTTACCGTCAGAGGACTCGGATATAAGGCGGTAAAAAAAGGATGAAGAAATACAAAGGTCTGCAAAATAAGGGAATGCTTTTTATGCTCCTTATAATCAGCATTTCGGCGCTCCTTGTGGCAGGAGTTCTTTTGCTTCTTATTCTGCTCGGAGCAATCTCCGCTTCCATCATGGCAAAGGCTTGGGTAACCCCGATCATCGTTTGTGTGGGATGTATTCTCGGTGCCTTGCTTGCGGCATTTCTCATGAGGTTTTATATAAGGCCTCTTGACGACCTTGTTGCCGCCACCAAAAGGATATCGGCGGGGGATTTTTCGGTTCGTGTTGACAGAAAAACTCGTGTTTCCGAGATAGGTCTGCTTGTTGATAATTTCAACAGCATGGCGGGAGAGCTTGAGGGAACGGAAATGTTCCGCTCCGATTTTATCAACAATTTTTCACATGAGTTCAAAACTCCCATAGTCTCCATAAGAGGCTTTGCAAAGCAGCTTCAAAGCGATGATCTTACCGATGCCGAGAAGAAAAAATATGCGGAGATAATTGCTCTTGAAAGCGAAAGACTTTCAAATATGGCGACAAATGTCCTTCTCCTATCAAAGCTCGAAAATCAAGAGCTTATAGGTGAAAAAAAGCCCTATGCCCTTGATGAACAGCTCCGAAAATGCGTTCTTCTTTTTGAAAAGGAATGGGAAAAGAAAAATATCGAGATAGATATTGAGCTTGACGAGATCGAGTATATGGGCAATGAGGAGCTTATGAGTCATATCTGGATAAATCTCATAGGAAACGCAGTTAAATATACCCCCGATGGCGGTAGGATGGCGCTGCGCGCCTCAATAAAGAACAAGGAAGCTGTAATATCGGTTTCGGATAACGGAATCGGAATGAGCAGCGAGGTAATCAAAAGGATATTCGATAAATTCTATCAGGGAGATAAATCCCATTCGGGAAGCGGAAACGGGCTTGGTCTTTCTCTTGTAAAGAGAATAGTTGAGCTTTGCGAGGGAAGAATAAAGGTTGAGAGCGAGGAGGGAAAGAGGACGGAATTTACTGTTTTCCTTCCGTTCGCCTGATATGTTTATGCTGTGTTTATTTTCCGATGCTAAAATATAGAAAACGCAATTCGTTTGTATTTTTCACTTTTCCCGTGCCATATAATTGTAAATACGGAGGCGTTATATGAAACTGAAAGAAAAATTCATAAGATTTATGTACGGAAGATACGGCGCAGATGAGCTTTACCGCTTTTTAACTGTTGTTTTCTACATTCTGTTTATTATCAATCTGTTTTTGGGAAGCTATATTCTGGCAACGGCTGTAACAGCGCTTCTCATATTTATGACATACAGAGTTTTTTCAAAAAATATCGTCAAAAGAAGAGCAGAGAACGAAAAATATCTTGTCTTAAAAAGACGCTTTGATAATTATGTTAAGCTCCGAAAAAACAAATGGCGAGACAGAAAAACTCATGTATATAAAAAATGCCCTCATTGCGGAGCAGTTCTGCGTTTTCCGAAAAAGAAAGGAAAGCATAGTGCAAGCTGCCCCTCATGCAATGGAGAATTTAATGTAAAAGTATAGTTTTCGGGAGTGAAAAATGCTTAAAAGATTTAAGGGAGAGTTTTTTACAGTACCTAATTTGCTTTCATATGCCCGCATCATCCTGATACCCTTTATTGTGTGGACATATTTTATAAAAATGAAATATATCTCGGCATCGCTTATCGTGATATCGGGACTTACAGACTGCATAGACGGTTATATTGCAAGACATTATGCGCTTATTACGGATTTTGGAAAGATAATAGATCCGATTGCAGATAAGCTGACACAGATAACAGTGGTTGCCTGCCTTGCATATAATTACCCTATGATGCTTGTTCTTGTGGGCGTGCTTATTTTCAAGGAGATCTTTGTTGGACTTATGGGATATCTGGTTTTGCGTGCAACCGATATTATCGACGGGGCAAAATGGTACGGCAAGATGGCAACTATAATGTTCTATCTTATAATAGTAGTACTTCTCGTTATTCCGATGACGGTTCAGACGGCAAATATTCTTATCCTATTCTGCCTTTGTGCAATGGTGCTCTCACTTGTGCTATATACCGTAAGATATGCCATGATACTTTCCGGGGTGCGTAAAAAAATAAAATGATATCAGTAAAAAAGTTCTGCATTTCAATGACGATATGCAGTTCTTTTTGTTTCAAACAGGAATTTGTCAAACTATTGCCGAGGACGAATATTAGGCTTCCCCTTGAGGGGAAGGCAAGTGCTCATCCTCACGCGTCGATAAATTCCTATTTACAAAACATTAAGTCAAAGAAAAAGCGGCCGAAAATCAGCCGCTTTTTCTTATCAAAATAATGTAACCGAGCCTGTAAGCCGGGTTCTGTCGTGAGCGATCATCAATCTGCGCCGTGTGTCACCACACGGCTTCAATGCAAAAGCATTGTGCCACCTGCGGATATATGTCGGGCAAACGATCCGCTTGCGGTGTTGCTTCGGATAGGGTTTACATTGCCCCCCTTGTTACCAAGGGAGCGGTGAGCTCTTACCTCGCCTTTCCATCCTTGCCCCATATGAGGCGGTTTATTTCTGTTGCACTTTCCCTAAGGTCACCCTCGGCTGACGTTATCAGTTATCCTGCCCTGCGAAGCCCGGACTTTCCTCATGATAATACCTTTCGGCAACATATCACGCGACCGCTCGGCTCGGTTACCGTAATATTATACAGCATTTTCATCTTAAAGTCAATAAAATATTTTCGGCAAATGCAATATCAAATCAAAAAAACGATTCCATTTTCATAAAAAAGCAGCGATTTTCATTCCTTTTCCTATTAAAATGCCATAAAAAATAAAAGTTTTTTATTTTTTTGAAAAATCCTCTTGACAAATGGGAACAATTGTGGTATCATATTAGGGCAGTTTTGAGGAACGCATATATGCGGGTGTAGTTCAATGGTAGAATTCCAGCCTTCCAAGCTGGTCGCGTGGGTTCGATTCCCATCACCCGCTCCAACCGCTGCGCGGTATGTACCCTTAGCTCAGCCGGATAGAGCAACTGCCTTCTAAGCAGTAGGTCGAGGGTTCGAATCCCCCAGGGTACGCCAAGGCAGTGGATTTTTTATTTTTAATATGGTGGGATTAGCTCAGTTGGTCAGAGCGCCAGGTTGTGGCCCTGGAGGTCGTGGGTTCGACCCCCATATCTCACCCCAGAAAAAAAGCAAGTCTTATGACTTGCTTTTTTTAACGAAATTTGCCCATTCGGGCAAGTGAAATTGCTTCGCAGTGAAATATTTGCTTCGCAAATGTGAAATGTTCGCATACGCGAACGTGGGCAAATTTCATTTCACATCGAACTAAGCCATAGGAAAGTGAGATGTTTCACAATGTGCAAAGCACATTATTTCACTCGCCCATGAAAAACTATTAACAAATCTTAACTTGACAAAAAATGGAATAAGATATATAATAGTTTATATAAAAATTTGGGGTACAATATTCATATGAACAGAAGCGATATAAAAATGAAAGGAATACTTTATCTTGCTCCTTACCGAAGCCTGCTTATCACGCTTGCCTCGGCTTTTGGCGTTGCTTTCTTTACAGAGATAACAAACAGGCGCTCTCTCATTGAAGCCATCTCCTTTCTTTTCACTCGCCCCCACCTGTTTTTCTTCAATTTTTCGATAATCTTCTTTACCCTCTCAATTTCCTTGTTCTTTAAAAAACGCAAAGTCTGGCTCCTTTTGCTTTCGCTTTTGTGGATAGCCTTCGGGGTTACCGATTTTGTTGTGCGATGCTTCAGAGTCACCCCATTTGCCGCTACAGACCTCGGACTTCTCGAATCGTTCTGGAGCATTATGCTCATCTATCTTAAAATATGGCAAATGATCCTCATCGTCGCTGCAATTCTTTTAACTATTGGACTTCTTATTTATCTTTCCGCAAAGCTCAAAAGTGAGAAGGTAGATTATAAAATAGCAGCCTGCTCCCTCCTTGTTTCCGTCCTTGTGGTTTTCGGTCTTTCCTCGGTTTATCACCATACAAATATCGTTCCCGACCATTTTGCAAATCTTCCCGATGCATATAACGAGCACGGATTTGCTTATTGCTTCACAGTTGGTCTTTTTGACAGGGGTATCGACAAGCCTGAGGATTACAGCCGTGAAAATGTTGAGGAAATTCTCAATTCCATAGGAGTTACAAAGGGTGATATCGATAAAACCAAGCCGAATATCATCATTGTTCAGCTGGAATCCTTTTTTGATGTAAATCATCTGAAAAACATCACATTTTCAAAGGATCCCGTTCCAAATTTCACAGCCTTGAAGGAAAAATACAGCAACGGTTTCCTTTCAGTACCCTCCATCGGCTCAGGAACGGCAAATACAGAATTTGAAATACTTACCGGAATGAATCTTGAATATTTCGGTACTGCTGAATACCCATACAAGACGGTGCTGCAGGACAACACCTGCGAGACTATTGCATATAATCTCCGTGAGCAGGGTTATACCTCCCACGCCATTCACAACCATACGGGAACCTTCTACGACAGAAATACCGTCTATTCCAACCTCGGCTTTGACACCTTCACCTCGGTGGAATACATGGATAATGTAAGAAGAAACCTTATCGGTTGGGCAAAGGACGAGGTTTTGACAGACGAAATAATGGCTGCACTGAATTCCACCGATACACAGGACCTTGTTTATGCAATTTCCGTTCAGGCGCACGGAAGATATCCGCACGAGAGTGAGGAATATCTCGGAAGCATCGATGTTTTCGGAACAGAAAACGAGGGAGAAAACACAGCTTATAAGTATTTTGTAAATCAGCTGCATGAAACAGATAAATTTATCGGCGCACTTACGGAAAAGCTAAGCAAAAGCTCCGAGCCCTATATCCTTGTATTTTTCGGGGACCATCTGCCAAGCCTCGATCTTGTTGAGGACGATCTCGCAAGCGGCGATCTTTACAGCACAGAATATGTTATCGTTTCAAGCCTTGAAAAGGAGCGTCGCATAAAGGATCTTGAATCTTATCAGCTTTCCGCATATATAATGGAGCTTGCAAGCTTTACCAATGGTATTTTCACCAAGCTTCATCAAACTTACTCTGCCAGCGAAAACTATCAGAATGCCCTTGAAATGCTTGAATATGACGTTCTTTACGGTGATTATGATGCCTACAACGGAAAGCAGAAATATCTGCCCACTCAAATAAAGATGGGAGTACGCGACATCGAAATAAGCAGTGCCTTGAGAGATATCGACGCTCTCACCGTCATGGGAAATAATTTTACCGAATTTTCAGTGATTATGATTGACGGAAAACGTGTGGAAACAGAATTCATCAGCAAATATTGCCTTAAAACAGCCGAAGGTGAGCTTGATGAAAACGGCGAAATCCCACAGGACATCGCAGTTGCACAGTACACAAAAAACGGTGAATTTTTAAGCAAGGTCGAGTATAGACCAAAATAAATACTTGGAGCTGCGTCTTCCGACGCAGCTCCTTTTGTTTTCAAACAGGAATTTATCGGGGAGGGAGTTTCGCCGCTGCGGCGGCGAAACTCCCCTATTTATAGTGTTATCCGCTTATTTTATCAAAATCACTTGCAAAATTCACCTTTTTGTTATATAATAATAAAGAATATACTTTTTTGGAGGCAAGGCATGGATCTTAGGGCAGAGCTTGACAGAATAATCAAAAACGGAAGGATAACCGTTCTCGGTATTGGCATTTCAAACAGACCTCTTATCGATTGGCTTCTTTTGCGAGGTGCGAAGGTTACCGCAAGAGACAGAAAAAGCTATGAGCAGCTTATGCCCCTCTCGGATGAGCTGACAAAAAAGGGCGTTAAGCTCATTCTGGGCGACAATTATCTTGAGAACATCGACGAGGACATGATATTCCGCGCTCCGGGTATCCGTCCCGATCTGCCACAGATAAAAGTTGCCACTCAAAAAGGTGCTATGCTGACCTCCGAAATGGAGCTTTTCTTTGAGCTTACTCCCGCAACAGTCCTTGCGATAACGGGAAGTGACGGAAAAACCACCACAACAACACTGACATACAAAATTCTTGAAGCAGAGCTTATGAAAAAGGGCAAGGGCAGAGTTTTTGTCGGTGGAAACATCGGTGCTCCCCTTCTGCCGCATGTGGATGAAATGACAAGCGACGATTTTGCGGTGGTTGAGCTTTCCAGCTTCCAGCTTTCAACAATGCGCCGCTCCCCCAAAAGAGCCATTATTACCAATATCACCCCAAATCATCTTGATTGGCATACCGATATGGATGAATATATAGAGGCAAAATGCAATATATGCCGCCATTCTCCCATATCTCATATAACCGCAAATTCCGATAACGAAATATCTGCGGAAATAGGCAGAAATTCGGATATCCATGTTACATTTTTCTCTTCTTCAAAAACAGATTTTGAAGAGATAACTCATAAAAAGGTCAATGCAAGTGCTATTTTCTTGAGAGACGGATATATAACCTTCTCGGATGGAAAAAGCGATGAAAAAATACTGAAGGTTGCCGATATAAAGCTTCCCGGCAAGCATAATGTTGAAAATTATATGGCAGCCGTCTCGATAACAAAGGGGCTTGCTTCAAAAGAAAGCATTTATGAAATAGCCACCACCTTTGGCGGTGTTGCCCACAGGCTGGAATTTGTCCGAGAGCTTGATGGAGTGAAATACTATAACAGCTCGATAGATTCAAGTCCAACAAGAACTGCGGCGGCGCTTTCCGCCCTTTCGGAAAAGCCTATCATCATTTGCGGCGGCTATGACAAGAAGATACCATTTGAGCCTCTTGCGGACGCCCTTTGCAAAAGAGCGAAAAAGGTCATTCTTACAGGCGCAACGGCTGAAAAGATAAAGGAATCTATCCTTGCTTGCCCGCTTTTCAAGGAAAGCGAACTTGAAATAATCGAAAAAAGCGACTTTGATTCTGCTGTAAATGCGGCAAGAGATGCGGCAAGGTCGGGTGACACAGTTCTTCTCTCCCCCGCCTGTGCAAGCTTTGATGCTTTCCCGAATTTCGAGGTAAGAGGAAACCGTTTTAAGGAAATCGTAAATGCTTTTTAAGCTTTAAGGATAAAGAAATGATTGATAGAGAAAAACCGATAGGCGTTTTCGATTCGGGAGTAGGCGGAGTAAGCGTGCTTCGTGAGCTCAGAAGGATCGCGCCAAGTGAAAATATTATATATTATGGTGATTCGGCAAATGCTCCATATGGGGATAAGAGTGCGGATGAGGTAAGAAGACTTGCCTTTGCCGCATTTGAAAAGCTCCGCTCAATGGGAGCAAAGGCTATTGTTGTCGCCTGTAACACAGCAACAGGGGCAGCGGTAAGGCTTATGAGGGAAAACACCCCCGAAATCCCGATAGTTGGCATTGAGCCTGCCATAAAGCCAGCTGTTATTTACGGAGAAACCGTGCTCAAAAAAAATGATGGTAGCTCAAAGGTGCTTGTCATGGCAACCCCTGTTACCATTTCCCAAGCAAAATTTGCATTTTTAACAGAGGAATATGAAAAAAGAGCAAATATAATTCCGCTTCCCTGCCCTCGCTTAGCAGAACTTATTGAGGCGGGAGACCCCTGCTCTCCTCTCATAAAAAATCATCTTGAGGAGCTGCTCCTGCCATATAAGGATGTCGATTCGGTTGTTTTAGGCTGCACTCATTATCCTTTTTCCGCGCCTCTTATAGCAGAGGTGCTTCCGAATGCGAGGATTTTTGACGGAGGTCTCGGAACAGCAAAGGAGGCTCTGCGCAGAATAGAGGCGGCAGGGCTGAAAAACGAAAATGAAAATGAGGGAAGCATTTGCTTCATTTCAAGTAAGGACGAGGAATCTGCCGAGCTTTATAAAAAATTTTTCTATATGTGATGTTGAAAGGATTTTTACCCAATGCAATTTTCAGAAAAGATATTAGGTCTTGCCATAGAGGCAGAAAAAGCCTTGAAGGAGCATTTTGAGCGGATCGACGAGCTTTCATTCAAAAATACCAACAAGATAATGGAAGCCTTTATGGAGCATCGTGTTTCTGATGTTATGTTCAATCCCACAAGCGGCTATGGCTATGATGACAAGGGCAGAGACACCCTTGATGAGATATGGGCGGATGTTATGGGAGCAGAAAAGGCTTTCGTGCGCCATAATATAGTAAACGGCACTCACGCGCTCACCATCGGAATGTTCGGTCTTCTGCGCCCGGGAGACATAATGCTCTCTGCGGCGGGAAAGCCATATGACACCCTTGAGGAGGTCATCGGAATTGCGGGCGAGGCAGGAAACGGCTCTCTGCGCGATTTCGGAATAGATTATGAGCAGATCGAGATGAAGGACGGAAGACTTGACCTTCCCGAAATCGAAAAGGCTCTGAAAAAGCACGGAAAGAAGATAAAGATCGTTTGGGTACAGCGCTCAAAGGGTTATCTCAACCGCAGAACTCTGACGGTTGCGGAGATTGGCGAGCTTGCTACACTCGTTCACAGCCTCTCCCCCGAAACATATGTTGTTGTTGACAACTGCTACGGCGAATTTGTTGAGGAGCTTGAGCCAACAGCTCTTGGTGCAGACCTTGTTATCGGCTCGCTTATCAAAAATCCGGGCGGCGGAATGGCAGAGGTTGGCGGATATATCGCGGGAAAGGCAAGAGCTGTTGAGCTTGCCTCATACCGCCTTACAAGCGTTGGCACAGGCTGTGAGGTTGGTGCTACACTCGGACTTAACAAGTCCTTCTATAAGGGTCTTTTCTATGCGCCACATACGGTTTCGGCGGCACTTAAAACCGCGCATCTTGCCGCATACATCTTTGAAAAGCTCGGTTACAATGTAGAACCCCACTGGAACGAGGTCAGAAGCGACATCATCCAGCAGATAATAACAGGCTCTCCCGAGGAGCTTATCGCCTTCTGTCAGGGTATTCAGGCAGGCTCGCCCATCGATTCCTTCGTTGCTCCCGTTCCGTGGGCAATGCCCGGATATCAGGACGAGGTCATCATGGCCGCAGGCGCATTTACCCAAGGCTCATCCATTGAGATAAGCGCAGACGGTCCGCTCCGTCCCCCATATACCGCATATCTCCAGGGCGGTCTCACATATGAAAGCGGAAAAATTGCAGTTCTTTCGGCGGCAGAAGCCATGCTGAAGATCAAAAACAGAGAGGTTTAAAAATGAAAAAGATAATTTTTGTTTCTATTTTGCTTGTACTTGTTCTTGCCTTTGCTTCATGCTCAGGAAGCGAGATCGAGATCCCCGACGGGATGCAGGTAGTTTCCTCGGGCGATGTTGCATATAATTTCTTCGTCCCCGGAGGATGGGTTCCAACAGAGAACAACGGAATTTTCGGAGCATATTATTCAAATACTGATAAATCCAATATGACTGTAAGCACCCTTTATCCCGGCGGTGAGCTTATGAGCATAAACGATTATTGGACAACGCTTGAGGCAAGCTATAACGAAACATTCAAGAATTTCACCCTCATTGAAGCCCCCGAAAATAACGAATCTAATATCATTTTCGGTGAAAGAGGAGCATTTAAATATGTTTTCAGTGCCGATATTGACGGTGAAAGCTACAAAATAATGCAGATACTTACCGTGGATGGCAGTCTTTTCTATACCTTTACATACACCGCAAAGGCAGACCTTTATGAAAGCCACCTTGCGGATGTTGAAAAAACCGTCACGGAGTTTGAATTCAAATAATGAAAGAGATATATTTTGATAATAGCGCCACAACCGCCCTCAGTGAGCCTGTAAAGGCGGCGATGAAAGCTGCACTTGAGTGCTATGGAAATCCTTCCTCACTCCATTCTGTCGGACTTGAAGCAGAAAAAACGGTGCGCGAAGCAAGACGGAGCATAGGTGAAGCCTTGGGTGTTCGCTCACTTCGTGATTCACAGCTTATATTTACCTCCTGCGGAAGTGAGACAAGCAATCTCGCCATTTTCGGCTCGGTTTATGCAAAGGCGAGGAGAACAGCAAATAAAATAATCACCACGGACAGCGAGCACCCATCGGTGGAAAATCCCATGAAAAAGCTTGAAAACGAGGGTTTTAAAATTGTTCGAATCCCCACAAAAAACGGTGTGCTTGACATGGAAATGCTCGAAAAGGAGGCAGAGGGTACTCTTCTCTGCAGCCTTATGATGGTCAATAATGAAACAGGTGCGCTTTATGATGTGGAGAAGGCTTTCAAGACGATAAAGGCAAAAAGTCCCGATGCTGTCTGCCACTGCGATGCGGTTCAAGGCTTTCT
Source organism: Eubacteriales bacterium (assembly GCA_045648605.1). GTDB lineage: Bacteria > Bacillota > Clostridia > Oscillospirales > CAG-272 > SIG710. The sequence continues at coordinate 4,253 of JAZROG010000146.1, read as the reverse complement.
CAAAAAAAGATTTACCGCCCAGTCTCTTGGGGCTGATCTTATCACCATAAGTGCTCACAAAATTCACGGTCCAAAGGGTATCGGCGCGCTTTATATCGACCCCGATATGATAAAAAAGAAAAAGATAATACCATATATTCTCGGCGGCGGTCAGGAATACGGTCTGCGCTCGGGAACAGAAAACACCATAGGCATTGCAGGCTTCGGTGCGGCGGCAAAGGATGGCTTTTCAAATCTTGACAGCTCCATATGCAAAATGGCAGAGCTTCGGGAATATATAATTTCGGCGATGCCCGATGAAATAAAGCTCAATCTACCCGAAAAGGCAGCGCCACATATCGTAAATATCACTCTGCCAAGAATAAAGAGCGAAACAATGCTCCATTTTCTCTCATCAAAGGGAATTTTCGTTTCAAGCGGCTCTGCCTGCTCCTCTCATTCAAGCACAACAAGCTCTTCCCTTATCGCCTTTGGACTCACTCCAAAGGATGCGGATTGCTCACTGCGCATAAGCCTTTGCGAGTATAATACTCATGATGATGCAGACGCGCTCATATCGGCTCTGAATGAAGGACTTTCTTCACTTGTAAGGATAAGATAGGCTTTTTTCGACAAAAAAACAGAAAAAAATCACTTGACAACCTTTTCCATATGTGTTATAATTAAGAGGTAAAAGAGAGTAGAAAGCACCAAAAGGTGTTCCGTTTTTCGTCATTACGGCAAAAGCCCGGATCTCGGACTCATTTATTATGATTTTCAAGACTTTTACGGCACAGCCGTAAAAGTCTTTTTCATAATAAATTTCTGCTCAATACTATTTGGAGGTACTCAATTTGAACGCACACAGCAAAACACGCGAAGAAGTTTTAAATGAACTTCAAACCGAGGCAGAGCACGGTCTTTCCTCCGAGCTGGCCGCAAACAAGCTATCCGAACACGGCGAAAACAAGCTGAGAGAAAAGAAAAAGAAGACGATGGTCGCGCGCTTCCTTGACCAGTTCAAAGACGTAATGATCATCATTCTTCTCATTGCCGCAGTGGTATCCTTTTCCATCATCTGCTTTGAGAAGAATTGGGGCGAGCTTTTTGAGCCTGCGCTTATTCTCCTTATCGTCATTCTCAATGCCGTTATGGGTGTTATGCAGGAAAGCAAGGCAGAAAAAGCACTTGATGCCCTTAAAAATCTGACAGCACCCCATGCAAGGGTTATAAGAGACGGAAAGGAAACCGTCATCGACGCTTCTCTGCTTGTTCCCGGTGACATAATCAAGCTTGAAGCAGGCGACTTTATCCCTGCCGATGCAAGACTTCTCCACAGCGCAAGCCTTAAGAGCGAGGAATCCGCACTTACGGGCGAATCTGTCCCCTCCGAAAAGGATGCAAATGCCGTTATCGACGAAAAAGCACCTCTGGGCGACAGAGCAAACATGGTTTTCTCCGGCTGCAGTGTTACCTACGGTACTGCAACAGCGGTTGTTACAGCTACGGGAATGAACACCGAAATGGGTAAGATCGCAGGTCTTCTTGACGGTGAAAATGAGGGTCAGACACCTCTGCAAGCAAAGCTTGCACAGCTTGGTAAGTATCTGGGCATCATGGCTCTCGTTGCCTGCGGAATTATTTTCGTCGTTGGTCTTTTCAACGATATGGATCCCATGCATCTTTTCATGACTGCCGTATCTCTTGCAGTTTCCGCAATTCCCGAGGGACTTCCAGCTATCGTCACCATCGTTCTCTCCATCGGTGTTCAGCGAATGGTTAAGAAAAATGCTCTTATCCGCCGCCTTCCCGCAGTTGAGACACTCGGAAGCGCTTCGGTTATCTGCTCCGATAAGACAGGTACTCTCACACAGAACAGAATGACTCTCGTCAAGGCATATTTTGACGGTGAGAACACTCCCGAGCAAATATCCTCTTCATGCTCTGACAATATAAAGAAGCTTCTCAGCTATGGCACTCTCTGCTGTGACGGCTCTGTTGTATTTACAGACGAGGGCGAGCAGCATATCGGTGACCCAACAGAAACCGCAATCGTTTTCGCGGCACACAAAAACGGTATGCCAAAGGATGATCTTAATAGATCCTATCCCCGACTTGCGGAGATCCCCTTTGATTCGGACAGAAAGCTGATGTCAACCGTCAATAAGATTGACGGAAAGAATATCGTCATTGTTAAGGGCGCTTTTGATATGATGGCAACCCGTTGCATTTCGGGTGACATCGAAAAAGCAAGAGAAATGACAAATTCCATGAGCGAGGATGCACTCCGCGTTCTTGCAGTTGCATATAAGGAAATCGAAAGCATTCCCGAAAATCCCACCTCCGAGGAGCTTGAAAACGGACTTACCCTTATGGGTCTTGTGGGCATGATCGACCCGCCCAGACCCGAGGCAAAGGATGCTGTTGCCATCTGTCGCAAGGCAGGAATCAAGCCCGTTATGATAACAGGTGACCATGTTGTAACAGCATCTGCCATCGCACGAGAGCTTGGCATACTTGAGGATGGCGACAAGGCGATAACAGGCGCAGAGCTTGATGCAATGAGCGATGATGAGCTTGACGCGGTGGTTGAAAGCATATCTGTTTATGCTCGCGTTTCACCCGAAAACAAAATACGCATCGTCAAGGCTTGGCAGAGAAAGGATCAGGTCGTTTCAATGACAGGAGACGGTGTAAACGATGCTCCCGCGCTGAAGGCCGCTGATATCGGATGCGCAATGGGTATCACAGGCACAGACGTTGCAAAGGGTGCGGCTGATATGACTCTGACAGACGATAATTTTGCAACCATTGTCGATGCTGTAAGAGAAGGCAGAGGAATTTATGCAAATATAAAAAAGGTTGTCGGATTCCTTCTCGGAACAAATATCGGTGAGGTCTTTACCGTATTTTTTGCAATGCTTCTCTGGCACAAAACTCCTCTTCTTTCAATGCAGCTTCTCTGGATAAATCTCGTAACCGACTCTCTCCCCGCCATCTCGCTTGGTATGGAAGCAGTCGAAAAGGATATCATGGAGCAGAAGCCGAAGCCTAAAAACGAAGGTATTTTTGCTCACGGTCTTGGCATACAGGTGGTTCTACAGGGTGCAATGTTCGCAATTCTTACCCTTATCGGCTTTATGCTCGGCGAAAAGACAGGAATAGAGCACGCAGGTCAGACAATGGCATTTATGGTGCTTTCGCTTACACAGATAGTACAGGCATTCAATATGCGTTCCCAGCACTCGCTCTTCAAAATCGGCTTCTTTGGTAATAAGAAGCTCAACGGCGCAGCACTGATATCGCTTATTCTCGTTTGCCTTGTGCTTTTCGTTCCCGGACTCAATACAATTTTCGGTCTTGTTTACCTTGAAGCGCGTTTGTACTTCATCGCTCTCGGACTTATCATAGTCCCTCTCATTGTGATGGAAATTTCAAAGCTTCTCGGTATAATCAAGCACCGCCACTGATAATTTTAAGGGGCTGATTTTTCAGCCCCTTATTTTTAGGGGAGTTTCGCCACTGCTGTGGCGACCGGCGCTGTCGAGGCCGAACACGACCTTTTAAAAAAGGTCGATCAAAACTTTAAATAGGGGGGTTTTTATTGTTGTTTACCTGTGGTTCTACATGAAATAGGGGGAATTTTTATGTAGAAATGCAAAGCAACAAACCACCATGAGTCATCGGCGAATTGTGCGTCGAGCTCCGCCGACAAAATCCTATTTAATTTAACATTTTGATTTAACTTTGAAAAACCAAAGCAAATAAAACCAATAAAAAACAAAAAATACTTGACAAAATGCTGTTTGTGTGGTACAATACATAGGTCTGAAAACAAATAACGGGGTGTGGCACAGTTTGGTAGTGCGCATGGTTCGGGACCATGAGGCCGCAGGTTCAAATCCTGTCACTCCGACCAATATTAAAAGAGGGATGCACAGCATCCCTCTTTTAATATTTTTCTGATTTGCCGATTTGAAGCTCTCCATTTCGCGGAAGCCTTTTCGCGAAATGGATAGTTTGCGCTGTGAGAATAAACGGCTTGCACAGATTATAGCGCAAATTCAGGTTCTTGAATCCTGTCACTCCGACCAGCAGGCAGTGCCTGCACCCAATCTCGGGTGTTGTTGCTGCTGATTTGCCGATTTGAAGCTCTCCATTTCGCGGAGGCTTTTTTCATTGAATCGAGCGATGATCATCCGTCGCGGGATTATCGATCAGCTCACCGTGTTCGGTAAATCGCGATCCGTGGCAAGGGCAATCCCAACTGTGCT
>JAZROG010000145.1:0-2968 GCA_045648605.1 Eubacteriales bacterium | reverse complement strand
GGTCGCCGTCCCCTACAGAGTTGCGTTTTTAATCGCACCGATAAATTCCTATTTATAAAACAATGTGTCATTTTATATTATACCAAAAATGAGAACGGTTGTAAAGGTATTATTTATAATAAAGGAAGAAAATGTAATTTAAAATATTGACAAATTGTAAAATTTTAGAGAAAAAACTGTGTTTAAACGAAAAATGCTTCAAAAATGAGGTTTTCCGACTTGCAAGAAATTATAATATATGTTATAATATATTATATTTATGATTTTGATTGTGGAAAAATAGATCGAAATATAAAAATTTATAGAGAAAGGGAAAAAATGCACAGCTTAGACGAAATTAAAAAGATTTGGGACAGTGTTAAGATTGACATTGTAAATGATTACGAAATTGCGCCTTCAACAGCAGAGCTCTGGTTCGGAGATCTTAACGTAAGCTCATTTGACAACAACACGGTCACTCTTAAAAACAATTCCGAATACAAGACAAAGTTCATTAAAAACAAATATATGGATATGCTCGCAGATTGCTTTGAGCAATATATGGGAACAAGACCCGAAATTGCGGTCATATCTGACGAAGCAAGTCAAAAAGAAAACGAGACAGCAGAAAAATCAACAGAAGAAAAGTCAAAAGCAAGAGGAAGCAGCTTGCCTACTCTCAATTTTGAATACACCTTTGATAATTTCATCGAGGGAAGCTCAAATACCTTTGCAAGAGCCGCTTGCTGGGCGGTTGCAAAGAATGTTGCCGAGGCAGAGGAAGGAAGCACGGCTTCCGAATATAATCCTCTTTTCCTTTATGGGCCAAGCGGCATTGGAAAAACTCACCTTATGTATGCTATCACAAATAAGATAAGCAAGGAAAAGCCTGAGGCTACCATTGTTTATATCAAGGGCGAGGATTTTACAAATCAGCTTATAGCGAGCCTTTCCGCACAGGAAATGACTAAATTCAGAGAAAAATACCGCAAATGCGATATTCTCATGATAGATGATATTCAGTTTATCGGCAGTAAGGTTGCAACGATGGAGGAATTTTTCCATACCTTCAATGCCCTTTACGAAAATGAGAAGCAGATAATCATGACAAGCGACCGTCCCCCAAGAGAAATACCCGATCTTGAAAGAAGACTTGTTTCAAGATTCGAAATGGGACTCCTTGCAGATATCCAGCCACCCGATCTTGAACTTCGTATGGCGATTATCAAGAAAAAGGCGGAGCAGGCAAAAATAGTCATTCCCGATGAGGTCCTTACATATCTTGCGGAAAATCTGAGAACTAATATCAGACAGATAGAGGGAGCTATAAAGAAGATCAGCGCACTTTGCTTCCTCTCGGGTAAGGAGGTTACCCTTGAGCTTGCTAAAAATCTTATGCATGAGCTTCTCGGAGGGGCAGAGCCTGTCAGCGTAACAGTAGATAAGATATTTCTCTCCGTATATAAGAAATACGGCTTTACAAAGGAAGAGCTATGCGGAGCAAGAAGAACAAAGGACCTTGCACTTGCAAGACATATTACAATTTATCTTATCAGAAATATCACCGAAATGTCACTTCCAAATATAGGTAAAATCTTCGGAAGAGACCATTCAACCGTGATGTCATCAATATACCTTGTCGAAAAGAAAATGGGTAATGATGAAATGTTCGCCCTCGAAATAGGCGAAATCCAAAAAGAGATCGAAAAAGGAAACATCTAAATAACATTCCTTCTAAAAAACCTCACCAACTCCAAAAAACCCTTATATCAAATCCTCGCGAAGCGTAAGAGGATAATATTGCGAGTGTCTGTAATTTTATCTCTCGCACAGATAACATGGCGTGCTAAAGAAAGCAAACCCCACTTGGGGCGGTGCTTTTTGCCCCAAGTGGGTATATGACAGGATACACAGCAGAACAAAAAATCTTCGCCTGTCGAAGTTTTTTGGCTGCGTTGGTTAGCACAAAGGGGGTACCCAGGGGGAACGCCGGGAGATTTTTGCTTTCTTTGCATCGGGGCAAAGGAAGTGCCCCGCCATCCGGGTTCCCATCATCGAGCAAAGCGAGGTGATGGGGTTTCGGGACGGCATGAGGCGCGATACAGTAAGTTACTTCTTCTCAGATTAACAATTATCGAAATTGAACTTTCAGCAAATTTAACTTACCCATCAAGGACACCTCATCCGTCGGCTTCGCCGCCACCTTCCCCATGAGGGGAAGGCTAATGACGCGTTCGTCTTTTGGATAGTGGTGAATTTTCAGCAAATCCACCATCTTCACACAGCTTTTAAACAGCTTTTCAAATTATCATACTGTTTTTTCAACAGTTTCAATACTCAAAAAATAAACATACATAAAAATATGTGGAAAAGCAGAGAAAAACCATCTCAAATGGTAAATTTTAAAGCCATCTACGCTTGTTTAAAATTTTAGCCCACCACCACCTTGATAAGAGTTTTGCACAAGAGTTTTTTAAGAAAAAAGAGTTTTCAACAGTTTAAACAGAATTTTACATACGGTCATTTTTCCACACAAATCATAAATAAAAAAATTTTTTCCCTAAAAAATGACATTCCGAAAAAATCAAAAAATTCTGTTTGGTTTTCATCTCTTTTCAAAAAGAGTTTTTAGCATCAAAAAACACCGAAAAACTAATATGGGTAAAGGAAAATTAACCTTTTCCACATTTTCCACAGCCCTTAATACTATAACTATAAATATTCTATTCTATCTGTTCATTCTATTCTTTCTACCGCGTGCGCAAAGAAATGGAGTGAAAAACGAAAGGAGAAATTTACAAATGAAGATAATTTTCAACAGAACCAAGGTTGCCTCAGCTATAGCTCCTCTTATGGCAACCGCTGTAAACCGCTCTACAATGAGCGCAAGCGAGGGTATTCTCATCGAGGCAAAGAAGCCCGGCACGGTTATCCTCACAACATATGACCTTGAAAGAGGAATGAGAACAACCATCGATGCAGAGGTCAT
>JAZROG010000144.1:0-1912 GCA_045648605.1 Eubacteriales bacterium | reverse complement strand
TACTCTTACAGGTTACGCATTCAACTAATATAACCCCTTAAAGGTTGTTTAGTTAAACCTATAAAGGCAAGGGCAAGTCCTTCGGGACTTGCCCTTGCTGATTTTTTTGTGATTTAAATAGGAATTTATCGGGCTCTTAGCCTTCCCCTCAAGGGGAAGCCAAAGACAAATTCCTGTTTATTGTTATATTTTATAAAAAAATCGCTTTAAGACGAATATTGTGCACCTTTTACAGAAAAAAACAATATTTTTATGATAATTTATACCATAAATTTCTTAAAACCCCTTGACAAACGAGCGAAAACGTGGTATCATATTATCACTTTAGCAGGATAAAGTGATTTTATCCTGAAAAAACAAAACTTTTTAATTTTGAGGAGATTTTTATCATGAAAAAACTCGTTGCACTTACTTTGGCGCTTATGATGTGCCTCTTCTGCTTCACCGCTTGCGGTGGAAACACTGATGTTGATGCTAATGCTAATGACACAGCCGGCTCTGATTCTGCTGCGGACACAGCTGCAGAAGCACCCGATGTTGTTGAAGACGTTGCTTACCTTACAGAGCAGGGCAAGATGATCGTTGGTATCACATACCTTGAGCCTCTTGATTTCCAGGATGCTGGCGGTAATTGGATCGGTTTTGATGCAGAGCTTGCAACAGCTGTTGCAGAGAAGCTCGGTGTTGAGGTTGTTTTCCAGGAGATCTCTTGGGAAGCTAAGGAAGCAGAGCTTGCTGCAAAGCATATCGACTGCATCTGGAACGGTCTTACAATCACTCCCGCTCGTCAGGAGGAGATGAGCATTTCGAAGCCCTATATGAAGAACAAGCAGATCGTTGTTGTTCGTGCTGACGATGCAGGAAACTATTCCGATGTAAACTCACTCGCAGGCAAGGTTGTTGCTGCTGAGGCAGGCTCCGCAGGTGAGGAGATCGTTCTCGGTAATATCACCGATGCTGTTTATGTTGAGAAGAGCATTCAGCTCGACGCACTCACAGAGGTCAAGGCTCTCACAAGTGATGCGGCTGTTATCGACTATGTAATGGCTAATTACCTTATCAACAAGGAAGGCAGCGATTTCGCTGATCTCGATATCCTTGATATGTCTCTTTCCGATGATGAATATTACGGAATCGCATTCCGCAAGGGAAGTGACCTTACAGAAAAGGTAAACGGCATTCTCGCTGAGCTTGAGGCTGACGGCACAATCGCTGCTATTGCTGAAAAGTATGCTCTTACAGACGCTGTTCTGAGCATGGCAGACTAATTTTGGGATTCACTTTTTCATAATAGATCCATTCCTCTTAAGACATGGACATGCGCCGCGCGGTGTATGCTCCATGCCTTTCGAGCATTAATTGGGTATTTTTCGGAAGGAAATTTTTTTATGTTTTCATCGCTTGGTCAGTGGTTCACGGCAGAGCTTCCCGCCATTTGGGATAGATTTGTAAAAGCGTTCATGCCCGACACCATGGAGGAATTTAACAGCATAGCCCAGAGCCTTTGGGGTGGTTTTTTAACGACTCTTGAGCTTTTCGCGCTGACGCTTCTTTTTGCTCTGCCTCTTGGACTTATCATCAGCTTTGGTTCAATGAGCAAATTTAAGCCTCTCAAATATTTCACAAAGGTGATAGTTTGGATCGTCCGCGGAACACCGCTTATGCTTCAAATTTTTATTGTTTTCTTTATTCCAGGAATCGTATTTAATAACCCCATCTTCAAGCAGGACAGATTTCTTGCGGCTCTTATCACCTTTGTCATCAACTATGCTTGCTATTTCTCCGAGATCTATCGAGGTGGAATCGAGTCGATTTCAGTTGGACAGTACGAGGCGGGACAAGTTCTCGGCATGACAAAGGCGCAGACATTTTTTCATGTTGTGCTTTTGCAGGTGGTCAAGAGAATCCTTGC
>JAZROG010000143.1:0-1800 GCA_045648605.1 Eubacteriales bacterium | reverse complement strand
TGGTGCGGGCGAAGGGACTTGAACCCCCACGTCGTTGACACCAGATCCTAAGTCTGGCGCGTCTGCCAATTCCGCCACGCCCGCAAGACTTATATATTATACTAAAAAATTTTTCATTTGTCAATACAAATTCTGAATTTGATCAATTTTTTAGCAGTAATGCATATGACTTATTATGAAAAAAGTTTTTTGTCCATAATAACCTCCAAGGATCATCTTTTTTAATTTTATGCCATCAAAAAAATTTTTTGTCAATAAATTTTCAGAAGAATTCTTGACTGACATCCTTATCGGTGTTATACTGTTAGTATAAAGCTATATCAGACAGGGAAACAATTTAAAATAAAAGGCTAAAAGGAGAATTCTTTATGAAGGAAATAAGATCTGCGGAAATATTGTGCGTTGGAACGGAGCTTTTGCTTGGAGACATTGTGAATACCAATGCGGCATACCTTTCCAGAAGGCTTGCGGAGCTTGGAATCTCGGTATATCATCAGAGCGTTGTGGGAGACAACCCCGAAAGGCTGAAAAAGGCTCTTTCAGATGCTTTGGAGCGGGCAGACCTCATTATAACCAGCGGCGGTCTTGGCCCAACCTATGACGATCTTACAAAGGAGACCATTGCTGAATTTTTCGGCAGAGGGCTTATAAGAAATGAGGAAATTCTCGCTACCATAACCTCATATTTTGCCGAGATGGGCAGAAAAATGACAGAAAACAACAAAAAGCAGGCGGATATTCCCGAGGGAGCTATTGTGATAAAAAATGATTATGGCACAGCACCCGGAGTTATCATTGAGGACGAGGACAAGGAGGTTACAGCCATAATGCTTCCCGGCCCTCCGCGCGAGCTTGAGGGAATGTTTTCCCATGAGGTAATGCCATATCTTATGGAAAGAAGCGGATATGTCCTTGTGAGCAGAAATATCAATATTTTCGGCATGGGAGAATCGAGTGTTGAGAATATTTTGCGCTCTCTTATGGAAAGCTCAAAAAATCCCACCGTTGCGCCTTACTGCAAGGAGGGCGAGGTGCGACTCAGGGTCACCGCAAAGGCTGAAAACAGCGAAAAAGCATATAAAATGTGCAGTGAAACCGCCAGAAGGATAATGGAGACCGAGGTTGGCCCTGCCGTTTACGGAATTGATACCGATTCTATCGAGGCAGAGCTTGTGAGAAGGCTTAAGGAGTCCGGCAAGACCATAGCGACTGCCGAATCCTGCACAGGTGGACTTATCGCAAAGCGCATCACCGATATTTCGGGCAGCAGTGCGGTGTTCCTTGGCGGCTGTGTGACCTATGCCAACAGCGCAAAGGAGGGTCTTATCGGTGTGAGCCATGAATCTCTTGAAGAATTTGGTGCTGTTTCAGAGCAGGTCGCCCTTGAAATGGCAAAGGGCGTGCGACGCGCCGTGGGCGCTGACATCGCCATTTCCACCACAGGCATTGCGGGCCCCGACGGAGGAAGCGCCGAAAAGCCTGTGGGCACGGTTTGGGTGGGAATTTCAAGTGAGAAGGGCGATAGAGCGGTGCTTTTGCGGCTTTCTCCCCGACGCGAGCGCTCATATATACGAACCCTTGCCGCTTCAAATGCGCTTTATCTTGCGCTTGGTGAGATATAAAATAAAAGGAGCTGATTTACACGGTAAATCAGCTCCTTTCAGACTGTCGAAAAAGCTGTAATACCGCAAGTAGATAATAGTAGAAATAAAAAAGTCAAATAAAAGAGAAAAAATAAAATTCAAAAAGAAGCACAAGGCAATCCTCGTGAAAGCCTTGTGCTTACTTGCTTTTTCCGTT
>JAZROG010000142.1:0-1075 GCA_045648605.1 Eubacteriales bacterium | reverse complement strand
GACTCCGTCTGCCATAAATATTACCTTATCAGCAACATTTCTTGCGAAATCCATCTCGTGAGTAACGATCACCATGGTATGATCATTGCCCTTAAGAGCCTTTATGGCTCGCAAAACCTCGCCTGTAAGCTCGGGGTCAAGTGCACTTGTAGGTTCATCAAAGCAAAGTATTTCCGGGTCAAGTGCAAGCGCTCTTGCAATGGCAACTCGTTGGCATTGACCGCCCGAAAGCTGGCAAGGATACGACTCCTTCTTTTCAGAAAGTCCCATTTGAACAAGAAGCGAATCCGCCTTCTTTTCGATCTCGACTATTGCCGCATTTTTGGCACTCACCGACATCTTTTCCTTTCTCGCCTGCTTCTTCAGTGCAAGCACCGCAGGAAGGGTAATATTTTTATGAACGGTATATTGCGGGAAAAGGTTAAATGACTGGAAAACCAAGCCGAATTTCAACTGATTTTCCCTCTTTTCCCTTGCGCTTTTGCGCTTTTTGTCCTCGGAATCGAAAACCACATGGTCAGAAACCGTGATCTTTCCCTCATCGGGTGTTTCAAGGAAGTTGAGACAGCGAAGAAGCGTAGTTTTTCCGCTTCCTGATGAGCCGATTATGGCAAGAACCTCGCCTTTATTTAGTGAAAAATCAATTCCGCGAAGAACACTGGTGCGTCCAAAGCTCTTTTTTATACCTTCTACTTTAAGTAATTCCATGCTCGCTCCCCCTTATGTTCTGAAATAGCTGAGCTTCTTTTCGATATAACCGAAGAGAATGGTCAAAAGGCCGTTGAATACAAGATAATAAATGCTTGTAAAGAACAGCGGCCAAAGCAGACCTTGGCTTGAGAAACGCTCCGCCACCTTGATAATTTCAATAACAGAAATTACGCGCACAAGAGACGTATCCTTAACAAGAGTGATGACCTCATTGCTGATAGGCGCAAGGATTCTCTTGACCACCTGCAAAAGCACAACATGAAAAAATGTCTGCGCCTTTGTCATGCCGAGAACTTGTCCCGCCTCGTACTGTCCAACTGAAATCGACTCGATTCCACCTCGATAGATCTCGGAGAAATAGCAA
>JAZROG010000141.1:0-17873 GCA_045648605.1 Eubacteriales bacterium | reverse complement strand
GCTGCGCTGATAGCAACAACACTTGTAGCTACCATCATAACTGCAAGTACCAGAGCAAGAATTCTCTTGAAATTCTTCATGGTTTGTGTTTCTCCTTCAAAAATAATTATTTTTTCAGGTGAAATAGATTTATGTTCAACCTGTCGCCACGTCGAAGCAAAACGTCGCTTACATCCGACTTAGCTGTCATCGGATATCATCTCACTCCGATGGCTAGGGCATTCCATAAACTTTCCCCTGTGCCAATATAGTACCATAACTTCATTTTTTTGGCAATACTTTCCCTTTACCTGTAATTACACTGCAATATTAAACCCTATTTAATATTTCCTTTTCAGTGAAAAAAGCGGATTTTTGATAAAAAAACCCACTTTTTCATTTTTCTATATATTGTATAAGGAAGATTTTCGTTTCAAAAGGCAAAAAAGCCACATATCCAATAAACAACGCCATAAAGTGCGCCTGCGAGAGTACCGTAAAGGAGCACGGGGCCGGCAACGGTGAATATCTTTGCACCGACCCCAAGCACAAGCCCCTCGCTTTTGGTGTCGATGGCGGGAGAGACCACCGAATTTGCAAATCCTGTTATGGGTACGAGAGTTCCCGCGCCCGCATGCTTTGCTATGCAGTCGAAATATCCGAGGCCTGTGAAAAGCGCCGCAAGAAATATCAAGGTCACCGATGTAAGAGTGCCCGCATCCTCCTTTGACAAGCCCCACATCACATAAAGCTTCGAAAGAAGCTCTGCAAAAGTGCATATTGCACCGCCAACACAAAATGCCCAAATGCAATTTTTTGCAACAGGTGATTTTTTCGCATGCGCCGCCGCATACTTTTTATAGGTTTTTTTATCAATATTCATGTCTTTTACCATCCTTTCGGTTATATTTTGCCCAAAAGATGATTTTTTAAACAAAAAAGACTTTACAACGCAGAAAATTGGGAATATAATATAAATGATAACTTTCAAAAGGAGAATTACCATGTCTAAATTTGAAAAATTCGTAAATTCACTTGAAAACGCCTGCGATAAAGCCGCAAAAGAGACAGCAAAGCTCACGGATATCGCCGCCACAAAGGTCAAGCTTAAAGCAGAGGAAGCAAGGCTTTGCGATAAATACGAGATTCTCGGAAGAGAATCGGAGACCCTTCTGCGCGGTATGGACGAGATTCCCGAGCAGATCGCCGCAGCTCTTGACGAGATAAGAAAAGTGAAAGAGAAAATAAAAGTTCTCGAAAAGGAGATCGAGCAGAAAAAACAGAAAAATTGAGTTTTGATGCATAAATAGGGATTTGTCGGGTCTCACGGACCAACAAATCCCTATTTACGATCCATCAAAAAGATGTTGACAGAATTACAAAAAAACATTATAATAATATATGTAAGCCTCGATTTTGAATTTTCCATCAATAAAAACCCAAAAGGAGACTATATATGCGCAAAAGTTCACTAATAAAATTTTTGCTCATTGCACTGTGCTTTTGTTTGTCATCGTGCCAATCTAAAGACCACGGCAGAGTTGAGGCGCAAACAGAGGATTTTCAAAATGAAATAATAGAAGTCATATACGAAGGAAACGGTATAAAAGTTTACGAAGTGCAAAAAAACACATCGAAAATATGTGCGTATTACGATTGGAACGTAATTAACGAAGAAATTGCATATCAAGAAAATGATTTAATTGTTGTGGGAAAAATTACCAATATCAGAGATGTAGTTATAGAATATCCTTTTATGGGAATAATTGCTGCCAACAAAAATACTTTTCTCGATGTAACAATTTCCAAAATACTTTATGCAGATGCCGACATCCCTCTAAAAGAAAACGACACTTTTATGCTTGGAGTTCCTTATAACTCTCATGATAGAGCAGACGAATATCCCATACCAGAGGATGGAAAAGAATTTTTGATTTTTTCCTGTAAAACATCTAAATTCGAAGAATATCCTTTATACAAAAAAGAATACGTGGAATATTGGTGTTCTTCTCCCGAAGAATTGATGTTGGAAAAAATCGGCAATTACTATATAGGGCGTGATTTTTTCAAATCTCACAGAAATAGCTATTATCTGTATTCTGATTTGAAAAAGTTTGACAGCAATCAATTAAGTGGCGAATGCCCCATTGAAAAAACTATATTTTATGAGATCACACAAATATTGCTCAAAAGAGATCTTTTAAATACTGCTACTTCGCGTTCTCCTGAAATATACACAATATACGATAGCAATGACTTGGAAAACATAATACATGAAAAAGCACACATATTAAACGAAATGAAGTAATCGTTATGACAAAAACATTATTATCATTAGTTCTTGCAATTTATTTGCTCATTTGTTTCCCTATTATAGTTGAGGCAGATGATTTTTCAAATTTCAATATTGATTATATAACAGGTTGGATACCTCTCGGTGATTGGCATATGGGGCAAAAATCCACCACATTCAAATATGCATCAGAGAAAATCGAAAACGAATTCTCACAATATGTAGAAAGAGGCATTGCATTGTAGGGAAATAATATATCCGTCACACATTCAAGCAATGGGCTTGGTACAATAACCGTCAGCTATGATAATGAAACAGGAAGCAATGCAACAAAGAATGTTTATTACAATGCCGATAAACATGTTAGCAGGTGGACTATTCAGATAAATGTGAACAACTTTTGTTCCTGCCCCAATACAGATGAAACAAGAGTTAGAACAATTGCTCATGAGCTTGGACATGTTTACGGCTTGGATCATGTAACAAATCCACAGCAACTAATGTACCATACAGGAACCCAAACAAAAAATATTACAAGTAAAGATATAGCAGGCATCCGTGTTATGACTCACGAACATACTCACGAATCCGGCTTTAATTATACCCTTGAACGAGAAGGTTCATAGAATAAAATCCAATTGAACATATTAAAATCCCATATTGAAACTATTCGGCTACACCGATGAATTTCAATATGGGATTCTTATTATGAACAAAAGTTGAAAACGTATATTTTATTTGTTATATTCAATTTCTAATTTTTCAAGCACTATGTCTCTCGCGCTCTCCATGCTGTCCGTCTCAATTGTGCAGCCCGCCGCCTTTACGTGACCGCCGCCGCCAAGTGAAGCACAAATGGCAGAAACATCAACATCACAGCTTGAACGCATAGAACAACGGAAAACCCCCTCGTCCTTTGGCTGTCTGATAGCCGCCGCGACCTCAACACCCTCAACGCTTCTTGCAACATCGATAAGAGTTTCCATGTACTGATCGAGAATGCCGTGCTCCTTCTTCATCTCATATGTGAAACAGATTATTCCTATCTTGCCATCATTATAGAGGGTAAGATTGTCAAATCCTATCTTTTCAGCCTTGAGTTGTATAAAGGACTTGCTGTCAAAAAGCTTGTGATTGATATATGCAGCGTCGATTCCGCTTCGGAGAAGGGATGCCGCCACCATATGAGTCTGTGGAGTGACCGAGGAATACTTGAAGCATCCCGTATCCGAGGAGATCGCCGCGTAAATGCAGAAATCCACCTCGCTCGGTATCTCCTTTATCGCACCGCGTCTGAGCATCTCCCTCGAAATGGCAAAGATCATTTCTCCCGTTGCCGAAAGGTCGGGAATGATATATCCATCCGCATACTGCTTGCCCTTTCCATGGTGGTCTATCATAAGCTCAACCCTATCGAGATACCTTTCCTCAAGGTCTCCAAGCTGCATGGGAGAGGCGGTGTCAACAGAAATGACCCTCTCCACTTCAAAATCCGCGGGAATATTTTCTTCAAGAAGACTCTCCTGCTCCATGGGTAAAAATTCAAGTCTATGGGGAAGCTCGCTCTCGCAAATTATGTGAGCCCTCATCCCTATACCAACAAGAAGCTTTTTAAGAGCCAGAGCAGAGCCGACCGTATCGCAATCGGGACGGGCATGGCAGAGGATGAGGGTGTTCCTTTTCTCACAAAGCCTGTCTGCCGTCTCCACAAGACTGAGAATCCTATATTCCTTATTCTCCATCGTCTGCCTTCTCCTCGCCCTCATCCGAGAATGTTATTCCCTCAAGCAGTGTTGCAATATGCGCGCCGTGCTTTATGGAATTATCATGAACGAAGGTGAATTCGGGGGTGATCCTAAGATTCATTCTCTTTGCAATTTGACCGCGGATAAATCCGCTTGCGGTCTTAAGTCCCTTTGCAACCTCCTTGGGGTCACTGCTGTTAAGGAAAGAATAATATATCTTTGCATATTTGAGATCGGGAGTAACCTCCGCACCTGTAACGCTCACAAAGGCATTCTGAACTCTCGGGTCCTTTACCTCGCGAAGAACGGTCGCAACCTCCTTCAGCATTTCATCATTGATTCTTCCTCTTCTGTAATTTGCCATATATTTCTCCTATTATCAATTCATAAGTTCCGTGTTTTCTGTCTCGTATGTCTGCTCCGTTTCGGGGATATCGGTGATTTCTTCCTCAGTATCGCTCTCAAAAGGCTCTTCCGTCTCCATAGGAGGAATGGGATATTCATCCTCGGGGAAAACTACAGCGCTGAAAAGCTCCGAAAGCTGTGCATCCGCATTTTCTTTTCTACTGTTTATAAGGTCCGTTGCATAATCCGATGTGCTTTTTCTCGCCTCTCTCACCGCTCCGTGGGTTGCAGACGCCAAAAGGTCAGCACACGACGAATAAAGATAGGTAAAATCAAAGGTAATACTGTCAAGCACAGCATCCATAGACCTTAAGGACTTGATACTGCCGAAATAATTATAGAGACAGTGAGCTTTATATTCCTCCGAAAGCAGCTCATATGATGCTGTATTCAGCGCACCGATCATAAGACCCGTGATATAGGGTTTGTTATTTTCCGAGGGCACCGCAAGCACTGCGGCAGATGCCTCGGTATAAGCATAATATCCGTCCTGCTCCTCATCCATCTTCGGAATCGGCGCAACACCCCACTCAGTGGAGCTGATTGCAATCACCTTCATTGCTGAAAGCGGTGCCACCGCAAAAAGCAGCTTACCCTCTTCGAAAAGAGTGTAAAGATCGCTCAGCGAAGCCTCGGCTGCGGGTCTATAGGCTGCAGGATTGCCGTAAATAAGCGCGCAAGCCTGCTCAACAGCCGCCTCAAGAGCTGCCGGATCAAATGAAATCGTCGGCACCCTGCCAAGTGTGTTATCCACAAGCTTTATATTTGCAGAGCGGAACACAACATCGGTATATTCATCGC
Source organism: Eubacteriales bacterium (assembly GCA_045648605.1). GTDB lineage: Bacteria > Bacillota > Clostridia > Oscillospirales > CAG-272 > SIG710. Next base: position 12,650 of record JAZROG010000141.1, on the reverse strand, counting down.
CCATGGCATAGCTGCCTTGACCTATCATGCCAAGCTTTTCGTTTGCAAGCCTTGCAAGCTTGTCAAAGGACTCCCATGTCCATTCGTTATCATCTACCATCCTGTCGATATCGTGTCCAAGGCTCTCTGCGGCACTGCGGTTGAAGAAAACCGCATATATTTTGCTGAAATCCGTGCTTGCCGCACCAATGTCGGCATATACTGCGCTTCCCGCATATGCGGCAGAGGAATTTTTCGAATAGCTGTCAACCGTTCCGTAGAAGGGCAAGGAACGAAGATTCATTATAAGACCCTTTGCGGCAAGTCCGCCTATTCTGAATTCGGACACCGACAAAAGATCCGCATAATAATCATCCGCAAGAGATGAATTGACTATTTCCTGCTCTACCATCCTCTCATCCGCATAAACATTGATGATATCGATATTGTATTTATCTTCAACTATCGAATCGCGGAGGAGAAGCACTCTGTCATAATAGCCCTCGCCATCGGTGGCAAAGGTCATTTTGCTCGCCGTGGCAATTATAAAGCTCTGTCCCGAAAAATCATCGGTCACGAGCGCCGCAACGCGTTTTTTTGCTCTATCGACCGCCGATTCGGGATGAGAGGCACCGTCAAATGACGCATCGGTTACATCTTCGGTGTTCAATGAAGCATCATCGCTTTCGGGCGACCTTACGGTATCGGAAGCTACGGTTGTTTTTGGTGGGTGCAGACCATCGTTAGTATTTACCACAATAAATCCGCAGGACGAAAGAAGCAATGCCGACACAAGAAGTGCCGAAAATATCATCCTTTTCATCAGCCTTCACCTCTCGACAAGACAACCGTAACAATAAATCCATCTGTATTATTACCCGAAACGGTATATTCGTATCCGGAAGGAAGTATTATCTCGGTTTCGCCGCCCTCGGATGCAGGCACATAGTAAATTTCATATTTATTTCCGTCGTCACAGTCGATATTCAAATGTATTCCGTCATAGGAATGTTCTTTTTTAAGAATTTCATGATATTCCTCAAGCACAAGTCCCTCATTATACATATACTGCGCGTGGGGAGCTCCGACATATCTGAAATGCCAAGCCTCATATGCAATGCCGGTTATGTCCGCCTTGCTTTCGGGATAGCGCAGAACAAAGCCGTATTTATGGGCGTTCTCATATATCCAGTGGTATTCTTCCTCGTCCTCGATATATGTATTCGCACCGTCCTTATATACCGACATATCAAATGCCATGGCGGTATGATGCTCGCTCTCACCGGGAAGCGCCACGTATTTCAGAGTCTCCTCCTCGCCGTCGCGCTCAACTCGGTAGTCAAATATCTCCTTTTGGCTCTCATATGAGCGGTAAGCACTCTTTATGAGAAGCCCTCCCTCGCCCGTCAGCTCAAAAAAGGTCTCGGTCATCTCGTTGAGCTTTGAAAGAACGAAGGAATCAAGCTCAATATCTGTAGAGCTTATCTGATAAGCTCTTGCACCGCTCGAATATTTTTTTCTGCCCGTATAAAGGTCTTTAAGATCCGGCTCCTCCGGGAAGGAATAGGGCGCACCGGCTCTGACGAGGATGAGAGCACCCTCATGAAGCTGCTTTTCGGTGAATTTTTTTGTTATAAATCCCTCGCGAAGAACTCCCGAGGCGGTGTCTTCAGGCTCTGTTTCGGGGGGAGCTGTTTCTGTTAAAGCAATGGTCTCGGTCTCCTTGTCCTTTGCATCCTCGCCCAATCTTTTGAGAGTAAAAAGGAAAATAAAGGATGCAGCAATTATAAGCGCAACAACAAAAGACAGAACGACCGTCTTCATCATTCTCTGCCTTCTTTTTCTGCGGCTTCTTCCGCCGCCGCGATTCCATGAGCTATATCCGTTATTCATATTTTCCTCCTTACTTTTTGCTTTTGTTTTTCAAACAGGAATTTGTCGGGGCGTGAGGACGCTGTCATTGGAAAGTTTTGATCGACCTTTTTCAAAAGGTCGATCAAAACTTCCACCGACAATGCTCGCAGCAACCGTTTCTCATCCAAAAACCGGGAACCATCTGCACATCTTCGGCAGGTGCGCTACGACAGTCCCCGGTCATTAAAAATCCGTAAAATTATTTATCTGCGTCCTTCATGGAGAGGCGGATTCTGTTCTTTTCGTCAACGCCGAGATACTTAACTCTTACAGCGTCACCGATATTAACAACATCCTCAACCTTTTCAACTCTATTCTCGGAAAGCTTGGAAATATGAACCATTCCCTCCTTGCCGGGAGCATATTCAACAAATGCACCACAAGCGATGATACCTGTTACAGTACCGGGATATGTCACACCAACCTCAGGCTCAAAGCAAATAGCGTCGATCATAGCCTTTGCAGCCTCAGCATCTGCTGTATTAACAGCCGCAATGTGGATAGTACCGTCATCCTCGATATCAACCTTTGCGCCTGTGTCGCCTGTGATCTTCTGGATAACAGAACCGCCCTTACCGATAACTTCTCTTATCTTATCGGGGTCGATCTTCATGGAGATCATCTTGGGAGCATACTTTGAAACATCAGCTCTGGGTTCTGCGATAGCCTTGAGGATGACTTCATCGATAATGTAGTCACGACCCTTGTGGGTGATCTCAAGAGCAGCCTTGATTATCTCGGGTGTAAGACCGTCGATCTTAAGGTCCATCTGAATGGATGTGATACCTGCGTGAGTACCTGCAACCTTAAAGTCCATATCTCCGTAGAAGTCCTCAAGACCCTGGATATCTATCATAGTTTCCCAGCTGCCGTCCTCTTCTGTGATAAGACCGCAGGAGATACCTGCAACGGGAGCCTTGATCGGAACACCTGCATCCATAAGAGCAAGGGTAGAACCGCAAACAGAACCCTGTGAGGTAGATCCGTTAGAGGAAAGAACATCGGAAACAAGACGAATTGCATAGGGGAATTCCTCCGCTGAAGGAAGAACGGGAACGAGTGAACGCTCAGCGAGAGCACCGTGACCGATCTCACGTCTTCCGGGGCTTCTTGCGCTCTTTGCTTCGCCTGTGGAATAACCGGGCATATTATAGTGGTGCATATATCTCTTTTCGGTCTCGTTATCGATACCATCAAGCATCTGAGCCTCATCGAGAGTACCGAGAGTTGCACTTGTGAGAACCTGTGTCTGACCACGGGTGAACATACCCGAGCCGTGAACTCTGGGAAGAAGTCCAACCTCTGCTGTAAGAGGTCTGATCTCGTCCATGCGGCGACCGTCAACACGCTTTCTGTCAACGAGGAGCCAACGGCGAACGATCTTCTTCTGGATCTTATAGATAAGCTCCTCCATAATGGAAGCGATCTCGGGATATTCCTCGCTGAATTTCTCAACGATAGCATCCATAATGGGCTGCATTCTTTCGTCGCGAACATTCTTATCGTCTGTATCAAGGGCGTTCATAACGTCCTTTTCGCAGAATGCAAATACCTTATCGAACATATCGTGATCAAGCTCGCAGGAAGGATATTCAAACTTCTTCTTGCCGATCTCGTCAACGATACCGTTAATGAACTCAAGTATGCCCTGATTCTCCTGATGTGCGAGCATAATAGCCTCATACATAAGGTCATCAGGAACCTGGTTTGCGCCTGCCTCGATCATAACTACCTTAGTTGTAGAGGAAGCAACGGTAAGCTCAAGGTCGCTTACCTTTCTCTGCTCTTCTGTGGGGTTGATAACGAGCTTGCCGTCAACAAGACCTACATGAACACCGCTTATAGGGCCATTCCACGGAATATCGGAAATAGCGAGAGCGGCAGAAGCACCGATCATAGCCGCAACCTCGGGCTCGCAATCGGGGTCAACGCTCATAACTGTAAGGGAAAGAGCAACATCATTGCGAAGGTCCTTGGGGAAAAGGGGACGGACGGGGCGGTCGATAACGCGGCTTGTAAGAATAGCCTTTTCGCTTGGCTTACCCTCTCTCTTGAGGTAACCGCCGGGGATCTTACCCGCTGCATACATTCTTTCCTCAAAATCTACCGAAAGAGGAAGGAAATCGATACCGTCTCTGGGCTTTGCGCTGGCAGTTGCGCAGCAAAGGATAGCGGTCTCGCCATAACGGATCATGAGAGAGCCGTTTGCAAGTCCTGCCATTTTACCTGTCTCGATAACGAGGGGTCTGCCTGCAAGAGTGTAATTAAACACCTTGTAATTCTTGAACTCCATTGCGGAGCTTACAATTCCTGACATTTTGGAATCCTCCATAAAAATTTTATTTTTTACCGTTTTCACAGAGGCTTAGCACTTAAACGGATACCTCACGGATACCCATTTAACTGCTAAGGCGCGTGTGCAAAACGGATTTTTCCGAAAAAACAGTATGGAGTGAGGAGTGAAAGCGTGCTTTCACCCATCACTCCAAGCCTTTAAATTACTTTCTGAGACCGAGTCTCTCAACGATCGAACGGTAACGCTCGATATCAACCTTCTGAAGGTAACCGAGAAGGTTTCTTCTGTGACCAACCATCTTCAGAAGACCGCGGCGGCTGTGATGGTCGCCCTTGTTCTTCTTAAGGTGCTCGGTAAGGTTGTTGATGCGGCTTGTAAGAAGAGCGATCTGAACCTCGGGAGAACCTGTGTCACCCTCGCAGATAGCGTACTCCTTGATAATTGCCTGCTTTTCGTCCTTAAGCATCATGTTTTTCACCTCATTTTAATTTATTTATGCGCATACACAGTGAGCGGAAGGTGAAGTCCCTAAGGCTTACACCGCAAACCGAGTGTGCGTATATTCATTTTTAGCGGTCAAATGACCATACGACGTGTATTATACCACATATATGACGCTTTGTAAATAGTTTTTTCAAAAATCACAAATTGTTTACAATTTAAAAACATTTTTGAGCATCTTAGGCGCTCATGCCGCGCGGCAGTCCCTTTGGCCCGCCCCAAAGGGACGAAAACTCTCCCGGGAGTTCCCCCTGGATACCCCCTTTGTGCGTACCAACGCAGCCAAAAGACCTTGACGCGTCAAGGATCTTTTGTTCTGCTGTAAGTGCTATCATATACCCACTTGCGCCAAAAAGCACAGGCGCAAGTGGGGTATTTTTCTTTTTAACACGCCGTATTATCTGTGCAAAAGATAAAATTACAGACACTCGCCTCATTATCCTCTTACGCTTCGCGAGGATTTGAACTAAATTATTTTGGATTTAAAATATATTTCTTCGTGGTGAGACAGTTTTCGGATCTGGATTTTATATTTCGGGCTTAAGTACGCGCAGCATAAGAGAATTCACCGCCTCGCGAACATCAAGTCTTCGCGAAACGACCTCGTTCAGTGCAAGGCAGAACGGAAGCTCAACTCCGAGGCGCCCCGAAAGCTCAAGTGCGGCAGGAAGCGCGTTAAGTCCCTCGACTGCCATTTCAACCTCCTGTGCCGCCGCCTCTGCGCTATATCCCTTTCCGATAAGGACTCCTGCTCGATGATTTCGACTATGTCGGCTCATACAGGTAACAACAAGGTAGCCTATCCCCGCAAGGCTCTCAAATGTTCTGCCCGAGCATCCCATGGCAACCCCAAGTCTTGTTATCTCCGCCATTCCGCGGGCAACTATTGCGGCTCTTGCGTTATCTCCATATCCAAGTCCCGTGGAAATCCCGGCGCAAATAACAATAATATTCTTCATAGCGCCGCAGATCTCTATACCCTTGACATCGGAATTTGTATATACCCTGAAGAAGCTGCCGGAAAATTCCTTTTGCACCATCTCAGCCGCGTCTTCTCTTTCGAGAGCCAAACATCGTGACCGTTTTCTCTTTTAAGCATCGCGGCAAGGGCTGTGCCCCATGTTCCCGCGCCCAGAATAGTTATTTTCTTCATTGTTCTCCTTTAAAGAGTGATATCCCCTGTATTCTGCTCGGTAATCCATGCTCAAAAGGGGCTTACTCACATTCTTGCAAGTCAGCCCCTTTTCTCTTAGTCTTACTTTACTTCACTATATATCTTTCTGACAAGCGCATTCAGCTCATCCATTCTTTCGTCTATATCTCGAACAAGCTTGAACTGATTTCTTGCTCTGTCAATATTGTGCTCGGCATACGCGGTCTTGAAATAAATATCGCCATCAAGATAATCGGTAAGGAATCTGATTCCCACCTCAAATGTCATAAGCAAATGGCTGTATGGCAAAAGCTCAAGCTCGCGCTCTGTTATATCTCCCGCAAAGGATTCAAGAAGTCCACGTGTAAACTGCTCAAAGGGCTCAAGACAGAAATTGACCTTGCTGAGATCTGTCTCATCCTCGGCAGCGCTGGAGGCACCGACGCGAAGCGCATCTCCATAGTCATAGAGAAGCGAGCCGGGCATAACGGTATCAAGGTCGATAAGGCAAACGCACTCATCGGTATCCTTATCAAAAAGGAAATTATTGAGCTTGGTATCATTATGTGTAACACGGAGCGGAACGGAGCCATCAGCGATTCCGTCAACTATAGCCGAAACTCTGTCCTTATATGAAAGTGCAAATTCAACATCTGCCTTTACAGAATCAAGTCTGCCGCTCTTATTCTCCTCAATGGCCTTCATGAGATTTTTCATGCGGTTGGGGGTATGATGGAACATGGGAATGACCTCAAAAAGATCATTCGCATCAAAATCCGAGAGCATCTTCTGGAATTTGCCGTATATCTTTGCTGCGCGGTAAAGCTGGGTAGGATCATCCACCTTTTCATGGGAAATAGCATCGATGAAGGTTATAACTCTGTAAAAGCTGCCATCCTCTGTTGTAACGTAATTCTTTCCGTCCTTTGCCTTTACAACCTTATATGTCCCCCTTGAAGCATCGTCGCCCGCCGCGGTCATCTTTTTTGCAAGACTTTCCGTGACAAGCTCGATATTTCTCATAAGCTCAACAGGATGAGGGAAAACATGGGTATTGATCTTCTGAAGAATGTATTTGGGGTCGCTTTCCACAAGAAAAGTGGAGTTAATATGTCCACCGCCATAAGGACCGATCTTAGCATTGTCAATATCAGCATTCAGATCAAATTTGCCAAGCAGGTCATATAAATTCTGTTCAATCATGTTAACCTCTTCATAATAATTATAATTTCTTTGCCATAACATTATACTACCTTTTCCCGAAAAAGTCAATAGCAAAACCGCTTCTTGGTGATTTTTTTAATTATATGGTACATTTTTCCAAAAATAGAGAAAAAAAATAGACATAATATCCTGAAAAATCCGATAAAATGCTTTATAATTTAATTGTAAAAATGATTCCAAAGCATCAGGAGGGAAAAATGATATACAACAATATTGAAATTTGGGGCGCAGACAATGTAAGAGACGCAAAGGGCGGTGCTTGCCCTCAAAAAAAACCAAATGAGGTTGCCGACAGCTTAAGCTCTTGGGCTCCCTCCCATTCAAGAAGAAATATCGGAATGGAAATAAGATTTGTTCCGCTCTCGGGCGAGGTAAAGCTGACTCTTTCCACAAAAAACGAGGGAGAGGTCAACAATCTTTATCTTTTTTTCGGAACACAGCAGGCTCCAACCTTTTTTACGGTTACAAACAAGCCGAAGGAATTCACCGTTTCACTTCCCGAAAGAATAGAATATCTCAAAAAAATGGCAAATGAGAGGAAGCTTGCATTTTCTCCGAGAGTTGTAAGGCTCATAATGGGTGCTTCACCCGTAGTTATCCATAGCATCGAGGGTGATGCGCGACATCCCAAGCGAGAGGAGACCCCTTCACTGCGCGGAATTTTTTACGGCTCCTCCATCACGCAGGGAAGCCACGGCTTGATCCCACCGATCTTCTGGAATCGCCGCACTGCGGATAAGCTTGGAGTAGATTGCAAAAACTACGGCTTTGCGGGCTGCTGCCTTGTGGAAAAGGCGGTAGACTATTTCGCCTCCCTTGACGATTGGGATTTCATGGTCCTTGAGCTTGGCAAAAATCTCGTTGGAAAGATAGAGCTTGATGAATTTCGAGAGAGAGTTCGTTATACACTTTCAACCATCCATGAACCCCCCCCAGAAAAATATCTTTTCTGCATAGACATTTTCCACTATGGCTCCGATAACGGAGATTATCATCCAAAGGTGGATGAATTCAGACAAGTCGTTATCGAGGAAGCGGCAAGGCATGCCTCACCCTATATAAAGATATTCGGCGGCGAAACGATACTTACAAGCGACCTTGGACTCACCACCGACATGGTACACCCGGGAATCGAAGGAATGATCGAGATGGCAGATAATCTCTCGCGCCTTATGCGCCCATATATCGAAAAATACAAGAAATTTTCATAAAAAAGAGCGGCTGCTTATGCTCAGTCGCTCTTTTTTGGCAAAGCGCCTATTTATTTTTCAAAAACGCAAACGACCATTTTTACGAAATATTCCTTCAAGAACCCATGGCACAGAGGCTTCAAAAATGAGCGCAAAGGTGCTTCTCTATAATAACTGACCTTAAAGGGGCAATGAGCCACTATGCCCTTGAACCTTTTGATGGTCATTTTGTTTATATAGGAAAAGTATTCCTTGCCCTTTTCATTTTTGCTTATTCTGAAATTTATTCTGTCCTCGCCATCCGGCTTATCTGCCACAAGCTCCTTATATGCCCTTATCATGGTCTTATCCGAGAAGAAGCACTGCACCCACGGCATTCCGATAACGTCGCTGAGATGAGCTCCGTATGGGTGATTATAGGGGGGGAAATTAACATAGAGCTTGCCGCCCGGCTTCAGTATTCTGTGCATTTCACGAAGGGTTGCCTCAGGCTCTGCAACATGCTCCATTGCGTCGTTCATGATTATGGTGTCAAAGCTGCAATCGGCAAATGAGGTGCTGCTTGCGTCCTCGCAGGCAAATTCAAAGCCGCAAAGACCCAATTTCCCCGCAAGCGCCTCTGATTCCTCCTTATATTTCGGAACGATATCGATTCCAACCACCTTATTTGCACCGCAGCCAAGGTAAAAAAGTGATTTTCCACCCGCGCCACAGCCAACATCGAGCACATCCTTGCCACCGAACATACTTTCCTTGTCCGTATATTCAAGATAAAATTTTATCGTGTCCTCGCCGCGTTCATATTGCCATTCCGCATAGCTCATGCCGCCCTCCGCCTGTGTATTAAAGGGGTGAAGGGGCAAAGGAAAGAGCTTATTTACCGCCATTAAAATCCTTGAAGAAAAACTCATAACAAACCTCTCAAATAAAACATGATAAAAGTATAGCACAAAAAGCAAAGCAAGTCAATAGCTGACCGATCATCTCTTCCCTAAAAGCAAAGCACTTTGTTGATTATTTATATTATTACACTTGAAAGTCACTTAAAAAATGATGATATAGAGGTATAATGATATCGGCAATAAACAAAAAATAGAGTAATTTTTTATTTAATTGATGATTTTGCTATTGAGATTTTTGCCAGATTCGTGTATAAATAAATCAGCTATAAAGATTTGAAGGAGAATACAAATGAAGAAAGCTTATAGGATATTGCTTTTCCTTTCCGTTCTTACGGTGATTTTGTCATCGCTGGCTATCTCGGCTCTTGCAACCGAGGCTCTCCCAACCGAGGGATATTGCTATACCGCTACCCCGGGTGAGCAGACAAATGTAAAGTGGACAATTAAAACCGTGGACGACGTTTCACAGATGATGAGCAACTCCGCTTTTTTAAAAGTTTTCAATATTCTCTGCCGAAAATGCGATATATTTAAGATTTGAAATGGCTTCAAGGCACCTGTTTTTTGTTCCGTAGCCCTCGCCCTCGGCAATTATGCTTCCGTTTTTTGCCCTCACAAAGAAATTGTATGCACCGCCGCTTGCCAAAATCTCGATCTTGGGACAGCGCATCCTCTCGCCCGTGTCCTCTAAAAAATTATCGGTCTTATCCTCGATGGGAGCATCCGAATTTATCCGCAGGCTTGCAATTCCCTTTTTACAAACACCGAGGGTCTTATATTTTCCGCTTCTGGCAATGACTCTTCCGCCAAGGGTCACAAGGCAAAAGGAAAATTCATTTTCGCCGTTTTTCGTTATTTCATAACGTCCGCTTGCCATATTTTCACCTACTGTCTGTCAACCGTTATAACTGCAAAATAATTCCCATCCATGCCCCTTACGCTTTCGCTTATAAGGGTCTTTATCTCCTCGTCGCTCTCCTTCACCTCAAAGGGGACGACCACATCAAAGATAAGGTTTATATGAGTTGTGCCGGGAACTATTCTGAAATCGTGGATATTCATCCTCTCGTCAATGGAGACGGCAATGGAATGTGCCTTTTCCTTCAGCTCATCGGTAAGTGGATCGCCCACCGCCACAGGATCAAGATGGATACTGCACTGAATACCAAGCTTCTCAAAAATTTCGCGCTCGATATTGTCGATGGCATCGTGAGAGACATAAATATCCGCCCCGCCGTCAACCTCAACATGGCATGTCATGAAAAATCTTCCGGGCCCGTAATTATGCATCACAAGGTCATGTATTCCAACGCTTTCGGGATGTGAAAAAATTATTTCCTTTACCTTTTCAACAGTCTCATGGTCGGCAGATGTGCCAAGGATAGAATCCATAGCCTCTCTGAAAACCCCAATTCCCGCTCTAATGATTATAACAGCCACTATAACACCCATATAAGCATCAAGCTCGAAATCGGTGAATCGATAGATAAGGGTAGAAACAAGAACTGCACCCGTGGCAATGGAATCAGAAAGCGAATCCGCCGCGGTTGCACGCATAACGGATGAATTTATCTTCCTTCCAAGGCTTCTGTTGAAGAGAAAGAGCCAAAGCTTTCCGAGAATCGAGACAGAAAGGACAATGATAGCCGCGATGCTGGGATCTGTTTTTTCGCCTCCGAAAAAGATCTTCACCGCAGAATCCTTCATAAGAGTTATTCCGATAAAGAGGATGATAAAGGAGACTATCATCGATGCTACATATTCTATTCTCGCATGACCGAAGGGATGCTCTCTGTCTGCAGGCTTTGATGAGATCTTGAAGCTGATAATGGAGATAACGGATGAAAGCGCATCCGAAAGGTTATTGACCGCATCCGCAGTAATTGCAATGGAAGCGGTAATAAGTCCCACCGCTATCTTGCCGAGGAAGAGCAAGAAATTGACTATTATTCCAACTATTCCCGAAAGAGTACCGTATGCGGCACGAACTCTTATGCTTGCTGTGTTTTCACGGTCCTTTATAAATAATCTGCAAAGAAGTGATGTCATTGTTTTTCTCTTTTCGCAATTTCATTTTTTATCATCTCGTTTACCGACGCGCGGAGTGAGATGAAATAATCGCCCTTCAAGGGATATTTATCGAAGGTTATTCTGTATTCCTTGTCAATGAGGGCAAGAACAGCATCTCTGCCGCAAAGCTCCTCGCATTTTTTAAGTGCTCTGATATCATAGAACACCTCGGAGAAGACCTCAAGGCGAAGCGATTCAACAGGCTTTCCGTCAGAGCCGGGATAGACCACAAATGTGTCGCCCGAGTTTACCCATCCGCCACCGCTCATGTCTGTATAAGGATTTATGAGATTTTGCGAGCCTTGATCGTAATAGAAATTAAATGCCCACTGCAAAAATCCCTTTATATCGTATTTATACATAAGCGCACCGAGGATCCTGCTTCGCGAGGAAGGATAGCAGATCATTCTGTTGGGTGCTTTTCCCTCCCACGAGCAGCAATAATATGTCCAGCGCTCGGGAATATCGAGAGAGAGAAAATCCTCCATTTTTGTGTCGGTGGGAACGGGAGTTTTCATAAGTCCAAGCTCGAAAAATTCCTTGTGGGAGCAAGCATCGACGGTTTTGAGACCTTCCATAAGGTCGGAAACAACATTTTTTGCCGCCTTATATCCCTCAAGGGTTTCAAGAGTCGGCTCATCCGAGATGTGGAAGATGCAATTTTCGGTAATTCCAAGCTCGTCAAGATGGCGACGCAGTGCGGGGATAAAATAGCCGAGGAAACGAGGATATTCGCCCTCTGTTCCGGGGGTATCCCAACCGAAATTACGCTTTTTCTCGCTTATTCCATTTTCGATAACGGTTGCCTCAACCTTTGGAGCATATTTTGCCCCCATTGGGAGAAGATATGGGATATTTCGAAATATTTTACGCCCTTTTCGCGGCACAGGTCAATATATCTGTCAAGGAGGGCAAAGTCAAAGGAATATTCGCCTGCCTCAAGGGTTATATCCACAAGCTGAACTGTCTTTCTGTATGTACCTATCTTGGTATCGAGAGGCGGGGTGAGCACGGGAACGAGGATAGTATTTATGCCATTTCTCACAGCACATTCGATATAGTCCCCCATTATCTCAAAATGGCACTCGGAATAGATGGGAACGTTATAATAGTCCGCAAGGCAGTCAACATGGAACCAGTTGGTGCATATATGCTCCTCATCGGGCAGGTCTGCGCCAATGACCTCGATATCGATGCTTTCGCTTGCAATTATCTCATTCGCATAGATTATGGGGGGTAAAATCATGTCTGCACTTTTCAAGAGATGAAACTATATTGGTTAAGGTTAGGAGTATTATTCGAACCTGCCCGAGAGAACGAATTTATTAGAGCTTTCAGGCTTGTCGTCCTTGCCAAATTCATATTTGCCATCGTCCTCCGCACCCGAAATCTTCTAAAAATTCGGGCTCTCGGGTTCGGAG
>JAZROG010000140.1:0-2493 GCA_045648605.1 Eubacteriales bacterium | reverse complement strand
AGGGTCTTCAATAATACCTGCTCTGAAAAGATCTCTCTCGATATTTCCGGGAACAAGAGCGGGAATCCTTTCATAGCCTGTGGCTTCAAGCTCTGCTATGGTAGAAACAGCAGGCTTTTCCTTGCGAAGCTTTTTGTTTTCAACATAAATCAAGGACCAAGCCCCATCAAGTAAAATTTTTGTGTCCATTGGTTTTCTCCTTTATTTCAGGTCTTTGAACAGTTTTATTTATTTTTTTGAGCATATATGACTTTCTTATGATATCAAAACAACTCACTTTTTTCAAGTCAATCAAGCATGGATTTATCTCGAAAATTTGCATTTTGTTTTTCATAAAATAAATTTGTAAGATGATTTTGAATTTCATTCAACAAGAAAGGCAACTCTGTGACCACAGAGTTGCCCGATATGTTATTTCAATATTCTTTCATGGATCTGACATCAGTACGTGCTTTTTTTGCTCGATAGAAGGTTGCAGTTGAGGCAAACCCACATTCGAAAGCAAGATCAACTACATTTTTTTGAGGCGATATTGCAATTTGTTCCTCAAATTTATTTAAACGAAGAGAATTCAGATAGTTATTAAACGTGATTCCCAAAAATTCATTGAAAATATGAGAAAAATAACATTTGTTATATCCAAATCTTGAAGCTACAAGCTCTGCTGTAAGCGGTTCGTGATAATGCTCCTCAAGATATGAAAGGATCTCGGATATAATTGAAATATTTTTGTTCTTTTTCACTACGTCAACAGATCCATAATGCTCAAAAAGCAAACCAAAAATTATTATAATATAACCTTTTGAAACAAAAGGAAGCATATCATTATTGGCTTGTGCTAATTTTTCAATGAATGGGAGAAGAGTTTTGTTGAATTCTTTGTCGTAAAGGAAGGGCGGAAGTGTTTCTTTTCGAAAAAAACCTGAAAACTCACTTGAAAAATTTTCGGGAACTTGAATAACGTATTTTTCATGTTGAGGCTTTAAAAAAGCTTTATGTTTATAATAACAATGAGAAAAAGCTATTTGATCCTTTTCGACAATATAATGCTCGTCTTCAATTACATAATCTGCACTTCCACTTATTATATAAGCAAGCTCAAATGCCTTGTGAAAATGGATGTCCACTGGGTATTCACGCTGGTATTCAACGATAAGAGTACTATTGACATCTTTTTCTGCTTCATAAAATAAATCTTTCATATATTTACCTCCAAAAGCAAATCTGCGGAAATAGTAAACAGATATAATGCATTGCTCTCAACGGGTATTATAGCATATAAACAAAACATTGTCAAGCATTGATTTCTTTCTCTCGAAAAATAAATTTTTGAGACAAATACATGCTTGATTGACTTGAAAAATATGAGCTGTTTTGATATCATAAAATAAATAAATTTTTTGAAGGGAAATACGCATATGAAAAAACTTCTTTTAATTTCGCTTGTTCTAATTATGATAATTGCAATAAGTGCCTGTGGGGAGGAAAAAGTAGAGAATTCAGGCAACATCGTTTTGAAGCCTATTGAAAACCTCGCAGATTATGTTATCGTTAGAGGAGAAAACTGTTCGCAGGAAACCACAACACTGATAACATCTCTCAGAAAAACCATAAATGAGGCAACAGGTGCATCGGTTGCCATCAAAACCGACTATTATAACAACACATATGAAATTTTAGTAGGCGCTACAAAGCGTCAGCATTCCATCGAAGCCATGGATGGGCTTCGCTATTATGACTATACAATAAAAAAGGTTGGAAACAAGATAGTTGTAGTTGGTGGAAGTGATGAAGCTCTTACTAATGCTGTTGAGCTTTTCAAAAATCAATTTATCGATACAGAAAATAAAACTATCAAGATCCCCTCCGGCGATGGCTATACATATATAGGCAACTATGCTTTTGATAAGCTCACCGTTGACGGGGTTGACTTTGGTGAATTCAAGCTTGTAAATAACTCCTATTATAAGGATTCGGTTAAATTTTTCAGAGGTCTTTTCGGTGCTCATCTTACAGAGCACGAGGGTGATATGGTTGATGGCGAGCATTACTTCATCCTTGACAGCTCTGAGCTTATCGAACATAAATATTCGATAAAGGTTGAGAACGGAAATATTATAATACGAGGAAGTGCCCATTCCATCCATGCCGCACTCGAATATTTTAAGAATGACGTAGCAAAGAACGAAAGCAAGACTGTTGAGCTGTCATCGGGTCTGAGCTATGAGGGCAGCACGGGCAAAAAGGAGATTTATACAAAGGAACAGCTTGCCGCCGTTATCAAAAAAGTTTATGATAATCCCGATCAGATAATCATCGGTGAGCAGACAAAGGGACTTCATGAGACCGCAGTTGAGGAATCTATAAACAAATTCAAGGATGCAACAGGCGAGATGCCCGGTATTATCGGCATTGACCTTGGCTGCTATGGCTTTGATCTTCCCAGAACAAACGAAATGCAATGGAGCGCATATATCTGCGATATGGTTGACT
>JAZROG010000139.1:0-4497 GCA_045648605.1 Eubacteriales bacterium | reverse complement strand
GGTATGCTCGCCTCGGTGATATCGGAAATCAAAAGAGAATCCCTTGGCGCAAAAATAGAAAAAATACACCAGCCCGAAAAGGATCAGATAGTTCTCATCATGCGTAGTATTTCGGGCGGTAAAAAACTCCTTATAGACGCGGGCGCAAATAATCCAAGACTCGGTTTCTCCTATACATCAAAGGAAAATCCTATGTCTCCACCTATGTTTTGTATGCTTCTACGTAAGCATCTTACCGGTGCAAGACTTTGTGACATAATACAGCCGAATTTCGAAAGAGCCGCCACACTCGTTTTTGAAACCTACGATGAAATGGGCTTCCCGTGTAAAAGAATGCTCATAGCAGAGGTTATGGGAAAATACAGTAATCTGATATTTACCGACGAAGACGGAAAAATAATGGCACTTCTCAAAACAATAGATTTCACTACCAGCTCACGACGTCAGCTTTTGCCCGGAATGAGATACGAAATGCCCCCAAAGCAGGAAAAGTCAAATCCTCTTGAAGCCACCTTTGAGAGCTTTTCGGATGAATACGAAAAAATGCCCAAGGAAAAGAGCGCTGATAAATTTATAACCTCGGTCTATCTCGGAATCTCCTCGTCCCTTGCCCGTGAAATCGTTTTCAGAGCAACAAGGCATACAGATACACCGCTTATCTATTGTACGGCAGAAGAGATATGGAAAAGCTTTTCTGCTGTTATGGATATGGTTAGAAACGGTGAGTATTCTCCCACAATGATAAGTGACGAGGGCGGAAAACCCATTGAATATTGCTTCTGCGACCTTACCCATTACGGAGACTCGATGCAAA
Organism: Eubacteriales bacterium; assembly: GCA_045648605.1. Taxonomy (GTDB): domain Bacteria; phylum Bacillota; class Clostridia; order Oscillospirales; family CAG-272; genus SIG710. Next base: position 3,683 of record JAZROG010000139.1, on the reverse strand, counting down.
AGAAAGGCTTCGATTCGCTTGGTGAGCTTCTTGACGCTTTTTATGACGGCAGAGACCGCGAAATGCGTATCCGTCAGCGTGCCGCCGACATTTTGCATCTTCTTACAAATGCCGAAACGCGTCTCATAAAAAAGCTTGGCGCACAGGAGGAGGAGCTTGCAGACTGTGAGCTGGGTGAGGAATATAAAGCCAATGGAGACCTTATAACTGCCAATCTTTATATGCTGAAAAGAGGTATGAAAAGGGTCAGTCTTACGGATTATTCAAAAATGAAGGATGATGGTAGCTTTGAAGAGACCACCATAGAGCTTGATGAGCGTCTTTCGCCCGCCGCGAATGCCCAAAGGTTTTATAAAAAATACAACAAGGCGAAAAATGCAAAGATAGAGCTTGCAAAGCAGATAGAGATCGCAAAAACTGAGCTTGAATATATCTATACCGTTTTTGATTCGCTTACAAAGGCGGAAAGCGCCTCGGATCTTGCGGAGATAAGAGAGGAGCTTTATTCTTCGGGCTATGCTTCAAGAATGAAGGGCTACAGCTCACCTAAAAAGATCGCGCCGTCTTATCTGAAATTCAAGACAAGCGAAGGATATACAGTCCTCTGCGGCAAAAACAATATTCAAAATGAGTATATTACTCACCGTCTTGCGGAAAAGACCGATTATTGGTTTCATGCAAAGGGTGTTCCGGGATCTCATGTTGTCCTTGTATGCAAGGGTGAAGAGCCGGAGGGCATAAGCTTTACCGAGGCTGCGGAGATAGCCGCTCACTATTCAAAACATAGCGGTGGCCAGAATGTTGAGGTTGATTATACCTTTGCAAGGAACGTTAAAAAAGCAGGTAACGGCAAGCCGGGACTTGTTATTTATCATACAAATTGGTCGGCGGTGGTTACCCCCGATGCGGAAAAGATAGCGAAAATGAAGATCAAATAAGCATAGCCAAGGCATTTTTTCAAGTGCCTTGGCTTTTTGATTTTTGTATGGTAAACAGGAATTTGTCGGTGCGTCGATAAAACGCAAATCTGTAGGGGACGACGACCTCGACGTCCCTAAAAAACGTGAAATCACCTATGATTTTAAATGACATGCGGGACGTCGTGGTCGCCGTCCCCTACAAACAAATGTCTCTGACAGTTCGATAAATTCAAATTTAACTTCCAAGCTCCCCGAGGGTTTTTACTGCCTCGCTCTCGCAGATGCAGCTTCCGTGCTCGCCTATGTATATATCAAAATACGCGCTGTCAAGCTCTTCTGCATATTCAAGAAGGATGCTCTCGGTGTCCCCCATTGAATATTCCGCGCCTTCTTCTTTGATTTTCAGAAAAAAATGCTTTTCGGTTCGGTACGCGGAGCTTTCACCGCCATATCCCGAGGTGTAAAGCCTTTTGCAAGCATCGAGAAGAGGATCGATACCGTCAAATCTGAATGTAAACGCTTTTTTTCTTCTGCTTAAAAAACGCTCCGAGGTACTTATAGTCTCTTCGCTGCTCCTTCTCATGCCGCCTCCAGAAAAGTCATCATTGATTCTGATATCCCCATCCTCATTATCCGTTTTCTTTTTGCCTGAAAAAATTCCGAGCTTTGTAACGTACATCTCGCATCCGCCCTTTTTCGATGGATATACCTGCACAAATACTCTTTCGCTGGCGGCATCAAAGCCCGTTCTGTGCTTTGCTTCATCAAGAATGCTCCAGAATGCACGGCGCGTTTCGGTATTTTCATAACTCAAGGTATTGCAGTCGAGAGAATATTCCTTCATATCCTCGCTTGTCAGCATTATCTTCAGCTTGCTATTGCTAATCATAATAAGTTCCATGATAACTCCTTTCGATACTCTCCTATTATATTATAATCAATTCCCACCGAAATTGGTACCCCTAAATTTTTGGTAATTTCACATTGCCGTCACAAAAGGAAAAATATTCCCCGAAATACCTTGAAAATCCTCTTGTTTTGTGTTAAAATTTAGATAACAGATCAAATTATGATTCTTGGAAGGAAAAAAATGAAGCAGAGCGAAATAAATCCATATCCGCATTCGGATTCAAACAAAAGATATCAGACCTATGACTATTATATGAAGAAAAAATACGGCGGCAAATGTGCCAAGATCACGCTTGATGCAGGCTTTACTTGCCCGAATATCGACGGAAAATGCGGCATTGGCGGCTGCATCTATTGCTCGGGCAGAGGAAGCGGAGATTTTGCCGAATTGCCCGTACTTTCTATCACAGAGCAATATAATATAACCCGTGAAAAGCTATCCGGAAAATGGAGCACAGAGCGCTGCATTGCATATTTTCAGGCACACACCAACACCTATGCACCTCTTTCTGTGCTTAAGGAAAAATTCGAGGAAGCCGCATCGCTTCCGGGGGTTGTGGGCATCAGCATAGCCACAAGGGCAGATTGCCTTGAGGATGATGTCATCGAATATTTAAACGAGCTTTCGGAGCGGATAGACGTTACGGTCGAGCTTGGACTCCAAAGCGCAAATGACAAAACTGCGGATATCATAAATCGCGGTCATAGCTTTTCAGACTTTGAGGACGGTTACAAAAGACTGCGTAAGGGCGCGCCAAGGGTCGATATATGCTTTCATATAATCTTCGGTTTGCCAAATGAGGATAGGGAAATGATGCTTGATACCGTCAAAAGGACTGCCGCTTTGCATCCCGATCAGGTGAAAATACATCTTCTTCATGTAATTGAGGGGACAAGACTTGCGGAAATATACAAAAGTGGGGATTACATCCCCATGGAGCGCGAGGAATATATAGAAACTGTTTGTGAAGCACTTACCCTCCTTCCTGAGGATGTCGTTATATGCAGACTAACGGGAGACGGCATGGCAGAATCGCTCCTTGCGCCTGATTGGAGCCGAAAAAAGGTCACGATACTCAATGATATAGACCGAAAAATGTTTGAAAATGACCTCACTCAAGGAAAAATGTTTCAAAATTCTATCAAATAGTAATAAATTTCTTGACAGACGAGATTTTTTGCATTATAATTAAATTATAATATGAAACGGAGGAGCTTTTTATGTCGAAGAAAACTACCGGAACAGATGTTGGCTACAGGGCCTATTTTGCGGCTTTTGCCGTTATGATAATTATAGTTATTGCGGCGGTCTGTGTTCTTTCGGGATGCCTTGACGAGATTATCTTTAAGGCTGAAGCACCCACAAGCGGAAGCAGTGAGACCGAAAACGAAATTAACGCTCCCGACACTCCCGCAATTCCCGATACTCCCAACACACCCGATCTTCCCGAGGAAAGCGAGCCTCCCTTTATAGATACGGAAGCAGAGAGCGAGCCTGAGGAGTCCGAGACGGAAATCGAAAAGGAAACAGAGAAGGAAACGGAAGAGGACACCACAAAAGCCCCCGAAACAACGCCCCGCGCTGAGGATGAGGAAGATGATACAACTAAAGCTCCGGATGTTACGACTCCGGAGGTGACAACGCCTGAGGTAACAACTCCCGAGGAAACTACTCCTGAGGAGGAGAATTATGATAGGGATGAGATCTTCACGGAGCAGGATAACAATATACTTTATTCTTATGAGGATGACGGACTTGTGGTCACCGGATATGATAACTTTACCACAAAGCTCACTATTGCGAGAAAGCTTGACGGTGTTGAGGTGAGAGCTATCGGAAGCAGAGCCTTTGAG
>JAZROG010000138.1:0-44380 GCA_045648605.1 Eubacteriales bacterium | reverse complement strand
AATTGGGGTGCTCAAAACTACGGCCGTGTTAAAAAGATAGTAAGATGCGGATATATGGGAACCGCTACCATAGGGCTCGTTTCCACCGCGATACTCTTTTTCTTCTCCAACGGCGTAGCATCTCTTTTTGCAAGCCAGGAGGACGTGATGCTTCTTGAGGTATCGGCTCACGCTATCAGGCTTTTCTGCTTTGCATACCTCTTCAGGTGGCTGGGCGTTATGACCCAAAGCTTTTTAAGTGCCATAGAAAAACCCGCTCTTGCGACCGTTATGTCCGTGGCAATAGCCTTCGTCTTCCCCGTTCTTATTCTGGGGGCGGCGTGGAATATGGGACTTGACGGCATATGGCTTAATTTCGTAGGCGTAAACCTCTGTGCCGCCATTCTGGCAATAATCCTCCTCTGGATCATAAACAAGGAAATAAAGAAAAAAGAAGCCCTTAAAAACGCATAAATAACTGACGGCGGCAGGAATCATCCTGCCGCCGTAACATTTTGGCGGAGAGTGAGGGATTCGAACCCTCGTGCGATTGCTCGCAAACTGATTTCGAGTCAGCCCCGTTATGACCACTTCGATATCTCTCCATAATAATATGCTTCTGTAACGTGGGATATTATACCATACATTCGCCCGTTTTGCAAGTCTTTTTTGAAAAAATTCAAATAAATTTTCTTTTTTTAATAAATAATCAAAATCGATTGACTTTTTTTGCGTTTTGATGTATAATTCAATCAGCTTTCAATGCTTGTAGGATATAAAATTTAACTGATAAAATATTCATGTGTTGACGTTCCCAAAATAAGGATACAGGGAAGAGTGAGCGGCAGAAAAACAAGCGGTATTCCGCTTTTTTGGACAGGCTCTGCCATTGAATTCAACATCACGGGCAAGGAAATCTGGCTTGAATACACCGCAGCGGCGACTCTAATCTTCGTGTTGAAATCGATAAATTTGATATGTACCGTTTTACTCTTGAAATCGGTACTCACAAGGTTTGCATTATGCGCGGTTTTGGCGCTGATGACATAAAAAATGTCAGAATTTTCCGCCAAACACAGGCTTCGGGTACCGTAATAACTCTTGATGCGCTTTATACAGATGGCGAATTCAAGCCTCTCCCCGAAAAAAATACAAGGTTGAGGTTTTCGGAGACAGTTTAACAAGCGGAGAAGGACTTGCGGGTGCTGTGTGCTTAAATCATTGGATCCCTGCAGTTTTCAGCTCACGCGGAAATTACGGACTTCGTGTGGCAGAAGCTTTAGATGCGGATTGGAGCATTGTTTCCCAAAGCGGATGGGGAATATTCACCGACTGGAGAAACAACCGCTACAATGCAATCACGAGATATTACGATTATGTTTGCGGAATGGTGAAAAACGAGAAGGCAATCGAGCTTGGCTCGACGGATATTTTTGATGTTGAAAATGATAAAACAAACATCTCGATCATCAATCTCGGCAGCAATGACAATAGTGCATTCGGTGGAGGCGAACCATGGATCGATGAGAACGGTGTTCCGCACAAAATGAAGCGCCCCGACGATCTCCATCTTATTTCCGAGGCGATATATAATTTCTGTGCGCACATCAGGAGAAGAAATAAAAACACCGTTATTCTCGTTTGTTATAACATGCTTACCGACGGACTTAATGAGATGATCACCGAGGGTGCGGAAAAATTCAAGAAGGATACAGGCGACTCCATGGTACATACTGTTTGCCTCCCGAGAGCACCGTACTCTATGAATGGATCAAGAAGCCACCCCGGTGCAGCTGCTCATGCCCTTTATGCCGAAGCTATAATAACAAAGCTAAATGAAATATTGTAAAAAAATAAGCGGCTCACCGAGCCGCTTAATTTTTGTTCAGTCTTCTGTATTTTCCGGGTGTATAGCCTGTTTCACTTTTAAAGACCTTGCTGAAATAATAGACATCGCCAAAGCCGCACATTTCTGATATTTCGGAAACGGAAATACTTCGCTCCGCAAGAAGGATAGTTGCATTGTCTATTCTTCGTGATGTCAGATATCGGTTTGGAGTAACGCCAAATTGATTTTTAAAAAGCTCATTGAATCTTCTGCGTGAAATTCTACTTAACTCAGTGGCTCTATCAGTGCAGTCTTTTTGCTCAAAATGAAGGTCGATATAGTCCTTTGCAGCTATCATTTGTGGGTCTCGCGGAGCATATTCCTTTTGCCTGTGCTCCTCGAAAATTGCGCAAAGTCTGCAAAAATAACTGAGAACCATGGCATCACTTCTGTCGGTGATCGCCCTTTGAGTTTTGATTTTGTTGAAGAGGTTGATACATTCTGCGGTATTGTTTATCTTTACGCAAAAGCTGGGCATTTCGATAGGCTCATAGGTGGTAAAGGATACAGCAATTGAGGAGACATCCGTGTCACATTCAAATGTTTCAACATCGTTTTCTTCGGTCTGATTTAAGAAATAGATACAATTATCGGTTGCAACAATTTTTCTGTCTCCGAAATCGTGAATGGCTTTTCCTTTTATTTTAATCTGAAGAGTTGAATGTTTTTTTCGATCATCTCTTCATTTTGGTTTTTTGTATTGAGATACAGAACCGCTCCGATGCTTTTTACTTTCAAATCCTTAAATTCCATTATATCACCTCTTCCTTATTATACATTATTTTTTTGCTTTGTAAATATATTTTCAAAAAACTATTGACTATTTTTTGCTTTTGTAGTAAAATCAAAGAAATCAATGTATTATAAGGAGTATTATGATGATATTATCTACAAATACAGTTTTTTTAGCAAAAAAATATGGTCATAAAAAGACGATTCAAATGCTTGCAGAGGCAGGGTTTGACGCATACGATATGTCCTTTTTTGACAATCAGAATGTTGGTGAAAATCCATTTTTTAGCGATGGATATCTTGAATATGCCAAGGAAATTCGTGCTTTTGCCGATGAAATAGGAATAATTTGCAATCAGGCACATGCGCCTTTTCAGTCAAGCTGGGGTGATACCGAGAAGGACGCGGCAAGATTTGATCTTATCGTGCGGGCAATGGAATGTGCCGCCATTCTCGGTGCAAAGATTATAATTGTTCATCCGTGCCAGCATCTCACATATGCCGAAAAGGGAAATCCCGAAAAGCTTAAAGAGATAAATATGGAGTTCTACGGAAAGCTTCTGCCTTATGCCGAGAAATTTAACATTAAAATTGCTTGTGAAAATATGTGGCAGCATGATCCGAGATTTGATAGGATAGTTCATAGCACCTGTGCTTCTCCCGATGAATTTGTTGAATACGTTGACAGAGTCAATAGCCCTTATCTTGTTGCTTGTCTTGATATAGGTCATGTGGCACTTGTTGAGGAAAAGATCGATGAAATGATAAAGGCTCTCGGTCATGACCGACTTAAGTCTCTACATGTTCATGATGTTGACGGACATGGCGACCTACATACTCTTCCTTACCTTTCGAAGATTGATTGGGAAAAGGTTCTCGGCGCGCTTCGCGAGATCGATTATAACGGTGATTTTACATTTGAAGCATCAAAGTTTATGTATGATATGCCGGAGGCTCTTTATCCTGCCGCGCTCCGCTTTATGTGCGAAACGGGAAGAGTTATGATAGATCAGCAGAAAAAATAATTTTGTGATCTAAATGAGGTCGGGGCTTTTCCGACCTCATTTTTTATCATTTGAATTTATCGGTTTATATCTTCACTGCTGATTATTTACATTGTTGCATTTAATCGGCACTTGAATTGAAAGCATTTTGGCGGTATAATAAAATAAACAATAAGTAGATATATAAATTGCCGAATTTGTCAAAAAGAACTTGTTTTTTCTTCTCGTTAATATATAATTATCTTAAAATACGGAGGTATGTTCCGTGAAAAGAATTGTATGTTTGTTTTTTATCACGCTTGTGGCTCTACTTGCTGTTTCTTGCGGTGAGTCGGTTGGCACCCCATTGTCCGACGCAACAATAACTATGACCGACCTTAACGGCGAAAAGGTCGATATCCACGTTGCTGAGGACACTGTAAAATATTGGGTTGAAAATTAAATTTTTACGAGGCTTCGAAAAAGGTAGGTATATTTTTCGTTCTTACATTCGTAGGCGTACCTTGTACGCCAGAGTGTAAGAACGGAAAAAGCAAGTAAGCACAAGGCTTTCTCCGGGATTGCCTTGTGCTTCTCTTTTGATATGTTTTTGCTTTTGTTATGCTTTTGTTTGCCTTTTGTCTTTATTTCTTTGCGGTATAACAGCTTTTTCGACAGCCTGAGGCACGGAATAAAATTCCGCGCCTCTCTTTTTTGTTAAATCAAACAAAACTCAATGTCATATAATGTTAAAAAAGTCACAAAAATGATTTCGACCACAAAAACGCGGCATAAATAACAGGAATTTGTCTCCAAAAAACGAGCATATGATTTGTTTCTTTTGACGAAAAAGTATTGAATTGCATTATTCAGCGGCACTTGACTTTTCATATAATGTGCTGTATAATTTTATAGGTTTATAGTAGCCGATTATTTTGCCTTTGGAGGATCTAAAATGAAGAAAATTTTACTTGTACTTCTTGCGCTCTTGCTTGCTTGCTCGGCTGCATTTCTCGGCACCTGCAGCAAGGAAACGCCGAATTCAAGCAACAAGGAGGAGACAAAGAAAAATACAGCCGTACTCGGTGCTATCGAGGATCTTGCGGAATTCACCATCGTAAGAAGCGAAAACTCTTCAAGCGAAGAAACTGCAATCGCTTCATCATTTTGCGAAAAGCTGAACACTGATTTCGGTGCCGATGTAAGGCTCAAGACAGACTTCGGCGGAGAAGCAGAAAAGGAAATTCTTCTTGGCTTCACTAACCGTAAGGATAGCAAGGCGCTTGTAGGAGCTTTGACATATAACGAATATGTTATCAAGAGAGTCGGCAATAAGATCATTATTTGCGGCGGATCTGTTGATGCACTTTCGGCAGCCGTTGATCTTTGGACTACAAAAATGGTTAATAAATCGGGCAAGCTCTGCATCCCCGGCGATGAAAAGGGATATTTCTTTTCTCACGATTCAAAGTTGATCGATAATCTGACCATCGATGGTGCATCCATTATGGATTATACCGTTGTTTCAGATTCGCCCGCGTTTGCAAGTATTGCTATCAAGATAGCGGATGTAATTTTTGACATTGCCGATGTTAAGCTTGAGGTTATAGTTGCACCCGGCTACGAGATTCCCGACGAAAGCAAGCTTATCAGAATCGGCAATGTAGGGAGTGATAATAAAAGGTCATCCTTTGCAGTTGTTGATAGCAATATTGAGATAACTCCTGCATATTATGATGCTGATTGGAGCGTAAATTATATCAAAATGCTTCTTGATGGCGCTGTTGACAGAAAGCTTGATATCACATCCTATCACAATACCGATGCGATATATGAGCTTGGCGAGATATACTCAAAAGAGGATGTTTTGGCTGTTATAAATAAGGTCTATAATTCCGATGAGTTAATCGTTGGCACAGAGATCACAAACGGAGTAAATCAGGTTTCAAATACGCTTGAAAATTACTATGAAAAATCCGGTCAATACCCAGGTATCCTCGGTCTTGATGTCAGATATGCAAATCTCGTCAAGCTTGGGGAAGAGGGTGGAGCAAAGGTTGTAGCAGACCTTACAAGATTTGCCGAGGGTGGCGGACTTGTCACAGCAAGTGCTCATTTTTCCAATCCTGTAGAAAATGGCGGTGACCCCGCTGTTGAGAATTATTGCGGCAGACTTGGCGGTGATGATGCATGGGCAGCTCTTATAACAGAAGGAACAGATTATAATAAGTCCTTTAAGCAGGAGCTTTCGGGAATTGCGGATTTCTTTGAAGCGCTGGAGCGAAATGGAGTTCCCGTTATCTGGAGACCTCTCCACGAGGCAAACGGAAACTGGTTCTGGTTCTGCATGGTTCAGGGCGATATTAAGGTAAGCGAGGCTTCTTTTCGGAAACTTTGGAGATATATTCATGATTATTTCACCATCGAGCGTGGCCTTGACAATCTTCTCTGGGAATACAGCCCCAATATCGGCAATGAAAGCTCGAGTATGACAGCTCCTCTTTACGGCTTCCCCGGAAAGGATTATGTTGATCTCGTTGGCTTTGACTGGTACACAGGCGATGCAAATGTTTATATTCTTGAAAGCTCACCTACATATTCCGACCTTCTTTCCCTTGGAATGGGGGTCAATATAACGGAATTCGGTCCAAGCGGAAATCTTGTTGCAGACGCAGAAGGTGAGATCCAGGAGGATATTTTCTCTTGCGAGTCTATTTTGGGTATGTTTGAGGAAATAAAGAGAAGCGGAAAAGATTATAAATTCGGTTATTTCCTTACATGGACAAGTAACATTTCAATTCCCGAGCTTGGAAAGTCCAAGGAATTCATGGATTATCCCATGACTCTCGGTCAGGCAGATGTCAAGGCACTCTTTGATGAGCTTAAATAAAAAATATGAAATTCTTTGATCTGCATTGCGACACAGCATATGAAATGTATGTTCAAGAGACGGGATTCCAAAAAAATAAGCTGAATATTTCTCTTGAAAGAGCGAAATATTTTGATGATTATAAGCAGATAATGGCTCTGTGGTGCGATAATGAGCGCAGTGACGAGGAATGCTTTGAGGATTTTCTCTCGATGCACGCAAATTTTCTGCGCCACAGCACCGTGCCTTGCGATTTCGGTCCTTTTGCTTTTTCGCTTGAGGATGCGAGGCTTCTGTGCGGTAAAATAGAAAGGCTTGAGTTGCTTCATTCTATGGGTATAAAATTTCTCATTCCAATGTGGCGCGGTGAGAGCATAATCGGCGGAGCCTTTGATACAAGTGTTGGACTCACCGATTTCGGAAGGGCGGTTATTGAAAAATGCTTTGATCTCGGAATAATTCCCGATATTTCCCATTGCTCGCTTGAAAGCGCATCGGAAATATTGTCTATAGGGGAAAAGCAGGGAAAGGCCGTTATCGCTTCTCATTCCTGTGCCTATTCGCTTCATTCTCATATGAGAAATTTGCGAGATGAGCAATTTTTACGCATAAAGGATCTTGGCGGCATCGTGGGACTCAGCTTTTGTGCCTATCATTTAGCAAAGGATGAGGAAAATTGCACCGCGGATGACATAATCCGTCATTTTGATCACTATCTTTCTCTTGGCGGAGAAGATATGGTGTGCTTTGGTGCGGATATGGACGGCGCGCCAATGCCGAGTGGCATCACGGGAATCGAAAGCATTGGTAAGATATATGATATTCTCTGTTGCCACTTTGGCAAAGAGATTGCAGATAAGCTTGCATATGAAAACGCAAGTAATTTTGTCAAGAAAAATATTTAAAACAAAGGAGATGTAACCACGTATTCACAGGAATAGGTTGTTGAGCTTTTCAAAAAGGTATATGACGATAAGGATCTTATGATTATTGGCGAGGAGATGTCAAACTATCCCGCTATGGTAGGCAAAACCCTTGAAAGATTTAAGAATAATACCGGAAAATACCCCGGAATACTCGGCCTTGATATTAGAATGTCAAATCCTGTAAGGCTTGGCAAGGATGGCATCGAGCAGGTGGTCTCGGAGCTTACCGACTATGCAGAGCGAGGCGGTCTTATCACCTGCAGAGCCCATATGGCAAACCCTAAAAATAAAAAACCCGATGTTGACGACTATCGTGGATTCTTTGGATTTGATGAAACCTGGATCGAAATGATTACAGATGGCACAGAGCTTAACAAATATTTTAAGATCGAGCTTGCGGCGATTGCAGATTTCCTTGAAAAGCTGAAGAATAACAATGTTCCCGTCATTTGGAGACCTCTCCATGAAACAAACGGCGACTGGTTCTGGTTCTGCATGGTTCAAAAAGATCCGGAAACTGAGGAACGCAGGGCTATAAAGGAAGAAACATTTGTGGCGACCTGGAAATATATCTATGATTATTTGACAATCGAAAGAAATCTTGATAATCTTCTTTGGGAATTCAGTCCCAATATCGTTGGAGACAATAGCCCGAGCATGGTTCGTGCACTTTACGGTTATCCCGGTGATATGTGCGATTTTGTTGCAATGGATTGGTACAGCGGTGGAAATTATGAGATTTCACTTAACAGCACATATAAGGATCTTGCTTCAAGCGGCAAGCCGGTCGCTATTGCAGAATGGGGACCCGCGGGCAATATAAGAGCCAATGCCGAGCTTGGTACAAAGCAGCCCGATCTCTTTACAGGCGAGGATCTTCTTAAGCTTGTTCGCCGTATGTCTGCTGACGGATATAGCACAACATATATGCTTACATGGACTTCTCCCATTACGATCAACGAAATGACAAAGGGCGATGCTTTTTATGAATGCAGAAGGTATTCTCGGCCTTGAGGATGTTGCGAAATGCTTTAAAACAAAAAATCAATATACCTCTTGCAAAAATCATAAAAGTATGTTATAATAATCGGGCAAAAGTAAATTTTGGAGGATTTTTTATGAAAACAAGAATTTTTGCTCTTCTTCTTTCACTCGTGCTTGTCCTTTCTTGCATGGTTTCCTGCGGCGAAAAGACAAATGACAATTCGGAGAGCGGTGCAGCAGACTCAAATCCGATAACTTCACAGACTCCCGAAACCGATGCAAAGGTCGATGGCGGTGTAGTTTCCGTTTCTGCAGAGGTGGTTGGTAACCAGCTTTTCGCAAGCGTTTCAATTTCCGGCAATCAGGGACTTGCGGCATTCAACATCCAGCTCCATTATGACAATACAAAGCTGAGACCTGTTGAGATCACAGATTCCGAGCTTGTTGAGCCCGCAAATATTTATTCCAATATTCAGAAGGGCGGCGATGCTGTTGCCGAGCTTGATTTTGCAACTGCGGTTTACATAAACCCTACCGATTTTACAGGTGATGGTGTTCTTTATGTAGTTTCCTTTGAGATTCTTGAAGGCGCGACAGGTGAAACAGAGCTTAGCCTCGTTTCAAACATCGGAGATAACACAAATCAGAATTTTGAGGATGTAATCTTCACCCTTGAAGGCTGCAAGGTTAATCTCGATTGATCTTATTAACAAAAAACATGGCTGATTTTATGCAATCAGCCATGTTTTTTGTCTTTCTGCATAAAATGATATGGAGTAATTTGTGTAAAATGCGGTTTTTTAAAAAATCCAACTATTTTATTGTGAAAAATGCTTGTTTGTGATACAATATATAATATATTTTTTCTTATTTTTACAAGTTGTTCCCAAATTAAATAATCAAAATAAAAAAGAAAGGAACTTTAGTCATGAAGTTACTAACTTCTCCAAATCTGACTACATGAAGAACCTAACCTTCAGAGGTTATATCGTTTATGAGGACAAGGAAGGCAATGATTTTATAGTTTATGCAGACCTTGTGGGTGAAGACGGAACGATTTATAACAGCACAAATCTTGAATATGTATGCGAGGGCATGATTAACGACGGCAGAGATCTCTCTACTAACGTTTGCTGGCTTGACATACTTAAATTCAGAGAAAATCTCGTTAAATAATTCAAAAAATTTAACAAAATGGTCTGACTCGCAATAATTTGCGGGTCGGACATCATTTTTTTAAAAAAATCGAAATTTTTTTCAATATTTATTTGAAAAATCGAGTAATATGTGTTATAATATATTATATATAATTATAATCGCATATTTTATCCATAATTTGGAGGTGCTCTAATGCTGAATATCAGAGAAAATTTGTCATATTGGATTTCGGAGATAAGCTCAAGCTCCGCAGTTCTTCGCGTAATTTTAAATGTCCTTGATATTTTTGTGCTTTCGGTGCTTCTATATATTTGCGCGAAATTCCTTATCGGAATTATGAAAAAAAGGTCGGGAAGACTTCTTGTGGGTATCTTTGCTGTTTTGCTTCTCACCCTTGTTTCATATCTGCTTAATCTGAAAGCAACCTTTTATGTGCTTGAAACCATAATGCAATTCGGTCTTATTGCGATTGTTGTTATTTTCCAGCCTGAAATTCGAACACTCCTTGAAAATGTCGGATACGCAAGCAAGCGCTTCGGAACAAAGAGAAATCTCATGGGTGATGGCGAGCAGATCGTTGTAATCGAAAATATCTGCCGAGCTATTCAAAATATGTCAAAGCACTGTGTAGGCGCACTGATCATTTTCACACGCGAAAAGGAGCTTAATGCATATGATGAGATGAAGTCCGTAAGCCTTAACAGCGATATTACAAGCGAGCTTATCGAAAACATATTCTTTAAGAATTCTCCGCTTCATGACGGTGCGATCGTCATCAGTGATTTCAGAATCTCAAAAGCAAGAGTGCTCTTTGATGAAATATCGAATAATCCCTTGCTTCCTCTCGATCTCGGCTCAAGACATAAAGCCGGCGTTGGCGCAACGGAAGGCGATAACGATTGCATAGCAGTCATGGTCTCAGAGGAAACAGGTCATATTTCCTATGCCATTGATGGCGAGCTGAGGAGCTCTGTAACGATAGATGCACTTTTTGGGGTTCTCAGAAAGAATCTTATCACCGAAAATGACGATGAAAAGCAAAAGAACAAGGAACAAATATCCGCAAATAAATAAGAAAGGGACAAGAGTATGAAGAATCAAAATAAAAATCTTCGGGATACGGTCGAGCGTGTAAGATCTCGTATCGAAAAGCATACCTTCAGGATCGGCAAGCTATCTGTCAGCCTCGCATCGACTCTTGTATATGTCCTTTGTCTCCTCGGTGCGGTTTTTGTTTGGATAAATGTATATGATGCCAATGCCGAGACCATGAGCCGCAGATTTGATAATATAAGCGTTGTTATCGAGGGCGAGACCGCTCTCGCAAAAAACGATCTTGCGGTTTTTGAGCTTCTTGATAAAACTGTCAGTGTTACCGTTGAGGGGGCAAAAAACAGAGTAGAGTCGCTCCATGAGGACGATATCGTTGCATATATAAATGTTGGCGAGGTTGATGCTGCAGGCACTGTGAGACTTTCCGTTTCCGTAAAGGGTGCTGACAAGCTTGATGCCACAGTTTCCCCCTCAAGCGTCAAGACATTTATTGACCGACGTGTGGAGATAGATGTACCTGTGTCTGTAATCCCCACATATTCTATAATTTCCGAATATAACCATGTTTTAAGCGCAGGAGTTGACAGCGTAACCGTTTCGGGTGCAAAAAGCATAGCAGAAAGGGTTAAGGAGGCGCGTTCTACTCCCGATCTCGGTGAGCTTACAACAAGCACAACTGCAAGCGCGCCAATAGTTCTTCTCGATGAAAATGGCTCGGAGGTGAATTCGAGCTACATAACATCCTCCCTCAAAACACTTGTTGTCAAGGTAGATGTTTTCACCGAAAAGACTGTTCCTTTGACTTATACCTATAAATACGGCTATATTTATGACAAGAATATTAAGGTAACCTTGTCACCCTCCGAGATAACACTTCGAGGAGATCCGACAGTTCTTAGTCAGATAGAAAATATCCACCTTGCCGAGATAGACGAAACAAAGATCGGTGGAAATACCGAAATGCTTGTAGGTGTAAAGCTTCCATTAGGTGTTACAGATGTAAATCAGACGACAAATTTTTCTGTTGATATCGAGCTTCTTAAATATGTTGGAGCTTCCATCGAGGTTCCCATCGACAAGGTCATAATCAAGAATCCGTCGGGATATGATTTTAAGATACTCAGCAACAATGTTTCGTTCAGATATATCGTTGACTCAAGCTCGGAAAAGAAGGTTAAGCTTGATAATTTCGGAATTGAGCTTGATCTTTCCACTCTCAAAAAAAATCCGGACGGAACTTATTCGGGATATCCAACCGTAAAGCCATTTGATGTTGGATTTACGCTTTATCCCATTGCTGTCGGTAAAATAGACGTTGATATTTACGAGGCAGAAGATCAAAAATGAAAAAGCTGGTAATAAACAATATAAAAAAGCCCTTTGATGCTCACGATGACCATTTTATATCCGAGGCGAAGCTAAAGATAAAAAGGGCTGGAATGAACAGCCGTGATTTTTCGTTCAGGATCTATAAACGGTCTATTGATGCCAGGAAAAAGGATGCCATCCTTTGCGTTTGCTCTGTTCTTGCCGAAACCGAGTCTAATATTTCGATTCCTCTTGACAGGCTGCAGAAATACGGAATAACAGGGGCGGCAAACGATGAAATCGAGGTCGTAAAAGGCACAAAAAGGCTGAATGCAAGACCTGTTGTTGTGGGACTTGGACCTGCGGGTATATTTTGCGCGCTCCTTCTTGCCGAAAACGGCTATGCGCCGATCGTTCTTGAAAGAGGCGCGCGGGTCGAAGAAAGAACAAGAACAGTCGATGCTTTTTATCGCGGTGAGGGCCTTGATGTAAATACCAATATTCAGTTTGGTGCCGGCGGTGCGGGAACATTTTCCGATGGAAAGCTCGTAACGAGAATAAGCGATGAAAAATGCTCATATGTTTTGCGCAGACTTCACGATTTCGGTGCACCCGACGAGATTTTGTATAAGGCGAAGCCTCATATCGGAACGGATATTCTCCGTGAAGTTGTAGAGCGTGCCGCCCAAAGGATAGAAGAATGTGGCGGCGAGATAAGATATAACACAAGGCTTACCGATCTTGTTGGTCTCAAGGCTGAAACAACAGATGGCAGCATCGACTGCGGTGCTGTTGTCCTTGCTCTCGGCCACAGCGCAAGGGATACCTATAAAATGCTTCTTGAGCGCGATTTTGTGATTGAGCCGAAGCCTTTTTCTGTGGGTGTCAGAATAGAGCATCTTCAATCTGATATCGATAAAGCACTTTTCGGTAAATATGCAGGGCATCCAAAGCTTGGAAAAGGGGAATACAACCTTTCCGATACCTCGGGAGAACGCGGTGTATATACCTTTTGTATGTGTCCCGGTGGAGAGGTGGTTGCTGCGGCAAGCGAAGAGGGCGGAGTTGTAGTAAACGGAATGAGCCGATTTGCAAGAGACGGAAAAAATGCCAATTCCGCAGTTGCCGTGTCTGTTAAAACAGAGGATTACGGCGGAAGCGTTATGGGTGCTATTGAATTTCAGAGAAATCTTGAAAGAGCGGCTTTTAAGGCAGGCGGTGAAAATTACTGTGTGCCTATTCAGACCTTTGGAGATTTTATCGAGGATAAGGCTGTAAATGAACCTAAGAGAATTATGCCCACATATATGGGCGAAGGCAAATTCAAGCTTGCAGAGCTTGGTGCGCTTCTCCCAAGGTTTGTCACAAGAGAGCTTAAAAGCGGCATTATGGGATTTGAAAGACGTATTGAAGGATTTTCTGCAAAAGATGCTGTGCTTTCGGGATTTGAAACAAGAACCTCTGCTCCCTTACGTATTTTGAGAGGCGATGATATGTGCGCCATCGGCAGAGAGGGGGTTTACCCCTGCGGCGAGGGTGCAGGATATGCAGGCGGAATTACCAGTGCAGCAGTTGACGGTATAAAAACCGCCCTTGCTATCATGGCAAAATACGCACCCATCGAATAAATTAACGGAGAAAACAAATGAGAGTTAAAGCCACTGTCATAAGCACAGACGGAAATAGTGCGATAGTCGAAAGTGAAAGACTTGCCGCCTGTGACGGTTGCCACAAGCATACCGAAGGATGCTCTGTGTGCTCGCTTATGGGAAGCAATAAAAAGATCACGTCGAGAGCAAAAAATACTCTCGGTGCTTCTGTGGGAGATATTGTAGAGATTGAAACGGAGACCAAAATCGTGCTTTTCTATGCAATGCTCGTGTTTATTCTTCCTCTTGTGATAATGCTTTCGCTATATGCTCTCGCAGGATTTTTTGACCTTTCGGAGCCGATAAGATACGGAGCTGCACTTGGCGGCTTTGTACTTGCTTTTCTTTGTATTTGGCTCTATTCGAAATTCAGAGTTTCGAAAAAACACGATGTCATAATCGTAAAAATAATATCTAAAACAGATGATTGAAATGTCGGCGCAAGGGGCAGATGGCTTTGCGACTGAAGAAAGAGAATAATGATGAATAATAAGCGTGAAAAGATCTGGAACACGCTCTATCATGGCTCAGAGGATGCTGATGCTGCCGTAAGGAGCATTTGTGAGTCGGAAAAGCTCAGCCATGTTACAGCGAAGCTCCTTTATAACCGAGGATATAACACACCCGAAAAGGTCAAAAAATTTCTCGGTAACGAAACGACCATTCTATATGACCCATTTCTTATGGCAGATATGGATAAGGCAGTTTCACGAATAAAAAAAGCACTTGATAATAATGAAAAAATTGTAATATACGGAGATTATGACGTTGACGGCGTAACCGCCGTCAGCAGTCTTTATCTGTATTTAAAGGATAAAGGCGCAGACGTTTCCTACTATATCCCCAGCAGAGAAGGGGAAGGATACGGAGTTTCCGTGGGAGCGGTGGAAAAGCTCGCAAAGGACGGTATTAAGCTAATAATAACGGTTGACACGGGAATTACCGCTTGCGAGGAAACGGAATTTGCCGCAGAGCTTGGTATTGACGTTGTAGTGACAGACCACCATGAATGTAGGGAAATTCTCCCCCGTGCTGTAGCTGTGGTAAATCCGCACAGACCCGATTGTTCCTATCCATTTAAGGAGCTGGCGGGAGTTGGAGTTGTATTTAAGCTTCTTTGCGCCTTTGAGAGTATGCTCTTTATCGAGCGCGGTGAGGACAGACTCGGAGGAATACGAAAGGTCTTCAGAGAATATGCAGACCTTACTGCGATAGGCACAATCGCAGATGTTATGCCTATTGTTGATGAAAACAGACTTATAGTTATGTATGGTCTTGAAAAAATCGGATGCACCGAAAGACTTGGTCTTTCTGCACTCATTGAGGCATCCGCAAGCTATACATCGGGCGATGTCAAGCCTGCCGCTACCCTCGTAAAGACTCAAGCTCCAAAAAAGAGAAAAATTACATCTTCATATATAGGCTTTGGAATTGCTCCGCGAATAAATGCTGCCGGAAGAATCAGCTCAGCCTCAAAGGCAGTGGAGCTGTTTTTAACAGACTCTGAGGAGAGAGCAAGGGAGCTTGCATATGAGCTTTGCGATATCAATAAGCAGAGACAGGTAGAGGAAAACCGAATTGCCGAGCAGGCATATAAAAAGATCGAGCAGGAATTCGATTTTGAAAACGGAAGAGTTATAGTCCTTGAGGATGATAGCTGGCAGCAGGGAATAATCGGTATAGTTTCTTCGAGAGTTACCGAAAAATTTGGACTACCCTCAATACTTGTTTCCTTTGATGGAGCAACAAGAGGCTTTCCGGGAGATGATGATATCGGAAAGGGCTCGGGCAGAAGCATTAAGGGCATGAATCTTGTTGAAGCTCTCAGCTATTGCTCGGATTGTCTTGTTAAATACGGCGGTCACGAGCTTGCGGCGGGTCTTACGGTCGAGCGCGGAAAGCTCGAGGACTTTAAGCGCAAGATCAATGAATTTGCCCTTAGCAATATTTCCGAGGAAATGATGAATATCCGCCTTGATGCGGATTGTGATATTGAAATGAGTGATATCACTCTTGAAAACGCAACAGAAATAGGTCTTCTTGAGCCCTTCGGAACAGCCAACCCCATTCCGGCATTCGTTCTCCGCGATGTTAAGATCGAGCGAATCTTTTCCATTGGCGGCGGAAAGCACATAAAGCTTACCCTCTCAAAGGATAACAGAAATATAACTGCTATGTACTTTGGAATGACCTCGCAAAGATTTGATTTTTGCGAGGGTGACAGGGTCGATGTATTTTTCAATATCGATATCAATGAATTTCAGAATGTCAAGAGTGTTCAGATGATCGTCAAGGATATGAGAACCTCCATCGCCTTCGAGGATGCTCTTAAAAATGAAATGTACAGATATGAATACATAAGAGGCGGTGGCGATTTTGACGATGCTGATGCTGTCATACCCACAAGAGAGGATTTTGCGCTTGTCTATAACGTTCTCCGTAGGGAATACCGTCTCGGACACGATACAATAAACGAAAAGATACTGCTTTCAATGCTCCACGGCGACGGTGGCAGAGGCGGTATCGGATATATCAAGATGAAATTTGCAATGTCTGTTTTCCGTGAGCTTAACGTTTGCGGAATAGAAGAAGTTGACGGCGGTTATTACCGCTTTGAGATCTTTTATAAAACCGATAAGGCAAATCTTGATAAATCATATATACTTAAAAAGCTGCGTTCCCAGTGCAGTGACCGAATTTGACTTTGAGGTTTATATATGAACATTGATAATGTTAATTCCATAGAAAAGAATACAACTGCTGTCCATACGGATATTGACAGGCTTCTTGGAATTCTTCGCGCAACGGGTAAATCTTATGATACGGACAAGATCATAAGAGCCTTTGAATATGCAAATCAGCTTCATGCGGGACAGTTCCGTCAAAGCGGTGATGCATATATCTCCCATCCTATCGCGGTTGCGGAGATCGTTGCGGGGCTTGAGCTTGATACCGATGCTATTTGCGCATCGCTTCTTCATGATACTGTTGAGGATTGCTCTGATAAAACAAATCTTTCGGACATCAAAAAGATGTTCGGAGATGATGTTGCGCTCCTTGTTGACGGACTTACAAAGCTTGTGGAGCTTCAGGTAGAGGATAAAGAAGAGGCTCATATCGAGAACCTCCGAAAAATGCTCCTTGCCATGTCAAAGGATGTTCGTGTAATCTTTATCAAGCTTTGCGACAGACTTCATAACATCAGAACTCTCTCGGCAAAGGGTGATGAGAAGAGAAGAAAGATCGCACTTGAAACAATGCAGGTCTATGCTCCTCTTGCGCACCGCCTCGGTATGCAGAAAATTAAGCATGAGCTTGAAAATATGTCCCTTCAGTACCTTGACCCGTTCGGATTCGAGGAGGTTTCGGGACATATCGAAGAAAAATACGGTCAAAATCTCGGTCTTATCGAAAATCTTCGTAATCAGGTCGATTCCAAGCTCAGAGAGAATAATGTTTCATTTACCCTTGAAGGAAGAATCAAATCGGTTTACAGCATCTATAAAAAGATGTATAACCAGAATAAGAATTTTGACGAGATATACGATTTTTATGCTCTCCGAGTTATCGTTGATACCGAGCTTGAATGTTATACAGTTCTCGGAATAATTCATGAGATGTTTAAATCCATTCCGGGACGCTTTAAGGACTATATCTCAACCCCCAAGCCTAATATGTACCGTTCTCTCCATACCACCGTTATTGGACGCGATGGTGTCCCCTTTGAGGTCCAGATAAGAACATGGGAGATGCACCATGTTGCTGAATACGGTGTTGCCGCCCATTGGAAATATAAGTCGGGCGAGCGCTCAAAGGCTGATATGGATAAAAAGCTTGAATGGATCGCACGTCTTATCGAAACAGAGGACGGAACTCGCGACCCCGACGAGTTTATGCACGCATTTAAAACGGATATTTTCCACGATGAAACATTTGTTTTCACCCCCAAGGGAGATGTTATTGCTCTTCCGCAGGGCTCAACCGTTATAGATTTTGCCTATGCTATCCATTCCGCTGTCGGAAATAAGATGGTAGGTGCAAAGATCAACGGAATGATCGTTCCTATCGATAAAGCACCGCAAAACGGTGAGATCGTTGAGATTTTAACCTCAAATGCTTCTAAAGGCCCAAGCCGCGATTGGCTTAAGATAGTCAAGACGGGTGAAGCAAAAAACAAGATCAGACAGTGGTTCAAAAAGGAAAAGCGAGACGAAAATATTGTTGTCGGTCAGTCGATGATCGATGCCGAGCTTAAAAAATTTGCGAAGAGCTATACCGATTCTCAAAGACTTGAAATAGTTACAAATGTCGCACGCAGAATAGGCGTTCAGACGGCGGAGGATCTTTATAACACTATCGGTTATGGCGGACTTTCCATCTCGAAAATCACACTTAAGCTTCATGACGAGCTTGATAGGATAGTCAAGACCGAGGCTCCCACACCGGTAAACGATATTATCAACATTCCGGTAGTCAAAAAGCCAAAGCATATCCGTTCAAACAGCGGAATTATCGTGGATGGAGAGGAAGGCTGTCAGGTCAAGTTTGCAAAATGCTGTAATCCCTTACCGGGTGATGCCGTTATCGGATTTGTTACCAAGGGATATGGAATTTCTATCCATAAAAAGGATTGTCCTAACGTCATTTCAGGTCAGAGCAATCCAGAAAACGCCACAAGATGGGTAAATGCGGAATGGGAAGCAAGTGCCGAAAGCCGCGAGGGCGAGAGCTATGAGGCTCTTCTTCAGATATTCGCCCATGATGATATCGGTATTCTTGCGGATATTTCGATGACGCTTGCTGAAATGAAGGTTTCGATACTTTCCATAAATTCACAGAAAAAATCCGACGACACTGTTATAATCAACCTTAAGATTAGCTGCAAAAATGTGGATCACTATAAATCCATCGTTTCAAGGCTTAAGGGACTCAGAAATGTCGAGGATGTAACGAGAGGATTTTCATAAAATGAAGGCTGTACTTCAAAGAGTCAAAAAAAGCGAGGTAAGAGTCGACGGCGAGCTTGTTGGCAAATGCGGCGAGGGACTTATGATCCTTCTCGGCGTTGCTGTTGGCGACACCGAGGCAGATGCGGATGCACTTGCCGCGAAAATTCTTAAGCTTCGCATTTTTGAGGACGAAAATGGCAAAATGAATAAGAGCATTTCAGATATAGGCGGAGAAGCACTTGTTGTTTCGCAGTTTACCCTGCTTGCAAATTACAAAAGCGGAAATCGCCCCGATTATCTTGCATCCGAAAAGCCCGAGAGGGCAAATATGCTCTATGAATATTTTTCATCTCTGCTTCGTGCATCGCTTTCCCATGTTGGAAACGGCATTTTCGGAGCGGATATGGAGGTTACAATTATTAACGACGGTCCCGTTACCATTGTGATGGATTCTGCGGATCTGATAAAGAGTAGGTGAGAAAATGAAGCTCGTTCTTTCGGGCGAAGTACCGATAAACAGATATTATGTTCAGATGCTGTGCATGATATATTTCCCCGGGATTAAATTTGCCGAAAACGAAAGCGCCGAGGATGACGGACTTTCACTCTTTGTTTCTGCAAACAAAAGAGAAAATGTAATTGAAGCCGAATGTAGGCTTTGTGCCATGGGAAAAGAGGGAAGTGCCAAAAAAGAAAGGGAAATTTCGAATGATATAACCGAGGACAGAGCAACAAAGCTCGCCATCGGCGCGGCAATGCTCGCTATCGGAGAGGAAATGCTTTCCTATAAGCCATCTTGGGGAATGCTCATCGGCGTTCGTCCATCAAAGGTGGCAATGGAGCGGCTTCTTGAGGGTAATAGCAAGACAAGGGTGCGTAAGATGCTCCGTAATGATTATTTCGTTACCGTTAAAAAGGCGGCTCTTGCAACCGATGTTGCTCTTGCAGAGCGGGAAATAATAGGAAATCCCGATAAAAAGGATTGCAGCATCTATATTTCCATCCCATTTTGCCCCACCAGATGTGCATATTGCTCTTTTGTATCTTATACATCGAAAAAGCTTCTTTCGCTTATTCCCGAATATCTCATAAGGCTTTGCAAAGATATTGAGGCAACATCCGAGAGAGCAAGAAGATTTGGTCTGAATGTAAAAACTATATATATCGGCGGAGGTACGCCCACCATTCTTGATGCTTATCAGCTTGAGATTCTTCTTTCTAAGATCGCTGAATGCTTTGACGTTTTTTCTCTTGAGGAATTTACCCTTGAAGCAGGCAGACCTGATACCATTGATGCCGAAAAGCTTGCTGTTGCGGCAAGATACGGTGTTACTCGAATGAGCGTCAACCCCCAGACCCTTTGCGATAATGTTCTTTCGGGCGTTGGCAGAAACCATACTGCGGATGAATTTTACAGAGCTTATGATATTGCGAGAAGTTCGGGCATAAAATATATCAATACCGATCTTATCGCGGGACTCCCCGGAGACACATTCAAGACCTTTTCAGCTTCATTTGATAGGATAGTTGATCTTTCTCCCGATAATATAACAGTACATACCTTCTGCGTTAAAAAATCTGCCGATCTTATGAATCAGGGGCCCTCTATCTTTTCGAGAAAGGGTGGAGACGCTGTTAAATGTGTTGATTACTCACAGCTCAGAGCAATGCAGGCAGGATATAAGCCATATTATATGTACCGTCAGAAGAATACCGTGGGAAATCTTGAAAATGTAGGATTTGCAAAGCCCGGCTCCGAAGGACTTTACAATATTTACATGATGGAAGAGGTGCATACGATTCTTGCGGCGGGCGCAGGTGCAGTTACAAAGCTTGTTGAATATAAAGCTCCCGGAGAAGGAACAACGCGCATAAAACGTCTTTTCAGCCATAAATATCCCTTTGAATATCTGAAAGAGGATAATAATGAAGAGATAACAAGGGCTGCTGAGGAGTTTTTTGCAGAGTAAATTTATTATAGCACGGAGGTCATAATGACCGAAGAAAAATCTTTTAACACTAACTCAAATTCAAATTCCAAAAAGCAGTTTTTATCGGGTGTCGCTGTAATGACCCTTTCAACAGCCATTGTGAAGGTAATAGGACTGCTTTATAAAATCCCGATGCTCTCCTATCTCGGAGCTGAGGGAATGGCATTTTTCAATGCCGCTTATGATATTTATACTATGTTTTATATGGTGTCAACCGCGGGACTGCCTGTTGCGCTTTCAATACTCATATCCGAGAACAGAGTGCGTGGAAATGTAAAAAATATAAAACGGATATATAGAATAGCCGTTCTGATATTCTTTATAATAGGAACTGTCGGAATGCTGGCAATGATGCTTGGCTCTGAGTGGTTTTCCCACCGTATAGGCATTGAAAATGCTTCCTATTGCATCATCGCCATAGCACCAACATTGTTTCTGATATGTATTTCAAGCGCACTTAGGGGATACTTCCAGGGTCATCAGATAATGTCACCCACTGCCGTCTCGCAGGTAATAGAAGCGCTTGGAAAGCTGCTCATTGGACTTCTTCTCGCCGTATGGGCGCAAAAGAACGGATATTCTTTGCCAATGGTAGCGGCCTTTGCGGTTCTCGGTCTTACGATTGGTGTCGCTGTTTCAATGCTGTATCTTATTCTTACCAAGTTTATTTATAAGATGAGCGGAAAACAAGCACTTTATACCGAGGATAGCGGTCTTATGCCCGAAAGAAGTGCTTCAATTATCGGCAATCTTGTTAAGATAGCAATTCCTATAACGATAAGCTCGTCTGTTATGGGGATAGCGCGCCTTGTGGATACCGCGATGATATCAAACAGGCTTCAGCATATAGGCTATGCAAGCAATGTGGCAAATTCTTTTTATGGTGTATATAGTACACTTGTGGTGCCGATTTTTAATCTTCCCCCCGCTATAATCACGGGTATTGCACTTTCTCTCGTACCTATGCTTACCGCAGCTATCGAGTCAAAAAACAGAGAAAAGGAATCGATGGTGCTTTCATCCTCGCTTCGTATCTGCTCGCTTTTCGCAATGCCTTGCTCTGTTGGAATATGCCTTTTTTCAAAGCCTATTCTTGAGCTGATATTTTCCGGAAAAAATGAAGAAATAGAGATCGCTTACCCTCTTCTTTCCATTCTTGGAATCTCGGTCATATTTGCCTGTCTTATGACGGTTACAAATGCCATTCTTCAGGCATATAAGCAGGAAAGAAAGCCGATAATCTCCATGGCTGTCGGTGCGCTTGTTAAGATCGTTTTCGATTATCTGCTTATAGGCATTGAGGGTATCAATATATACGGTGCGCCTATCAGTACCTTCCTGTGCAACGCCGCAGTTATGGCGCTTAATTTCTATTTTATCAAAAAATATGCTTCAAGCTTTGATGGGATAATCAAGCTTCTTTACAGACCACTTGCGGCGTCTGTGCTTTCTATCGGAATTTCATTTGGAATTTATATTATGATTATTAAAAATATCGGCCCCTCAAGGCTTTTTACCATTGTATCCATCGCTATCGCGGCTGTGCTATATGTTGTATTTGCAATGGTTTTCAAGGCAGTTGAGGATGATGATATTAAAATGCTCCCAAAGGGCGCGAAGATTTATTCTTTGCTTCACAAAATGAAGCTTATCTGAAAGGACTCTGAAAATGAACAGAAATGAAAAGATTTCGTTTTTAAATGAAAAAAAGGAATATAATTTTGATGATCTTTGCATGATCATGGAGCTTCTCAGAAGCGATGGCGGTTGCCCCTGGGACATGGAGCAGACCCATGAGAGCATAAGACGCGATCTTATCGAGGAGACTTATGAGGTGGTCGAGGCTATCGACATAAATGACCCTTATCTTCTCCGAGAAGAGCTTGGCGATCTTCTTTTGCAGGTCGTTTTCCATGCAAGAATCGAGGAGGAGCAAGGAACATTTCATATGTCTGATGTCCTCACCGAGATATGCGCAAAGCTTATCCACCGTCATCCCCATATTTTCGGTGATGTAATCGCGGAGACCAGCGAAAAGGTGCTTTCTAATTGGGATATGATCAAAAACGAGGAGAAGCAAAGGGAAACGGTAACCTCAAGGCTTCGCAGCGTTCCTCCGTCTCTCCCGGCACTTATGAAAGCAGCAAAGGTTGGCAAGAGAGCTTCTTGCTTCGATTTTCCGGATGCACAGTCGGCTTTTATGAAAATAGATGAAGAAAGAAATGAAATAGCCGAGGTATTGGACACGGGAAACAAAGAAAGGCTTGAAGAAGAAATTGGCGATCTTTTGTTCTCTGTAGCCAATTTTGCGAGAAAATGCGGCATTGATGGGGAGCTTGCGCTGAATAAAGCAACAAAAAAATTTGTCGATAGGTTCGAAATTATCGAAAACGAGGCGATAAAAAATAATAAAAATGTCGAAAAAATGTCACAAAAAGAGCTTGATGAGCTTTGGGACGCAAAAAAAATCAAATAATTAGCCTTTTTATTAAAAAATATTTGAAAAACCCCTTGAAATTCGTGTAAAATGATGATATAATATATTCTGTAAAAAAACGCGACGGTAAAATTTACCGATTGTTGTTAAAAAAATATTTAAATTCGAAAGGATTGGACAAAACTATGAACAAGACACAGCTCGTAGATGCAGTTGCTGCAGCAGCAGGCATCAAGAAGAACGAAGCAGAGAAGGCTGTTAACGCAGTTACTTCCGCAATCGCAGATGCACTCAAGGCAGGCGAAAAGGTTCAGATCATCGGCTTTGGTACATTCGAGGTTAAGTGCAGAGAGGCAAGACAGGGCAGAAACCCCAGAACAGGCGAAACTCTCACAATCCCAGCTTCCAAGCATCCTACCTTCACAGCTGGTAAGGCTCTTAAGGATTCCGTAAACTGATTACCAATAAATTCGGCAGGCTTGATTTGAGTCTGCCCAATTTATTTTTTGGAGGAAGAAATGAGACTTGATAAATTTTTAAAGATTTCAAGAATTATAAAAAGAAGAACGGTTGCAAATGATGCCTGCGACACAGAGCATGTCAGTGTCAACGGAAAAAGAGCAAAGGCATCATATGACGTTAAGGTGGGGGATATTATTGAGATATCCTTTGGCCAGAAGCCGCTCCGCGTAAAGGTGCTTGATGTTAAGGAGCATGCCGCAAAGGCGGATGCTTCTTCGCTTTATGAGATAATAGAATGAGTCATAAAGCGCTTTTGAGTGGCATATATAATAATAAGCCTCCGCATCATGGATGCGGAGCTTCTTTTTTGGAGGAAATAATATGAACGAGCAAGCAAAGCAGCATGATATCCTGATAAAGTCAAGGGGATGTGTCGAAATCAGCGGAGTTGAGTCGGTAATAAGCTTTGATGATGAAGGTGTTTGTCTTGAGAGCGTGATGGGCGAGCTGCTTATCGAAGGCGAGGAGCTGAATGTCGGGACACTTGACACCGATAAGGGAATAGTAAAGCTGACAGGAAAGATAAACGGTGTTTATTATAATACCGCATCGCCCAAGGCACAGAAGGGATTTTTCGGGAGAATTATCGGCTGATGGTACAATCAATGTCGGCGCTTGCTGCCATGACCCTATATGCGCTTTTTCTTGGATTTGCGTTCGGTGCACTTTATGATGCTTTCAGAATTTCGAGAGTTTTTCTGGGCATGAGCTATGGCGGAAAAAGTGCATCATATCTTTATGAAAAAGAATACCCACTTATAGGAAAACTAAAAAACAAGCAGGGAAAGCTGAAAAATGGCCTTTTGATGGCAGCTGTGATTTTCGGCGACATAATATATTTTACCGTTTGCAGCTTGATATTCACTGTATTCATATATTATACAAACGATGGTATATTTCGTTTTGGCGCCCTTGCGTCTGTTTTTTGCGGTTTTTTTGCCTACTATATGACTTTTGGAAGGCTCGTTATAGCTTTTGCGGAAATAATTTGCATTTTTTTGAAAATTATCACAAAAATTTTTCTGTTTGCTATTGCATTTCCGTTTAAAATTATGTATAATATACTTGTGAAGCTGTATGATAGGCTGTTTGGCATCCCTTTGAAGCGTTTTTTGCTTAAAATTCGTCTGAAATCAACCGATAGGAAGATGAAAGCGATAATGATGCAGGCAGTTGATGGCTTTCTTCAAAATTTTACGAAAGGACAGGATGCTTAAATGAACGGTTCCGCCAAGCACACAGAGCTGAATATTTTTGTCAGACTTGCAATCGTTTTGTTTATAATTGTTTCCGTGGTCCTTTCTGCTCATAATCTTATGAAGTATAATGATTATCGCGATAAGATTGAGGAGCTTGAATACAGAAAAAATGAATATTCAGAAAGCATAGAGCGCATCGAATATGAGCTTGGGTGCGAATTTGATGATGAATATGTTATAAGAATAGCAAAGGATAAGCTTAATCTCTGTTTGCCAAGTGAAGCCGTTTATTATAACGGCCTTGATTAATATTGCATAGACCGCCCGAAATACTTTAACGGGCGGTCTGTCTGTACCTTTTGGGAAGGAAAATGAAGTTGAACACCTATCAAAAATCAAGCATAATACTTTTTACCGCACTTGCCATATGTGTAATTGCGGCTTTTTCCGTTGGAATTTATTTTTTTCTGTCGGGAAATGATGAGAAACCTGTACATGTCGATACCGAAATAATCACAGAAACAGAATCGCATGCTACAACCGAATTTATTACCGAAACCGTTCAGTACGAAGATGAAACGACCTCCGCTCCCGAAAGCGAAACCGAAATGATTTCATCCGATAAGGAGCGCCAAACAATTTTTGATGAGTATTCTCTTGAACTTGGGGCTTGGATAGAGCAATCAACTCCTACTTATCAAAAGGAGGCTGAAACAGACGAAGCAGGTAATGAGATTTCTCCTGCTGAGAGCTTTAAACCGCCTGTCGCCTTCTATTATATGGATATCAGCAGCGGTGACATAATGGAATATAATTCCGAATATATATTCTATACCGCAAGTATTATAAAAGCACCGTATGTTCTTTGGACTTTCAAGGAAATCGAGAAGGCAGAGGCAGAAGGAGATGTTAAGGGTACAAAATTTGATGTTGATAATGCTTTTATCTATACCGAGGATAAATTCAAGGAAGGCTCGGGAATAATTCTGAATAGCGAATTTGGGTCCGCCTATACATACTATGACCTTTTAAAGCTTACGATAATGCATAGCGATAATATAGCTTTTGCAGAGCTTCGTAATGTATTTGGCAGAAGCGGTTTTAATGCTTATTCCGAGAGCATCGGTGTTAAAAATCCTCAAAAGAAGCTATATAGTGCAAACGCAAGAGAAATGGGGGCATACCTTCTCGAAACCTATAAATATTTTGAGAGCGGCGGAAAATATTCCGAGGCACTGAAAAGCTGGATGCTTGGCACAAATCACAGAATTATGATTCCTTCTGCAGTGAAGCCATCAAGAGCGGCAAACAAATACGGATGGGATTTCGATGCATATCATGATATGGCAATAGTTTTTGATGAGCACCCATATTTGCTTGTTATCATGACAGAGCTTGAAAACGGCTCAAAGGAAGACAATGCTTTCATACGCGAGCTTGCATCAAAAATCAATGAGATACACATTTCATCATACCAAAATGAGGTTGAACAATGAAAAAATGGGAAATCGGTCCATTTAAAAGATTGGAAAACCGGTGCTTGAGCCTATCGCCAAGTCGATTTTTAATTGTCCCTTTGAAGGTGAGGGCACAAAATGGGAATATACAAATGTGTATAATCCCGCCTGTGTTGTAAAGGACGGGAAGCTGCATTTTTTCTATCGCGCTGACGGTGAGCCTCTGGGTGGAAACGATATTTTCGGAAATAAGAAAGTGGTTTGCAGAATAGGTCATGCTGAAAGCGTTGACGGAATCAATTTCAAAAGGCATCCCGAGCCGGTTCTTTATCCCGAAAAGGAATTTGAAGAATTTGAATGGTGGGGTGGTTGCTCCGATCCCAATATCATCGAGGGTTAAGACGGCAGATACTATATGAATTATGATACCTGGACAGGACATTATAAAAGAGATGGCTCAGGCTTTGGAAAAAGCTCGGAAAGCAAATGGGAGGATGTACTTATGTGCGCCTCGTCCGATGATCTTATCCATTGGAAAAAGCACGGTCCTGCTTTAAAGGAAAAATCGAAAATCTATTATAACCTTTCAAGAAGCGGCACTGTTGTATGCCGCGCGGAGGGCGACAGGCTTATTGCCACTAAGATCAACGGAAAATACTATATATTTGCCACTCACGAGGGATATTTGCTATCATCCGATGACCTTATTTCCTGGGATGTTGAGCTTGATGAGAAGGGCGAGCCAAAAAAGCTTTTCGGAAAAGGAAATGATTCTGACTTTGATGCCATTTCACATGAAGCGGGAGCTTGTGCTCTTTTAAATGAAAACGGTATCGTATATTTTTATAATGCTTACGGAGTTGTCCCGGGATGCGAGCATCTGCGCGATTAAGGTCATTTTTGGACTCTTTCGCAGGCACTGATTGACCCGAGTGATCTTACAACAGTTAGAGATAAGCTTGATCACCCATTCCTTATACCCGAATATGATTTTGAAATGCACGGACATTCCGCGAGAGCTTGCGTTGTTTGCAATTCGCTTGTTAAATGGGATGAAAAATGGAGACTATGCTATGGATGCTCCGATCATGTTATAAACCTTGCTATTAAGGAATAAAAGAACTATCTTTGGGAGAAAAAATGTTTAGAACAAAAAAAGATCAAATAAATATGACCGAAGGACCGCTTCTCGGAAAAATGATAAGATTTGCGATCCCTCTTATCCTTTCGAACCTGCTGCAGCTTTTCTATCATTCTGCCGATATGTTTGTTGTGGGTAACTATTGCGATAATCCCTATGCGCTGGGAGCTGTCGGTTGCACAGGCTCTATTATAACTCTTATTGTCGGACTTATGCTTGGAATGAGTGCAGGTGTAAGCGTTACTGTTTCTCAAAGCATTGGCTCAAGGGATTCTAACAGAATCGAGAGAGCGGTACATACCGCCGTTGTAATGGCGGTTATTGTAGGTCTTATAGTTGGTGTGGTCGGCTTTTTTTTCGCACCCGTTCTTCTAAGACTAATGGAAACTCCCGAAGAATTCATAGAGCAGTCAACGCTTTATGTAAAGATATATTTTCTCGGTGCCATTGGCAATGCGATGTTCAATTTCTGCGCGGGAATCCTTCGATCAAAGGGTGATGCACTTCGTCCTATGATATATTCCTCTGTTGGCGGTGTTGTTAATGTTGCTTTCAATCTTGTGTTCGTTCTCGTTTTCAAAATGGGTGTAGAGGGTGTTGCCATCGCCACCATAATTTCTCAGATGATCTCTGCAATCCTATGTCTTATTCATCTCACGAGACTCAATGACTCATGTAAGCTTTTCATTAAAAAGCTTCGCATTGATATTCAGATGCTTGTAAGCTTCACAAGAATAGGTATTCCCGCAGGACTTCAGGGAATGTTGTTTTCATTTTCAAATATGCTTCTGCAGGGAAGCTATAACAGTCTTGGCCCCGTATATGTCAATGCCAATACTGCAGCCACTAATGTCGATTCTTATGTATATAATATACTTACCGCATTTTATCATGTTTGTCTTAATTTTATGTCACAAAACTACGGTGCAAAGAAATATGACAGAATGAAGAAGATTTTCTGGCTCAACTGCGCGCTTGTAACGCTTGTTGCTTTCTTATCAGGTCTTGCCAGCTATATTTTCTCGGACACTCTTATCGGACTTTTTGATTCCGATCCCGAGATTATCGCCCTCGGAAAGAGTCGTCTCATGATATTGGGTGTTTGTTATTTCCTTTGCGGACTCATGGAAACGGGAACTGCTTCCCTTCGTTCCATCGGTAAATCCATGACAGCAACCGTAATTACGGTTTTTGGTTCATGCGTTCTACGTATTGTATGGATCGAAACAGTTTTCAAAATATCCCCCCAGCTTATGACCCTTTATATTATTTATCCGATAACCTGGATACTTACATTCTCGGCTCTGACCATTGCGTTTTTTGCAAAATTCAATAGGATAATCAAAAACGATGCGGAGCTGTATTGATATCAGAAGAGAGCTTTTGTCAAATGCAGACGATGGCTATAAAAATTTCAGTTCATCTCTTATGCCTACGGTAGCAAAGGATAAAGTAATAGGAATCAGAATTCCTTTTTTGCGAAAATATGCAAAAACACTTACGGAAGTAGAAACTAAAGGTTTTATTTCCGATCTGCCGCATAAGTATTATGAAGAAAATAATCTGCACGCCTTTCTCATCGAAAAAATCGGAGATTTCGACCAAACGATAAAGGCACTTGATGAATTTCTGCCGTATGTTGATAATTGGGCGACCTGCGACTCCATGAATCCGAAGATTTTGGGCAAGAACAGAGGGCAGCTTTTACCGATAATCGACAGATATATTTCATCGGAGCATACATATACCGTAAGATATGGCATTGGGCTTCTTATGAGGTATTTTCTGGGCGAAGGCTTTAAGGATGAATATGCCAAGCGAGTTGCAGCAATAAACAACGAAGATTACTATGTAAAAATGATGCAGGCATGGTATTTCGCAACGGCGCTTGCTTCAAATTTTGAAGAGATTTTACCTTTTTTGACCCAAAAAAGTCTTTCTCCGTGGGTACACAATAAAACAATATCAAAGGCTATAGAAAGCTACAGAATGGATAAGGATAAAAAAGAATTTCTCAAAAAATTAGGGCTATAAATAAATGCTGTAAATGCATTTATTTATAGCCTTAATTATAGACTGTCGGCAAAGCTTGTGGCAAGCTCGTCGCATCTCTCGTTATATGGGTGTCCCGCGTGCCCCTTGACCCAAACAAATTCAACCTTGTGAATTTCAAGCAGATCGAGAAGCTTCTGCCAAAGATCGGGATTGAGGGCAGGGGATTTATCGGATTTTCTCCATCCCTTTTCGCGCCATGAAGCCGCCCATCCCTTTGTTATTCCGTTTATAAGATATTGGGAATCCGAGGTCATTACAACCTCGCAGGGCTCTTTGAGGGCAGAAAGTGCTTCGATGGCGGCTGTAAGCTCCATTCTGTTATTGGTAGTCTCCTTTTCGCCGCCGCAAAGCTCTTTTTTTATATCGCCATAAACCAAAACAGCACCCCAACCGCCCTTGCCGGGGTTTCCTCTGCAAGCGCCGTCGGTATATATTTCAACCTTTTTCATAAAAAACCTCCGAATGACATCTATAATATTATACAACCAACGCTCATAAAAATCAATACATATTTGAAAATTAGATTTTATATCAATAAATCGGTAAAATTTCGCGGAAAAATTTTATTTTTTTGCATTTCTCTTGCTTTTTTTGCTCATTTGGTATATAATAGAAGATATCGTTAAATTAAGAGGAGTAAGCTTATGAGAAAAAGACGCTTTGGAGACCGTAAGGACGGCAGAAGAGTAAGAAGTGCGCCGATCATTTCAAAAGTTATGCCTTACATTATGAAGAAACGCTCTGATGCGCAGAATTTTTTTGCTGATCAGATCAGCATCGATAAGACAGAAAAATTTTGCCGAGATAAGGTCAAAGAGGGAAAAAAGAATTTTTCAATTCTTCATGTTATGCTTGCAGCATACGTGAGAATGATATCGCAAAGACCCGCGGTCAACAGATTTATCAGCGGTCAGAAGATATATTCCCGCGATGAGGAGATTGTTGTTAATATGTCTATCAAGCGCGAGATGACCATTGACGCCCCTGATACAATGATCAAGGTGGTTTTCCATCCGGGGGACACCATTGACGATGTTTATGAAAAATTCAACAAGGTTGTTACCGAAACCCTTGAAGCGGGAGAAGGCTCAAGCTTTGATAAGGTTGCAAAATTCCTTTCCAATCTTCCCGGATTTATTTTCCGTTTTGCTGTTTGGCTTCTGTTTACTCTTGACTATCATGGATGGCTTCCCAAATTCCTTACAAATGAAGTCAGCCCCTTCCACGGTTCTATGATAATAACCAGCATGGGCTCTCTCGGAATCAAGCCTATCTATCACCATCTTTATGATTTCGGTAATCTTCCCGTGTTCCTTTCTTATGGCTCAAAGCAGACCGAATACAGAATTGCTGCTGACGGAAGCGTCGAAAAACACAAATATATCGACCTTAAGGCTGTTACAGATGAGAGAATTGTTGACGGCTTCTACTATGCGTCTGCCTTTAAGCTTATCAAGCGATACGTGGAAAATCCCGAGGAGCTTCTTGATCCTCCGGAAAAAATTCTTTACGATGTTGACTAATTTTTGCTTTATTGAGCATAATTATAAATGAAAGGGTGCGGCTTTGCCGCAAAGGTAAATTTTAAAATGACACTTGTAATTCTTGCAGCGGGAATGGGATCAAGATATGGCGGTCTTAAGCAGATAGATCCTATTTCGGACAATGGAGAATTTATAATCGATTTTTCCATTTATGATGCTATAAAGGCAGGCTTCGATAAGGTAGTTTTCGTAATTAAAAAGGAAAACTATAAGGATTTTGCCGAAACCGTTGGCGATCGCGTTTCAAAATGCATAAAGGTCGAGTATGCTTTCCAGGATATAAATGATCTTCCCGAGGGATTCACTGTTCCCGAGGGCAGAACAAAGCCTTGGGGAACAGCTCATGCGGTTCTTTCTGCTAAAAATTGCGTTTCCGATAACTTCGCTGTTATAAATTCCGATGATTTCTACGGAAGAGACGCATTTATGAAGCTTGCAGCGCATCTTAAAGACGCCGATAAGGGACATCTCTGCATGGTTGGCTATGTTCTTGACAATACTCTCACTGAAAACGGCACTGTTTCAAGAGGCGAATGTACCCTTGATGAAAACGGTTATCTTGTTGACGTTACCGAGAGAACCACAATCAAGTGCGACGGTGACGCGGCGGCATACGAGGAGGATGGAATCTGGCACAGAATCCCAAAGGAAACCATCGTTTCCATGAACTGTATCGGATTTACCCCTGTTGTTTTTGAGCATCTTGAAAAGGGCTTCAAGACCTTCCTTGAAAATAGGGGAGGAGAGCTTAAATCGGAATATTACATACCATCAGCTATAAAGGAAATGATGCAGGCGGGAGTGGCTGATGTAAAGGTATATTCTACCGATGCGGTCTGGTACGGCGTAACATACCATGAGGACAAGGAAAAGGTTCAAAACAGTATCAGAAATATGATCCATGAGGGAATCTACCCCCGCGGTCTTTGGAATTAATTTTTGGAGGAAAGCTAATGGCAGTTCTTATTACAGGCGGTGCTGGCTTTATCGGCTCACATACCGCGGTTGAATTTTTAAATGCAGGCAAGGAGATCGTTATTGTTGATAATTTTTGCAACAGTAAGCCTTGCGTACTTGACAGAATCAAGGAAATAACAGGCAAGGATTTTAAATTTTACGAGGCTGATCTTCGCGATGAAGCGGCAATGGAAAAGATATTCAGCGAAAACAAGATCGAAAGCGCGATCCACTTTGCAGGTCTTAAGGCGGTTGGAGAATCGGTTGAGAAGCCCATCATGTATTATGAGAATAATCTTCTCAGCACACTTGTTCTTTGTCGCGTAATGGCAAAATATGGCGCAAAAAGAATAGTTTTCAGCTCATCGGCAACGGTTTACGGAAAGCCTGAGAGTGTTCCGATATCAGAAACATTCCCCCTTTCCACAACTAACCCCTATGGCGAAACTAAGCTGATGATCGAGCGTATTCTCAAGGATATCTGGGTTTCGGATAATGCTTGGAGCGTTGCTATACTTCGTTATTTCAATCCTATTGGAGCACACAAGAGCGGAAGAATAGGTGAGGACCCCAAGGGTATTCCCAATAATCTTCTCCCTTATATCACACAGGTTGCGTCGGGCAAGAGAGAATGTCTCTCGGTATTCGGTGATGACTATAATACTCATGACGGAACAGGCGTTCGTGATTATATCCATGTTGTTGACCTTGCAAAGGCTCACCTTGCAGCAATAGAATATGCCGACAAGCATGACGGTGTTGAATATTTCAATGTCGGAACAGGCGTAGGCTATTCCGTTCTTGATATCGTTAAGGCTTATGAGGCCGCAACAGGTATTAAGATCAATTATAAGATAGCTCCCAGACGCCCCGGTGATATTGATGAGTGCTATGCTAATCCCGAAAAGGCATATGAAATGCTCGGCTGGAAGGCTGAATACAATATCGAAGATATGTGCAAGGATGCAAACCGCTGGCAGCAGATGAACCCCAACGGATACGATGATTAAGGTACGAATGTGAATATCATTTTGAAAAAGCATTTCGGTTTCATGCCCGACGGAAGAGAGGTTAGTACCTTTTCTCTCAAAAATGAGAGCGGAATGAAGGTTAAGATCACCGATTTTGGTGGCGCGGTTATGCAGATAAAGGTTCCCGATAAGGAAGGCAGATTTACAGATGTTGTCTGCGGTTTCTCATCGCTTGATGACTATATGAATGCGAGCGGATATCAGGGCGCCCTTGTGGGACGCTTCGGAAACCGCATTGCGGACGGGAAATTCTCTCTTGACGGAACAGAGTATTCGCTATACACCAATAACGGCAAGAATAGCCTTCATGGCGGTAAAACAGGTTTTTCGCACAAGCTGTGGGCGGCTACTCCCGTTGACGGAACAGAGCCGAGTCTCATTCTTGAATACACTTCTCCCGACATGGAGGAGGGATACCCCGGAACACTTAAGGTCAAGGTGACCTATACCCTTACAAAGGATAACGCTCTTTCTATCCGCTATGAAGCAGAAAGTGATAAAAAGACTATCGTAAACCTTACAAACCACACATATTTCAATCTTTGCGGCTTTGCAAGCGGAACGATCGAAAATCATCTGCTTTGGATGGATGCGGACAGCTATACTCCCACCGATTCGGGACTTATTCCCACGGGTGAGATAAAGCAAACAGCCGGTACACCCTTTGATTTTCTTACCGAAAAGCCCATCGGAAGAGATATTGATGTTGATGATCCCGACCTCATCTACGGTAAAGGCTACGATATCAATTTCAATTTCACGGGCGGAGAAACAAAAGAGCCTTGCCATAGAGCAACTCTTTACGATCCCGAATCGGGCAGGGAAATGTTCATTATAACAAATCAGCCTTGCGTTCAGGTTTATTCGGGCAACTGCATGGACGGACCTCACCGCTTCAAGGGCGGTTATCCTCAAAGATTAAGAAACGCCATTGCTCTTGAAACACAGAAGATGCCCGACTCTATAAATCATCCGAATTTTACAAATACAGTTCTTGATGTCGGTGAAAAATACGATTACACAACTATATATAAATTCGGCGTAAGAAAATAAATTAACATAAAAAATCACCTTGCTTCATATTTATAAGCGAGGTGATTTTTTATGATGAAAAAAATTTTGTCGGTAATTTTGTCGCTGACGCTTACAATTCCTTTCTTTATTTTTCACACAAAAGCGGATGAGCCCTTTGTCCTTAACGCAAAAAGTGCTATACTTATTGAAGCAGAGAGCGGTAAGGTTCTTTTTGAGCAGAATGCGGACGAGGCTCTGGCTCCTGCATCCGTCACAAAGGTAATGACATTGCTGCTTGTTATGGAAGCTGTGGATAGCGGCGCTTTAAAGCTTACGGATATGATAAGAACCAGCACCAATGCATCCTCCATGGGCGGCTCACAGATATATCTAAAGGAGGGCGAGGAGCTTTCGGCGGAGGATATGATAAAAAGCGTTGTTATTTCATCTGCCAATGACGCCGCTGTGGCACTTGCAGAGCACGTTGCGGGAAGCGAGGAGCTTTTCGTAAAGAAAATGAACGAAAAAGCCGCGGAGCTTGGCATGAAAAATACAAATTTCGAGAACACCAACGGACTTGATGACACTGCACAAAATCATGTGACAAGCGCAAGAGATATCGCAATTATGTCCCGAGAGCTGATAAAGCATAAAAAGATACTGGAATACAGCTCGATATGGATGGATAGCATAAGAGACGGTGCCTTCGGTCTGACAAATACAAACCGTCTTATCCGTTTTTATAAGGGCGCAAACGGACTTAAAACAGGCTCAACCTCAAGGGCGGGATTTTGTATCTCCGCAACAGCAGAAAGAGACGGAATGACACTGATTGCAGTTGTAATGGGATCGCCCACAAGAGATATAAGAAATGCAGAGACGTCCAAGCTTCTTGATTACGGATTTGCAAATTATGCACTTTATGTTTGCGAGGGTAAAGGTCTGGGAAATATAAAGGTGCTTGGCGGTGTCAAAGATAGTTGCGGGATTTCGCATTCAACCTTTTCAGCGGTCGTAAAGAGCAGCGAAAGGGATAAAATATCAACCGAGGCAGATATTCCCGAAAGCATAATAGCGCCTATAAAAAAAGGTGATAAGATTGGAAGCATAAAAATTATGATGGGTGAAGCTCAGATAGGCGAAATTGATGTTATTTGCGATTCAGACGTTAAAAAAATCGGTTATTTTGGCATTTTTGAGCAAATATTCAGATATTTGTGTCTTATAAGATAAAATTTTAACGATAACTATTGACTTTTGGAGAATTTTGTAATAAAATAATTACAAATTTCCTAAGGAGAAAATAAAATGTCATTTAAATTAAATGAAAAGTATGTTCAAAAATTTGTAAGCGCCGAGGAGCTTGCGGCAATGCAGACCGAGATAAGCAAGGCTGCTGACATTCTCGATTCGAGAAGCGGTGCAGGAAATGATTTCCTTGGTTGGGTAGATCTTCCCGAAAATTATGATAAAGCCGAATTTTCAGCAATCAAGGAAGCGGCTGAAAAGATCAAGAAGAGCTGCGATATTTTTATTGTTATCGGCATCGGTGGCTCATATCTCGGCGCAAGAGCCGTTATAGAATTTTTGAAGTCGCCTCTTTATAACAACCTCAAAAAGGATACACCCGATATTTATTATGCAGGTAACAGCCTCAGCGCAACCGCTCTTTCCGAGCTTCTTTCCATTTGCGAGGGCAAGGACATTTGCATAAATGTTATCTCAAAGTCCGGCACAACAACAGAGCCTGCTGTTGCATTCCGTATTTTCCGCAATCTTCTTGAGGAGAAATATGGCAAGGATGGCGCAAGAGAGAGAATTTTTGTTACCACAGACCGAGAAAAGGGCACTCTCAAGTCCTTCTCGGATGAATCCGGTTATCAGACCTTTGTTGTACCGGATGACGTTGGCGGACGTTTTTCAGTGCTTACAGCGGTAGGTCTCCTTCCTATAGCTGTTGCGGGCATTGATATTGATAAGCTCATGGAGGGCGCAAATGCAGCAAGACTTGCTCTCTGCGATAAGGATATCGAGAAAAACGACTGCTATAAATATGCTGCTATCAGAAACATTCTTCTCAGAAAGGGAAAGGTTACCGAGATTTTTGTAGCCTATGAGCCTTATGCGCAGATGTTCAGCGAATGGTGGAAGCAGCTTTATGGCGAGAGCGAGGGCAAGGATGGAAAGGGAATTTATCCCGCATCTGCAATCTTCTCAACAGACCTCCACTCTCTCGGTCAGTATATTCAGGAGGGTCAGAGAACTATTTTCGAAACAGTTCTTGATGTTAAGGATTCTATGACTGAAATGCCAATACCCGACGATGCAAATAACATTGACGGCCTCAACTTCCTGTCGGGCAAGGATCTCGATTTCGTAAATAAGAACGCAATGAAGGGAACTCTTCTTGCTCATATGGACGGAAATGTACCCAATATCGTTATTGAGCTCGATAAGAAGGATGAATATTCCCTCGGATATATGATATATTTCTTTGAGAAGGCTTGCGCAGTTTCAGGCTATACTCTCGGTGTAAATCCCTTTAACCAGCCCGGTGTTGAGGCATACAAAAAGAATATGTTTGCTCTTCTCGGAAAGCCCGGTTATGAGGAGCAGAAGAAGGCACTTGACGAAAGATTAAAATAATTTCAAAAAATTGCTAAAAACTATTGCTTTTTCCGAAAGAGTTTGGTATAATATATATAAACACAGGTGAAAGCCTTTGTTATTACTCATTTTGGAGGTAAATTATGTTAAAACTTATCATCGGCGTTAAAGGTACAGGAAAAACAAAGCAGCTTATTGCAAATGTTAACGAGGCTATTGAGACCTCTTCGGGCGCAGTGGTTTGTCTCGAAAAGGGCACAAAGCTCAGATTCGATATTAAGCCCCAGGTTCGTCTTATCAACACCAATGATTATTGCATTTTTGATGCACAGTCGCTCTATGGCTTTGTTGCGGGAATTCTCGCAAGCAACCATGATATCACAGATCTCTTTATCGATGGCACACTGAAGGTTTGCGGTACTGATATCGCATCCTTTGAAAATATGTGTGTTGAGCTTGATGAGCTCAGCGAAAAGCATGGTGTAAAGATCGTTGCAACAGCTTCTGTTCCTGTAGAGGAAGCAAGCGATGTTGTTAAGAAGTACATCTGATTTTGAATCAAAATGATAATTAAAAACCTCCTATGGTGTTCCATAGGAGGTTTTGTTATGCTGTGAAAATAATCTGAACATTCAAACGTGCTCTTTTTCTTTCAGCAATAATTTTGATATACAATAAATCAAAAAATATGCGGCAACACCATGTACAATGTCAAAAAAATAATACGATATCATAACAAGTATTTCCGAAAACGATTTTGGTGCTCCGTAAAAAATATCAAATATGATTCTGGTGATGATTTTTGATATCAAAAGCGGAACAGCAGAAGCAAGAGCTCCGAAACGCAGATAACCGCTGCCGTCCTTATTTTTCTTGATAAAAACTATCAGGAACACAATAGCCAATATAAGCATATCGGCTCCAAAATACATAAGTGAATCAAAAATCTCGGTAAGCTCCAAGGCGGTGCCTTTTGTGATATTAACAATGGGCGAGAATAAATATCTTGCAAGAGTCAGAACAGCGGTAAATACAAAAAAGAATGTCAACCTTCTTTTTTTAACAGAGTAGATGAGACAAGAGAAAATATGTACCCATATAAAAAGCTGGCAGATTTCGAGAAGCAGCTCAAGAACATACGGTAAATAGCTCTCAAGCCATATAATATCCGAGCATAGGCTTATGTATATAGGGGATAAAACCGCACTGTATATAAGATACAGCAGGGTGAGAGTCGATGCAAAAAACAAATTAAAGTTA
The DNA here is from genome assembly GCA_045648605.1 of Eubacteriales bacterium. GTDB lineage: Bacteria > Bacillota > Clostridia > Oscillospirales > CAG-272 > SIG710. Next base: position 6,687 of record JAZROG010000138.1, on the reverse strand, counting down.
ATATACTTACTCTTCATGTTCGTCCTTCATATTTGAATTTATTTGAGCATATGATTTTATAGAATCAAAAAGCGAGGTGATATTATTGGAAAAAGAAACGCCAATAGATACAAAAAACGCGACGCTTCCTTATGATGCCCCGATGACACACCGCAGAATGTTAGAATACATAAATATTTTTGCAGAAAGATATAAATGCTTCCATGTAACATTTCTCGGAAATTCTCTCATGAACAAAAGCATCCCCATAATAACACTCGGAAAAGGGAAAAAGCGCATCCTTTATATCGGCGCGCATCACGGAATGGAATGGATAACCACAGCTCTTCTTCTGAAATTTGCAAATGAATACTGCGAGCTTTTTGAGGCGAATGGTCATATCGGGCATACATCTGTAAGCTATCTTAATTCCACAAGAAGTATAATGATAATACCAATGCTGAATCCCGACGGAGTAGATTATCAGATAAACGGTGTCGAAAAAAATAATCCCTTGCGTGATAGACTGCTAAAAATGAACAGAGAAAATGAAGATTTTTCTCGCTGGCAAGCCAACGGCAGAGGGGTGGATCTGAACCATAATTACGATGCCGGCTTCTATGAATATTTGCGATGTGAAGAAGCACAGAGGATATCTGACGGAGCACCGACGAAATGGTGCGGCTTTTCTCCCGAATCCGAGCCCGAAAGCGGACTTTTAGCAAATTTTTGCCGTTTTAATGATGATATCGGATTGTTTATTTCCTTTCATTCACAGGGAGAAGAGATATATTACGGTGATAAATTCGATCCTCCTGCGGAAAGCTTCAGAATAGGAAAAATGCTTGAAAGAATGAGCGGATATAAGCTTATGAAGACAGAGGGAAGCGCCGCAAGCGGAGGCTTTACAGACTGGGCAGTTAAGGAGCTGAAAAAATCCGCTTATACAGTCGAATGCGGAAGGGGCGAAAATCCTCTTCCCATATCAAGCCTTTTTGAAATCTATTTCAAGCTTCGCAGAATGCTCTTCGAAGCACCGATGGTCATTTAAGCTTAACAAGAAAAACAAAAATTAAATATAAAGCCACAAGGTGTGCGGGGTAGAACAGATAGAAAAGATACTGTTTTACCTTTCGTGCACCCTTTGTTTTGCCTGACGATCCTCCCTTGCCGTTGTAAAGAAGCAGGGGAATGAAGGATAATACGGAAAAAAACTGCTGCTGTTGCCATTGAGTTGGTGAAACACCATCTATAAAAGAAAGAATAAATTCTCTCGCCGCAAACAAAAGAAGGACGGGGATAAGCATTATCTTTCTTGATATCGCATTTGAATCGGTAATATAAAATAGGAATACCAGCAGTATCGCAAAATATCCGTAATCAACCGAGAACCTGTGAGCAAAATAACAAGCGGCAAAAAGTGGTATGATAAATAAAAATCTTATTTCTTTTTTTGAGGATTTTATGCACATATCCGCAAAGATAAGCATGACAAGAGCTATAACAAAGGTGAACATAACATTAAGCGAGCCTCTGTATATCAATTTGCCATGAAAGCATATGTTATAGGGTATCTCCGATATAATTCCCGCAGCCAAAAGCCGTGCCGTGTAAAAGACTACATTTTTAGTGTGTTTAAAGCCTTCTGCTATGAGAAATGCAAAAATCGGAAATGAAATTCTTCCTACAAGACGAAGCAAAAGCGCTATATCATAATCTCCGATGCTGCTTGCCATCATCATGTATCCTACATGATCCGAAAGCATCGTAAGACAAGCTATCAGCTTTAAAATATTAGCGCTCATTTTTGAAGAAATGAAATAGAGCCGTCTTCCTTGACGTCAACGATCGCAAGGGAATGGAGTGTAACACCGTTTTCTCTTATCAGATCGCCGCCGCGCTGAAATGCCTTTTCGATGCATATTCCAACACCCGCAACCTCTGCTCCAGCCATCTTAACAAGGCGCATAAGTCCCATAGCGGCTTCGCCGTTGGCGAGAAAATCATCGATAATAAGAACATTATCACCTTCGTTTATGTATTTTTTGTCTATTCTCGCTGTGTAATCCTTATTTTTTGTGTAGGAATGAACATCCGTAGCATATACGTCACCGCTAAGATTCAAAGATTCCGTCTTTTTTGCGAATACAATGGGAACATTGCCGAAAAACTGTGAGGCAATGCAAGCAATGGCGATTCCGGATGCTTCGATGGTGAGTATTTTATTTATTTTTTTATTTGCAAAAAGCCTTGCAAATTCTTTTCCTATCTCGATCATAAGCTCAACATCTATTTGATGATTGAGAAAGCTGTCAACCTTTAAAATTCCGCCTTCGCGCAATTCACCGTCACTTAATATTTTTTTCTCCAGCAATTCCATTTGTAAATCCTCCAAAAAGTCTGAATTTTTATAATTATACCATAAAAAATCGATTTCGTAAAGAGAAAAAAACAAAATATTGAAAAAAGTGATTGATTATTTTGAAAAAATATGTTATCATATATTAAATGGTCATAAAAACCGATTGGAGGATGAAAAATGTCCGATATTAAAAATGTTGTTTTCAGAAATGCCATTGGTGGCTATAATAAGAGCGATGTAAATGAATATATTGTGCGTTCCTCAGCAGAGCTGATGGAAAGAGAAGCGGCGGCAAATGAAAGAGTAAAGCGCGCAGAGAGCGAGTCAGGAGAGCTTTCTGAAAAACTCGGCGTTCTTGAAGTCGAGCTTGACAGAGCAAAAGCAGAAATTGCCGAAAAGGATGCGCAAATCGCAAAAATTTCCGCCGAAAAGCAGCTTCTTGAGGATAGCGCATTGATGCAAGCCGATGAAGCTTCAAAAGAAATAAACGATGGCACTTTTGAGGGGGATGAAAAGGTCTTGAAGCTTGATTTTGACAGGCAGGAAGCAATAATTTCAGAGCAATATAACGAGATTGAATCACTTAAGTCCGAAATCGAGCGACTCAAGGAGCAAGCCCCGGAAATTGAGATCACAAAAGAAAAATATGACGAGCTTATAAAAAAAGCGGCGCTTTACGACAAGACAAGTGCAAGCATCGGAGACACATTGATCTCGGCAAATAAGACTGCAGAGGAGATCATCTCTGCCGCAAGGGAAGAAGCACGGATCCTTGAGGAGAAGGCCGAAAGAGAGCTTGAAGAGAAGAGAAAAAGTATAGAAGAAACCTCAAAGAGGGCAATGGAGAGCATTTTTTCAAAGCTTCAACTTGCAGCCGCCGAAAGCCGTAGAGATGTTATCTCTGTGACCTCTTATACTTACAGTGTTCTCGAAAGAGCGGTGGAGGATATCAAGAGCAAATCAAGCAATTCCGAGATCAAGATAAAAAGCTATGAGGACTCAATATGGCGCGGCGTAAAGGATGATCTTAACAGTATCAGCACATATCGTGCTCATGAGGATAAAAAGAAAACAACAGCAGAACAGCTGAGAAAAACAAAGAAGTGATCATAAACACCGAATGAATATTGGAGAAAAAATCAAAAATTTACGTTCATCCAAGCTTATGACCCAAAAGGAGCTTGCAGGTGACGTAATAACACGAAATATGCTGAGCCAGATAGAGAACGGCGCAGCCCTTCCTTCGCTTCAAAGCCTGATATATCTTGCCAATCGCCTTGGTGTTCAGCCGGGATATCTTCTGACCGAGGGCGATACAAATGAGATGTATTATAGGAAGTACACGAATTATGCAAATATAATCAGCTCATTCAAGAGTGGAGAATGGGAGATCTGCCGTGACCTTTGCATTTCCTGTCTTGCTGACGGCTCGGATAATGAGATAACTTATATGCTCGCAAATGCTGCATATCATATCGGTATAGCATGCTTTTCGAGGGGAGAACTGAAAAAATCGGCAAAGATGCTCGAGGAAGCCTTGGAATATTCTTTAATGACAGTATTCGATACAGGGTGCATCCTTTCTTGCATAAGGGCGCACGGAGAGCTTATGGCGCATATTTCTCCAAGCCTTGCCATAGACATTCCCGATGCTTCGACTAATTTTATCTGTTCTTGCGACATCTGTAAATTTTCCGAGATTCTTTTCTGCGAAAAAAGCAATGTCAAAGGTGAGAAATGGGATAATATCGAATATTTCCATGCGCTTACCGCCTTTTCGCTTATAAAAAACGAGAATTATGCGGCAGCAATAGGGCTTCTTTCGCAGATTTATGATGACAACAGCCTGCCTAAGCCAATATTATACATGATACTTGACAGCCTTGAAAAATGCTGCAAGGAAACCGAGGATTTCAAAGGCGCTTACGAATTTTCACAGGCAAAAATACAGCTTTTTGAAAAAATGCTTGCCGATACATAAAATGGGGTTGCAAAACTGCAACCCCAAATGGCATTTTAACTTGAATAATCCTCGAAAAGTGAAATAAATTTTGCGGAATCCTTAACCTCTATCCCATCGAGGAGTCTTTTTCTGTCAGCCTCGGGGAGCGTTTTTACATCTACATTGATGGTGCCGAGCAGATAGCGTCTGTCGCTGTCGTAAATCCCTATTATGCCATCATTTTCCATAAGCACAACAAAGCAGGCGTTTTCATCCTCAAGCCGCGTGAGCCTTGTTTTGATATCCGAAAGCTGATTTGATGAGCTGGCGCTCAAGCGGTTGTATTTCATTGTGTTATCAAGAGAAAAGGATATTGAGAAAAATGCCAAGAACACGGTGAGCGCGGCGATGGCGTAAAAAATAATTTTTTTCATGCTTTTACCCCTGAATGTATAAAAAATTTGCTTGTTGATTTTATTATTACCGTGAATTCATAATATATTCAAAAAATTGGTGTATAATATTACCATATATTTGCTTTCATGCTCTCTTTGAAAGGAGAAATAACTTGAAAAACAAGGATAATAACTCAAAGCCAAGGAAAAAAAGAGGTCTGGTGGGAAGAATTCTGATCTTTCTGCTCAATTCCTTTTTGACTATTATGCTGGTTGGCATCATAACTGCGATAATCGTTGGAAGTGCCTTCGCTATCTATGTAAAAAATAATATCGATATCAATGTGGATGAATCCAAATTTGAGCTGAATACCACAAATACCACGACCAAGCTCTATTATTACGAATTTACCGACAGAGCAAACCGAATCGGTACTGCCATTGAGCTTGAGGACGCTCGACTTTACGGCGGCTCAAACAGTATTTTTGTGCCTTATTCTCAAATTCCAAAGGATCTTATAAATGCCTTTGTTGCCATCGAGGATGAGCGTTTTTGGGATCACAAGGGTGTTGACTGGTACAGAACCGTTGGCGCAGGAGTCAACTTCATTTTTCCGATAAAGGACAAATTCGGTGCTTCGACCATAACACAGCAGCTTATTAAAAACATTACCGGCGAGGATGATTATAAGATCCAGCGTAAGATACAGGAGATCTTCTGGGCGCTCGACCTTGAAAGTAAAAAATCAAAGGAAGATATTCTGACTCTCTATCTCAATGTTATCAACCTTTCGCAAAATTGCTACGGTGTTCAAGCGGCGGCAAATACTTATTTCGGTAAAGATGTCAGTGAGCTGAGTCTTCTTGAATGTGCCTGCATTGCTGCGATCACCAACAATCCTTCCTATTATAACCCCATCAGGTTTCCGGAGCATAACAAGGAACGTCGCCAGACGATCCTCTGGAAGATGAGTGAGGAGGGGCTCATCAGCAAGGAGACCATGAACGAGCTTTATGACCAAGAGCCTGTTTTTAACCTCGCATCGGGCAATGACGGTAATACCAACATCAATTCATGGTACACGGATATGGTTATCAATGATGTTATTGAGGACCTTGTTGCAAAAGGGTACACTTATCAGGCTGCTAACCTTCTTGTTTATTCTGGCGGTCTTAAGATATATACCTGTATGGATCCGAGCGTTCAGAATGTGCTTGACGAGGTATATCTCAGCGACGAATATTTCCCCGAGCATACAAGCGGAATGCCCGCTCAATCTTCGATGATAATTATTGATCCACACACCGGCGATATTCTCGGCGTTGCAGGCGCAAAGGGAGAGAAGAAGGGAAATCGAGTTCAGAATTTTGCAACCGATACCGTAAGACCTGCGGGATCATCCACAAAGCCTGTATCTGTTTACGGGCCTGCACTTGAAAACGGACTTATCACCTATGCAACGGTATATGATGATACTCCTGTTAATTTCAGAGAAAACAATTCTCCATGGCCACACAACCTCCCCGATGTTTTTGGTGGTCTGACAAATATAAACAGTGCTATTGAGCGTTCCGTAAACACAATTGCGGTCAAGGTTCTGGAAGACGTGGGATTGCAAAATGCCTTTGAATTTTGTCGCGACAAGCTGGGAATGAAGAGTCTTCTTGAGCTTGTGGAGCTTTCAAACGGTCAAATACTTTCCGATATCGCTCCTGCACCTCTTGCTCTCGGACAGTTCACATACGGTGTTACGGTCAGAGAGATCACAGCTGCATATACAGCATTTGCCAATGACGGTGTTTTCAATTCCGCTCATTCATATCTTAAGGTCACAACAGCGGACGGGGAAGTGTTGCTTTCCAACGAAGACCCCGGAAATATTGTTTTCAGTGAAGAAAATGCCGCTATTATGACAAAAATGCTTTCCAATGTTGTAAACAACGGTACAGCAAAAGCATTAACACTTCGTAAAACTGTCGATTGCGCAGGAAAAACAGGTACAACCAGT
>JAZROG010000137.1:0-21078 GCA_045648605.1 Eubacteriales bacterium | reverse complement strand
CCTCTTTACAGTTCAACAGCAAGAGTTTATATTTTGAATAGACAGAGTTCACTTTCGACCTCGATAAACGACCTTAACAGTGCTGTTACTCTGAAGGATGACTTCAAGATTCTTATAAAAAGCAATGAGGTTTCAAGACAGGTTCTCGATTCGATCGGTGAAAATTCTGCAAATTATAAGTCGCTCAAGGGTCAGCTTTCGCTTGATAACAACGAAACAAGATTTGTTGACATAACGATCACAGATAAAGATCCTGTACGCGCAAAGCTTCTCGTTGATGCCTTTGCAAAGGTTGCAAGAAAAAAAGCTATCGAAATAATGGGTGTTGAGGATATAACCATTGAAGAATACGGCGAGATCCCGATAACTCCCTCCAGCCCCCAAATGAGCAAAAACATCCTTTTTTCTGTTTTCATCGGTGTTGTATTGGCAGCTGCCATAATCGTTGTCGCTTATCTTTTCAATGACAGCATCAGAACACCGGACGATGTTGAAAAGGCACTTGGAATTTGCGTACTCGGCTCGATACCCGATATTTCGCTTCTGCGCAGGCAAAAGAACAAGGGCCGCGCAAAAAAGCCGTCAAAGAAAAAAACAAAATAATAAATCCCTTTAGCTTTTTGTCCACCTATTTTTTACGAAAGGATCTCACTCTAGAGTACAGCTTTGATATATGAAAACCATAAATCTGATTATAAAAACACCTGACCGCTATGAGATCAAGGAAGCATTTAAAACACTCAGAACAAATGTTCTTTTCAGCGGATCGGATATTAAAACAATTGCAATTACAAGTTCAGGACAGAATGAAGGAAAAAGCTTTGTTTCAATGGAGCTTGCAAAGAGCTTGGCTGAATCCGGAAAAAAGGTACTTCTGATTGATGCAGACCTCAGAAAATCTGTTTTGGTCGAAAAGCATGTTGCAGAGAACGATATAATTGGTCTCACTCATTACCTCTCAGGTCAGGCAGAGAGCGATGAAATCGTTTATGAAACCCAGTTCTCTGATTTTTATATCGTCTTCTCGGGTCCGTATCCTCCAAATCCTGTTGAGCTTCTCGGAAGCAACAGATTTGCGGAGATGATCGAATATTACCGCTCTGTATTTGATTTTATAATCATTGATACTCCGCCGCTTGGTCTCGTTATTGATGCCGCTGTTATTGCAGCTCAGTGCGATGGCGTTATCTTAAATGTGGCTGCCAATCATACCAATCACCGCACTCTCCAGAGAGTAAAATCGCAGCTTACAAGAAGCGGTTGCCGCCTCATAGGCGCAGTTCTAAACATGGCAGAGTCCACAGGATATAACTACAGGTCGTATTTGCTCGGCTACAAAAGCTATAATAAACCGTACAGAAATTATACTCTAAACGATAATTACGAACAAAATCAATACGCAAAGCTTAATGATAATCAGTAAAACGAAAAGCTGTCTCACCGAGAGGCAGCTTTTTTCATATAACTATAATCTAAAGGGACTGCTTCATAATGAAGCAGTCCCTTATTGGATATAATATTAAGCTTATCCAACGATACCGGATCTTTCGATACCCTGAACAAGGAATCTCTGACAGAAGAGATAAACAACAATCAGCGGTGCGATAGCCATCATACCTGCTGTATTGTGAATCGCCTGTTCGAAGAGATTTGCTCCTGCATAATCTGTCTTGAGGGATATCGGGATTTCGTTGATAACGTCGCTCCAGTCACAAATTCTGCCGGTCGGGAAGAACAGAGGCAAATAATAGTTGTCTGTCCACTGCCAGGAGAAAGAGAAGAGGAACACAGTTATAAGCATCGGCACGGAAAGGGGAATAATGATAGTAAAGAATGTGCGGAAGATACCCGATCCGTCGATATAAGCCGACTCCTCAAGCTCATCCGGAACGCCCTTGAAGAACTGTCTGAGCATGAATATGTAAAGACCGTTCTTAAATGCAAGACCGCAAGCGGAGAGGATAACGAGAGGCCAATAGGAGTTTGTAAGTCTGAGACCGTATGCAAAGTTATCGGGAAGAATACCGATCTTTGTAAGCAATCCGAAGATACCGAGAATGTCAAAATCCTTGAAATTCTGGAACATAGAAAGCTTAAGTGTTGGGTGAGGAATGATCATCGTGAGCATAACAAGGAGGAAGAGAATTCCGTTACCCTTGAATTTAAACTTTGCAAATCCGTAAGCAATTACGCAGCAAGAGAATGTCTGCAAAATTGCGGAGATAAGCGAAAGAGTAAACACATTTGTAAATGCCTTCCAATAATCAAGCTCTGTGAAAACTGCCTTATAGATGTTGAGTGTGAAGTCCTTAGGAATAAGGCGCACCGTTGCATCAACAAAATCGCTCATTCCCATGAAGGAGGATGCGATCTTTGAGATGAAGGGATAAAGAACGATGTACGAAAGACCTATGAGAAGCACGAAACGGAATATTGCAATTCCTATCTTCTGATAGATAAATGCTGTTCCGAATTTTGCCTTAAGTCTGTCCTTTAAAGGAGTTCTTTCAAAATCAACGCGTATCTTATTCTTGGTTTCTTTTGTTATCTTTGGCATTTTAGTAGTATTCTGTGCGTCCATTTTTATCCCTCCTTAATCACGTCTTTGATAGAATACGAATGCAGAGAATATACCTGCAACCACAGCAACGATGAGGATTACAATGATGAAGTACATCCAAGACATCGCAGAGCTGATGGTATTACCGTTGATCTCGCCCTTATAAACGCTGTCGATGAATCGCATGATGCTGTTCGACTGAGCTGTGAAGGAGTCGATGATGGTATAAACCGCATTAACGAGGATCATGGGGCTTATCATAGGCAGTGTAACCTTCCAGAAGGTCTCCCAACCGGAAGCACCGTCGATCTGACAGGACTCATAGATCGCGGGTGAGATGGACTGAAGTCCCGCAAGGAAGATAAGCATCTGTACACCGCTTCGGTTAACGATATCATAAATATTATTGATAATACTGATAACGTATCGAACGATCTCAGTACCCACTTTCATCTTGTCAAAGAGCTTTTCAAAGTCAAGGACCGAGATGATATCGGAGGATGCGCTTCTTCCGGAACCGTCGTTTATTCCCGAGGTGCTATCCATGTAAGACGAAAGAACGTTGCTCGCCTCAAGAGAAGCCATAAAACCGGTTGCAAGGACAACGGGCATGAAGAATATAGCACGGAACACTGCTCTTCCCTTCATTTTTGTGTTCAGAAGAACCGCCATGAAGAGAGAGAAAATTACGATCGCGGGAATATCGAATGCCATCTGTCCAAGACCTGAAATAAGGTTCTGGATATAGTTCGGATTTACGAAAAGTGCATCCGTATAGTTTTCAAGTCCGACCCAATCAAGGATCATACCGCCTCCCGCCTGGGAGCTAACATGATAGAAGCTGAATCTTACCGAGTCCCAAAGAATGGGAAGATAAACAACGAGGAATCCGATAGCGAAAGGCAGAACGAACCACCAACCGCCACGGGCCTTCTTTTTATCAAGAGAAGCGGCGCGACGTCTTTTCTTCGGCGCTTTTACTGCTGCATTATTTGTCATAGCTTTTCACCTCTCCTTTTCAGTTTACCTTAACATAACCGTAAGCCTCTACTACTGTGCCTTCTACGGTTACATCAAAATAGTTGTAGTTAAGAATGAAGGTTGTTCCGTCCTCGTAAACAACTTTTACGATACGGCCGTCATCCATGGTCTTGTACTTATCGGGGTTCTCATTATCATAACCCTCTCCCTCTTCAAGCACACGCTCTCCGACAAGGAACTGATGATCTACGATCTCCTTTGTCTGAAGAGGCTCAAGAACCGCATTAAGCTCATTATAAAGCTCTACAACGTCCTCATACCAGATATCATATCTGATAGAATAGTATTTACTGAGCTGTTTGTCCTCTTTGAGAAGCTCTGTATTGTCATAAGAGAGGATAAAGTACATATAAGCACCGTTTTCGATACATTTCAGTATCTCATAACGGATATCACCTGCCATATTTATCGCAGAGCCTGTAAAGTTCTTATATCCGTGGAGAACATATCCAAGGAAAGGAACAGTATAGGTAGATTTGATATAACGGCTGGAGTCAAGGGGCATATCGAGGATATGATCGGCATACTTCCATATATAAGCATTACCGCCATTTGTCATAACGCTTCCATATGTTTCGGAAAGTGACTCGAATGCATCCACTGTAAAGTTCTTTCCGTCCTCGCGGTTGTAAGGCTCCTTCTTATCAAAGTCGGAGTTAAGTGCATTACCGAGAGTCGATACGGAAATTCCGATAGGATCATAATCCATGTAATTTTCGGAAAGCTTATCGATGAAGCGATAGTAGTAAGCGGGAGACATTGCAAGCTGGAAGAAGGAAGCATAGTTCTGTCTTGCAGCGCTATATACACGCATACTTGTGTAACGGTTATCGATAGACTTAACAGCATGCTTTTTAAGGCTTACGCCGTCAAATGGACCTGTTTCGTTGATATAAGCAAAGTCAAAATCGGGATATATTCCGTAATCCTTTTCCTTTGCATCAGCAACAAGCTCCTTAAAGCCATCCTTGCCGCCGACAGCCTTTTCCCACTTCAGCTTATAGGGAACGGTGGACTTCATACCGCCGTTTGCATAGCCGGTAAGCTTAAAGTTGATATTCTTGATGCCATCCGAAGAAAGCTCCGAATACATTGTCTGAATATCATCAAAAGAAGTCATTGAAGTCATAACGGTTACAGGGATGGAAAGTATCTTTTCGATGCTTTCGATTGCTCCGAAGGTCTCAACATAGAGCGGTATGCCCTCACCGAGATCCTCCTCGCTAAGCTTTGTAAGAATACCCGAGTCCTTTAGATAATCCTTATATGCATCACCCATACCAAGCCAAGAGGTCTGGTAATAGTCCTCAATACCGTTTGCCTCGGCAATGGCATCATCTGTGAGCATAAAGTATCTTATCTTAAAGTTACCTGTGTAACGTCTTTCGGAAACAACTGTCCATGTGGAGTTAGAGCCGACAGAGATAGCTGTTGCAAGGTTGTAGGAGTCCTTCGGACGGGGAGTTACAGTCATTTTCACTGTATTATACTCATGGAAGGCACCGCCATGGTATGTGGAAAGCTGAGTCATTGCATCGCCTTCCTCAATAATGGCAAAAAAGCCTCTGTTCTGATTTCCTACGAATTCCTTATCGTAAGTGGTCTTGATTTCTGTAACTGTTTCTGTGGTAGTTGTAGTTTCGCCGTTTTCATCGGTAACCTCAACCTCTTTTTCCACCTGAACCTCTTCCTGCTTTTCAACAGTCTTATAAACAGGCTCATTTTCAACAAGACCGAACACGGGAGCAACTATCGTCTGCTCATAAGAGCCCTTAATTGTCTGTAAAGCATAGTCGATACCGTAAACGGGAGCAGTTACTGTTGTTGCGCTTCCTGTGTCAAGCTCGAGGAAGCTGAATATAGCACCCGAACCGTCGGGAAGGAATGTATAACCCTCATTGGGGTTCTTGCTTGCACCCATATAAGGGAGAAGCTCGATATAATCGAGAGTATATTCTTCCTCGTTATAGGTGATACCGTTTGCGGGAAGAGTTGCAACCAGCTCATTACCGTCTATGGTATATTCAATAGCGAACTTAAAGTTTGCAGGCTCTCTGTCCTCGCCCTCAAATCTTGTAAGAGAGTGGTCATAGTCAAGATCCTCGAAGGAATACTGAGGACAATACTGCTTGATTATTGCCTCAATCTCCTTCTGGTCCTGCATACCTACCGCACCGTTACCGTCTGTAGGAAGAATATAGATAGCCATCTCCTTTGTGATGGGCCATCTCTTATAGAGAGCGTTTTTCATAGTATCATTCTTCTGCGCTGCGGGATCCTTAAGTGAATAGAAGGTTGTGAGCTTCTTTCTCGCCTCGGATTCGGTAACATGCTTAAGAATTTCAGACTGGAATCTTGCCTTGCTTATCATCTTGGGAACGAGAAGTCTTGTCTGCTCGCTTCCGAGAGAATATTCAACTCTGATACCGTTCTTAATTCTTGCAATCTTTACCTGACCGCGCATAGAGCCTTCCTCATAGGAGGTAAAGGTCTTCTGAGTTGTGTTGTCGGTATAGTAAACGATTGCCTGTGAGAGAAGCTGATACTTCTGTGTGTCGGAAGCCTTTGAGGAACCAACACTATAGGGGTTAGTGCAAAGATACTGACCGGTTTTGGTATTCTTAACGATAACCTCTCCGGAATAATCGTCGGCATAGATCTCAAAATCGCCAACTGTGACAAAGTGGGTCATTGCTGCCGCTCTGTCCTCGGCGGAATTGAATACCGTTTTTAGCAGATCAATGTCATCTTCAACAAGGTCTGCCTTTGAAATTGCTGCGAATGTTTGTACAGCTGCAAGGTTAAAGCTACCGAGCACCATCAGTACAGCGAAGAGCAGCGACAATATTCTTTTAATTTTCATTTTATCTCTCCTATCTGTAAGCTTAAATTCGGTAACTGATTTCGTCTATAATGTTCGTTACAAAGCTTACAACCTTTCCGAGAAGTGTTGAAAAGAGTATTGCAAGGAACATGATAAACGCCATTGCAACGACCGTACCGAGTGTTGTCAGTACGTTCTTACCAAGAGAATAGTCATGTGTTACCATCATTCCGAAGAACAAGAGCAGTCCAAGCCAGAGATAACCGATTGTAACAAGAAGAGTTACAATTGCAGTTTCAGTGGATGTGACAACATTCGAGAAGATGGTCGAGGGAATAACGAGAAGCGGAACGGGAGCCAGCGAATATGCGCAAGCAATGAAAATGTCCTTAAAGCTTCCCTCGCCCTCAAAGAGAGTTGTAAGACACCAGTTACCTACGACCCAAAGGAAGAAGGGTGCAAGAACTGCCGCAAACTGAACAAAGATCGAGAAATATTTTCCTTCGGGGTTCATAACATAACCCTGACCGATGGACTGATAATAGAAGGAAATAATTGTGATAAGGATTATCGTAAGACCTGCTCTTATCGAGCCTCTCTTTTCATGCTTAAGATCCCAGAAGCCATCAAAGGGATGGAACATAAGGTGGAATACGAAGAGCATTTCCTGCTTATATGTGCGTTTTCCAACCGAAATACTTGTTTTGTAGTTGACCTTTGCAGCATATTTAAGGAATTTGGAGAAGAGAACTATAACTACGATAACAACTGCAAGGAGAAGGAAGAGATATTTTGAAATCCACTCCTTACGAAGCTCCTTATAAGCATCCGAATAGTTATCTGTATCGTATGCGGACTGATAATACTCAATAGCCTCGGAATATTCACCCTGGCGGAAGAGAGACTGACCGATACCGATATAAGCAGTATCAAAGTTACTGTTTCTCTTAAGAATTTCTGTCCAAGCATTGATAGCAAGGTCATACTGACGGTTGTTCTGATAAGCAAGTGCCTGAACAAGTGCATCGCCGTATTCTGTTCTCTTGAAGGTTGTGATGGTGTTATTTACACCGTCAAGGATCGCAAGAACATCGCCCTGATAGCAGATAGACTGAACGATGGAGATATTACCGAGCATTGTACCTGTATCACCAAAAGCGAAGAGGAGATTACCGTCAAAGTCATATGTAAATACCTTTGAACGCTTACGGTCAACGATAGACCATGTCTTTTCGGGACCAACCGCAACGTCTGTGATAACAGAAGGACCAACGAGAATGTCTGTTGAAAGGTTTGAAACGTCAACCTCACCAGACGGAGGATAGAAGCCGTTACGTCTCATGATCTCGTCACCGGATGCGTTAAGCATCTTAACGGGAGCATAGTCACCCGACTTATCCTTACCTTGAATCGCAGCCTGCTGCTTTGCTTCATCAAGTGACTGAGTAGTAACATAGATAAAGCCATCGTTTGTAATGCTGATGTTATTGAACTCTGTTGAAATGAAGGATTCTGTGAGAGCTCTCTGATCCTCTGTTTGGAATCTTCTCCAGATGAGCTGCCAGAGGTTTGCAACGACCTTCTGAGCACCGATAAAGCTTGTGAAAACGCCCTCATCGGTCATAACGATGATACCCTGATAGGTTGTTGATGATACAACATAAAGTCTGTCGTACTGGTCAACAGCAAGTGCGATCGGCTTATAAGCCGCGCCCTCTGTAAAGAGGTTTGACTCAGGCTGAGGAATTACCGAGAGGAAATGTCCTGAAAGGTCGAATGTTACAATACGGCTTGCGTCTGTATCACAGACGAAGATTCTGTCCTTCGTAACGAAAACGCCCTGAGGATTTGTGAATCCATCCGGAACACCCTGGTCATTTACAAAGTTTTTAATGATAAACTTGAGCTTCAGGTAAGAATCAAGGACGATAAGCTCGTTATTTGCAGCGTCGATAAGGTAGAAATTATTGTTTTCATCCGTAACAACGTCCTTGATAGATCCGGGAGCATGATCAACGCCCCAATATTTATAGTCCATATTCTGAACCGGCACATAAGCATCGGGAGAATAAAGAGCAAAGCCTTTGATCGAGTAAGTATAGGTCTGATAAGGAGCTGCGGCAACGGCTGCGGGAGCCATCACCATAATGAGAGCAAATATCAGACAAATAAGACTTGTTAATTTCTTCATTTGCTTTCCTCCTTAATCCTTCATACCACTGGAACCCATAGTTTCAATGATATTTGACTGTGAAATAACGAATACGAGGATCGGGACAAGCATCATAATAACGGTTGAAGCCGCAGATGCGCCCGAACGTCTGATACCGCCGGCGACGATCTGGTTGATAGCGTAGTTGAAGGACTTCAGCTGCTCGCTATGGATATAGATAGATGCGCCTGCGTTCCAGAGACCCTGGAAGGAGTAGATGATAAGTGTAAGCCAAGCGGGCTTAACCATAGGCATCGCGATGACCCAGAAGGTCTTAAGCTCGCTTGCACCGTCAAGTCTTGCACTCTCAAGAACAGCATCGGAAACGTTTGTCTCCATGAACTGCTTCATAAGGTAAAGACCGAGAGAGGTACAGAAAGCGGGAATGATGATCGCCCAATATGTATCTACCCACTTAAGAGCTGCCATGATGATAAAGCTTGTGATACCTGTTACCGTTGAATGGAACATAAGAGATGTTCTTACGGTTGTGAACATGAAGTTCGCGCCCGGGAACTTGATCTTCGCAAGAGCATAAGCTGCAAGTGAAGAGAAGAAAAGGTTACCTGTTGTTCCCGCAACAGAAGTGAATACCGTATTGAAGATGTATCTTGAGAAGGGCACCATCGAGGTATTCATGAGTGTAAAGAGGTCCTTAAAGTTCTGGAATGTAGGATTCATAACGTAAAATCTCGGGGGGAACATGAAAAGCTCATCCAGAGGCTTCAGCGACTGCATTACTACATATACCATGGGAAGGAACATGAATGCTCCGAGAACTATCAGCATAAATGCTATGCCGGCGTCTCCTCCCGCACTACGGTTAAGGACAACTTTATGTTTTCTGGTTCTTAATTTCTTTGCCATTTTATTGTCCCACCTTTGAAATCATATTTTTAACGAGAGTATTTGCACCGATCATTATTGCAAACAGGATAACCGCGATAGCCGAAGAATAACCGGTTTCAAATCGCTGTCCGCCGTAGTCATCAAGATGGTGCATGATAGTGTGTGCGGCATAGTCAACGGACGGAAAGCCGCAAAGTGCTGTAACGATACCGCCAAAGCCGAAGGAGGATGTGATGGACATGATAGCACCAAACATCAGCTGAGGCTTCATTGTCGGCAGAGTTACATACCAAAGCTCCTGCCAACGGTTTCTGATTCCGTCAACCGCTGCAGCCTCATAGAGGGAACGGTCAACACCCTGAAGACCCGCGATAAAGGACAGGAAGGATGTACCGAGCGAGGTCCAGAGCGAAACCACGATACACAAAGGCATAACGTAGCTCGCATTGTTAAAGAACTGGATAGGCTCGGTTATGATACCGAGGTTAAGAAGTGCACCGTTTACCCAACCATAGGAGTCACCGGAGAAGAGGGT
Organism: Eubacteriales bacterium; assembly: GCA_045648605.1. Taxonomy (GTDB): domain Bacteria; phylum Bacillota; class Clostridia; order Oscillospirales; family CAG-272; genus SIG710. Next base: position 11,057 of record JAZROG010000137.1, on the reverse strand, counting down.
ACCCCAAATGAGGTAAACCTGACCGGAAATGGAAGGTGCATAGAAGATAAGTGTTACGATAGCTCTGATTCTGGGGCCAAGCTCATTGATGAACCAAGCTACAAGCAGAGACATCAGGTATGACGAAGGTCCGACGATAACGGCGAATACGAAGGTATTCTGAGCCGCTGTCAGGAATATATCATCATCAAAGAACAGTGTGATATAGTTCTGCACGCCAACAAAACTGGGGATTTCAAGCAGGTTAAAGTCGGTAAAGCTGATTACGACAGACAGAAGCACGGGAAGGACGGTAAATACCGTAAAGAGGATCATGAAGGGGGCAACCATAGCGTAAGCTACCCAATTTCGCTTCATTTCCTTCCAGGTCCACTGAGCTCTTGTCATATCCTTGCGAGCTACCGCTTTTTTCTGAGCCGTTTTCTGTGACATTATGCTCTCTCCTTATTATTTAATCAAAAATTTATTGCTTTATATTATTTATAGGTAGACAATGCTCTCGCTGCATCGCGCAGGTAAGTGATCACTGTCTCAAAGAGCGTCGCATCGGCTCCTTCAAGAGCATCGGCAGCGGCACTGATTGCCATAATATCCGTTTCCGTCGCAATTGCGGCCTTAGCCTGCTCTATCTGAGCGGAATAGGAAGAATTATTGATACTCTCAAGAGCATCGGATGCCTGACCGAGACGCTTCTCGGCAAGTGTCTGACCAACCTCAAGAGTTTCAAGACCAAACTCCGTACGCTTACGAGTAATTTCCTTGTTGATAGTATTGATATAACTGAGAAGCTCGTTTACGGGGTTCGCCTTTTCGTTATAAGCGGCAAGGAACGCGAAGTTTGTATAACGGTCGATATAGTAATAACCGGGATAGTTGGGGATAGACGCAAGATTGTTGAACTGAAGCTCAAGGTTGTTAAGCTCATCTGTAGTCCAAGGCAAGCTGGAGAGCGCCTTGATATTTGCAGTAGGATGCTTAGCGGAGTCACCGAGGATCGCAACCATCTCGTTTGAATACTGGATCTGGCAGCTCTCACCGCAGTACCACTGCATAAATCTCCAAGCCTCAATGGGCTTATCGCATCCGTAGATCATAACAGTTGCGGTTACAGTTGAGATAGAGCTGTTGTTAAGCTCGCCTGTCTCCTCATCGATGATACCCGGCAGCGGAACAAATTCCCAAAGACCGTCGATTTCGGTAGCAAATACAACGAGGTTGTTATAAGCTGCACTGTATGAAGCAATACCGATAGGCATTTCACCTGTTCTGAAACGGTTAGCGAAGTCATATGTGTAGGGGAATGAATACATAGTAAACATATTACACATCATCTCGAAGGATTCAAGCGCCAGGTTCGAATCAAGATTGATTCTCATACCGTCATCGGCATAAAGTGTTCCGCCCTTCTGGTAGAGGAACATCTTATAGTCTGTTGTCAGACCGATCTCCATGTTGTTTGCCTGGAGGATCGGAACTGCTGCAAGGATGTCATCCCATGTCTTAGGAATCTCAATACCAAGATCTGCAAGAACGTCCTTACGGTAGAACATCATCGGGAAAGCCTGTGTCTCGGGGAGACCGTAGCAATGGTAATCGCCGTTTGCATCTGCCATTCCGAGAGTGACCATAGCAGCCTCATTATAGGACTTGAGAGTTTCCTCATAATCGGGCATATCCTCGATAGGCATGATAGCGCTTCGGATAGCATAGTTGATAACCTCTGCCTGACCGAGACCGATATAAACATCGGGTCCCATGCCTGCAAGGATAGAGGGAAGGAGTGTACCACCCGCAACCAGCTTAAGATTTACCGGGATTCCCGTTTCGGGAGTAAATTCGTTGTTTACAAGTGTACGGATAACCTGAGACTGGTCACGACCGTATGCAAGCCAAACCTCAACTATATCGTCATCTGAGGAGAACTCCTGCTGTGTACCAACACGGTCATAGTTACGAACAAAGCTCATAAAGAACTTCTTGATCTCAAATGCAAAGGCACTGAAGAAGCCTTCCATCTCACGAGGAAGCTCTGCCTCGCTTGACTGAATGCGTACATAGTCAAGCTGAAGGGGCTGGGTCTTTGCTGTTGTGATCCATGTACCAAGGTTACCGATATAAGCCTTCAGCTCGCTGAGGTTTTTCGCGATAACATCCTCATCGCCACCCATCTTTTCAAGCAGCCATGATACGCGGTCAAGTGTTGCAACCTGTGAGCCCTTAACACCGGCAACCTCTGTAAGGTATTCGGAGACCTCATTTATCTCTCTTGACATAAGGATAAATTCGTTGAGCACCTCGGGCATAACTCTTGAGAAGCCGTAGTCACGGTAGCTGTCGGGGTTAGTACCTGTAAGCTTTATAATATTAAGGTAAGCATTGTTGATTCTGGTAAGAGCATCTTCAACTCTTCTTACAACATCTCCCATTGAGCCGAGAGAAACCTCAAGCTCGATGGTGTATTCGACGCCTGCCTCAAAATAGAACTCAAATTCTGTTTCACCGTCCGAAAGAGGAGATACCTGCCAATCGGAGGAATATGGGAAGCGGAGCTGTGTTGCCTCGGTAAAGGGAACACCGTCATACTCGCCACCGTAGATATAAAGAGTACGGGAGCTGTAAAGACCGTCGTTTATGCTCTGCTTAAATCTTGTAACGATATGGTAAAGACCGCTTGCCTCGGGTGTGAATGTGTAGCGCACCCACTGACCGGATGTCTGCCACTTTTCACCGCCGATGGTATTGAGCATGATTCTTGTAGGATCGGAAGGAGATGTGATGGCAGAGGAAACATCCTCGATGGGATAAACCGTCTGAGAGGAAATAGCCACAGGCTCCTCAGCCTCAAACTCAACAGAAGCATTCTTATCTGCGGGAGCATATCCGTTTGCCTTATATCCTGCCTCTATCTCCTCATAGGAAGGAGCCTTCTCATGAGGAACAAGAGAGATGCTCTTTATCGCAACAGGCTCACTTACGCTCTCAAAGGAGATCTCGTTATAGCCGCCTTCGAAAACAAACTCGAAGCTCTCGCTATAGAAGCCGTCGCCGTCACGAAGCTCATATACTCTCCATTCGGGAGACTGTGACATTGCGGGACGAAGCTCGTTTCTGTCGATATCAAGCTTAAAGATACGACCCGTTTCAGCATCAAGCTCCTCATATGCGTTTGTCCATACCTTGGACATAGATATGTAACGCGCCTCGGCAAAGGGAACCTTATTATTCAGACGGAAGATACGCTGAATCGGAACAGACTTTGCCTCAACGGGATAATACTCAACCTGAATACTGTATTTAGCTGTTTCGGGAACCTCAACACCCCAGTAAACGAAGCCGTCACCGGGAACATAAAGAGCAGAAACAGCACTGCCGTCTTCAGCGGGATAAGCATCGGTAACGCTTACAGCCGCATCGGTCTTGTCGGCAATATAATCAACCGCATCAATAACTATTGATTCGGTTGCCGAGGGAACATTCGCATACTTCTTCGAATATTCCTCATAGGAAATGGCGTTAAGAATTTCTCTAACGTCGTCGATCGATACATCGGAAACAGAGCTTTGCTTTTCATCTCCGTCGTCAGCTACGGGTGCAGCCGTGATAACGGGGGGCTCTTCCGATGCAGAATCAGCTTCGGTAGCGAGCACGGCAGTTGCTAAGCAACCAAAAGCTGTGATCATAGCAAGCAAAAGTGCTAATGATCTGGTGAAAATTGATTTTTTCATCTGCAAAATCCTCCTGCAAAAATGTGATGTCCGCTCAAACGGAGCATCGGGGTAATGTGACTTGCGCGGCTGAAAGTATCCCCATGCGCCCCTTCAAATCATATGCTCTGCCGTGAACATATAAATATGAAGAAAACAACAAACGCAAAGGACGCAAAGACGCCGACAGCAACTCAAAAGATATCCGCGGTTTCACTGCGGACATGCACCGCTCATCAAAAAAACAAGCGGGGATAAAAATCGGCGGCATATCGCTATGCGCAGAAATATAGAGAGCAAAAAGGCATCCCAATTTTCGGCAGTTTTTCATCAAAACTTCGCCTATTCATGGAAAAAGGCGCAATTTTGCCCTATTTTCATGGACTTATGATACCACACAAGAGGGGGTGTTGTCAAGTGTGGTATTTTTTATATTTGAATCATTTTTGCGGATTCGAACCATCACCTGTCCTCCTCAGAAGCATCACAAAAAATCATTTTCCCGGCATTATTCACCCCTGTTTTTTGCATAGTAAATATTTTTTACCTACATTTTTAACAACCCAAGCGGTTTTAAGGAATTTTTTGTGCATTATTAAGGCTGTTTTTTTGAATTTTGGGTCTTGACAAGCAAAAGAGTAAATTTGTTTTACCTCGCGTTGAAAACAAAAGCCCATTTCCGTATGCAACTCCCCATTGATTTTTTTGTTAATACTGCACAATTTCAGACCATATTTTTCTACACATATACAAAATGCACAAATTTGACAAATATTCCGTTTTTGGTATATGAAATCGAGAACTAAACAACCAAAATTACATTTTTTTACATTTATGTTTTTTTCTTCAAAACCGTCATATTCCGTAAGAAACAACGTGCAATTATCTCGGAAAAAATCTTTAAAGTTTTATCCAAAATACAGTTGACTTTATGGTAAATAACGGTTATAATATATATTATGAAGATTGCGGCGAGTTTTTCGATATCAGCCGCAGATAAAATTATAAAAAATCAGAGAGGTATCCACTATGTATCGTATTGGTATCGACCTTGGCGGCACAAATATCGCCGCAGGTATCGTAAATTCAGATTTTAAGATCGTTGCAAAAGCAAGCGTTTCCACAGTTGTAACAGAGGGCGCTGATAAGGTTGCTCAAGACATTGCAAATCTTTGCAAGAAGATCACCGCCGATAACGGCATCGACATGAGCGAAATCGAGTCTATCGGTGTTGCTTCCCCCGGAATTGCAAACAGCCGTGACGGTATTGTTGAATATGCAAACAACCTTCCCTTCAGAAAATTCCCCATCTGCCCTCTCATTTCCGAGCTTACAGGAGTTAAGAGCGTGCATGTTGAAAACGATGCAAATGCTGCTGCTTGGGGCGAAGCCATTGCAGGCGCTGCAAAGGGAACTTCCAACTCCATCATGATCACACTCGGGACAGGTGTTGGTGGCGGAATTATTATTGATAATAAGGTTTATTCCGGCTTCAACTTTGCAGGTGCTGAGCTTGGTCATATCGTTATCGAGCAGGACGGCAAGCAGTGCTCTTGCGGAAGAAAGGGCTGCTGGGAGGCATACAGCTCCGCAACAGGTCTTATCAAGATGACAAACGAAAAGATCGAGAAATGTGAAAAGGCAGGCGTCCATACCGTTATGAGCGACATTGCAAAGGAGCATGGCAAGGTCAGCGGAAGAACCGCATTTATGGCTAATGACAAGGGCGACAAGGCCGCAAAAGAAGTCGTTGACACATACATCGCATACCTTGCAACAGGTCTTGCAAATATCGTCAATATCTTCCAGCCCGAGGTAGTCTCCATCGGTGGCGGAATTTCAAACGAAGGTCAGGTGCTCATCGATATGCTTGATCCGCTGATAAAGAAGGAAACTTACGGCGGCGGTGTTGTTAAGGCTACCGAGCTTCGCATCGCAAAGCTTGGCAATGACGCAGGTATCGTCGGAGCTGCAACTCTCGGAATGTAATTTTTACAAAATATATAAAGGTCAAGACTCATTCGAGCCTTGACCTTTTTTGTCAAATAGGAATTTGTCGGGGGAGTTTCGCCACTGCGGCGGCGACCGGTGCTGTCGCCGGCTCCCACAAACTTTTGAAAAAATTTGACCAAAACCTTAAACAGGAGAAATATTTGATTGTTAAACTATTTTTTTACGTGAAATCACCACAAATCCCACGTAAAAAAGAGATAAACATTAAATGTCTTTTTTGTTTGTAAGTTTTGATCGACCTTTTTTAAAAGGTCGCGTTCGGCCTCACCGGTGCCGGTCGCCTCCGCAGAGGCGAAATTCCCCTCCCCGACAAATTCGTGTTTATATTTCATTAAAGAGTCTTAACGAACTCCTCGATTCTATCGAGTGCCTGGTCGATATGCTTTATGGAATAGGCATAGGAAATTCTCGCAAAGCCCTCTCCCGTCTCGCCAAAGGCTGTTCCCGGAACGATGGCGCATTTATATTCTTCAAGCAATCTTTCACAGAATTTTTCGCTTGTAAGACCGAATTTTCCGATATTCGGGAAAGCATAAAATGCCCCCTCCGGCTCAAAGCAATCAATTCCCATCCTTGCAAATCTTTTAAGCAGATATTTGCGGCGGCGGTCATATTCTTCCTTCATCATCTCAATGTCCTCGTCACCGTTCTTAACCGCCTCAAGAGCCGAAAATTGGCTTGTGGTAGGCGCGCACATGATAACATACTGATGAAGCTTGAGCATCTGACGTGCGAGAGGCTCGGGAGCGGCAATATAACCCATTCTCCAGCCAGTCATAGCATAGCTCTTGGAAAATCCGCTTGCAATTATAGTTCTCTCGTGCATATCCTCGATATTGGCAATGGAAAAATGCTTTCTTCCGTATGTAAGCTCGGAATATATCTCGTCGGAAAGAACAACTATGTTTGTGCCGCGTAACACATCGGCAATTTCGCGCAGCTCATCCTCTGTGAGTATCGCACCTGTGGGATTATTCGGATATGCAAGAACAAGCATTTTTGTTCTCGGAGTTATAAGAGCCTTAAGCTCCTCGGGAGTAACCTTAAAATTGTTTTTTGCTTTTGTTTCAAGAATTATCGGCATTCCTCCCGCAAGGCGAACGCATGGCTCATAGCAAACAAAGCAGGGTGTGGAAATTATGACCTCATCACCGCTCTCAACGCATGCTCTTATGGCAAGGTCAATTGCCTCCGAGCCGCCAACAGTAATTATGACCTCGCTCATTCCGTCATATTTCAGCGAAAAACGGCGGTCAAGGTACTTCGCTATCTCGCATCTCAGCTCCGGAAGTCCCGCATTTGAGGTATAATAGGTTTTTCCGTCCTTTAAGCTGTCGATTCCTGCCTCTCTTATATGCCAAGGGGTAACAAAATCGGGTTGCCCAACGGTAAGTCCGACAACATCATCTCTTCCCTGCAGAAGATCAAAAAATTTTCTGATTCCCGAGGGCTTCATATCTGTAACAGTGCTCGACAGCACCTTGGTATAATCAAACATTATAATTCTCCTCTTATATCAGCATCGGGCACTCTGTATTCAACACCCTTGTCCTTATATTTACGAAGAACAAAATGTGTGGAGCATGACATAACATCCTCAAGAGTGGAGAGCTTATGAGTTACAAAATATGCTACCTCGCGCAAGGTTTTGCCCTCGATAAGCACCGCAAGATCAAAAACGCCGCTCATAAGATAAACGCTCTGCACCTCGGGATACTGACTGATGGTTCTTGCAACCTTATCATATCCGAAATCGTGCTTTGGTGTTATCTTGACCTCGATAAATGCGCTTACATATTCTCTGTCGGTCTTATCCCAGTCAACAAGAGCCTTGTAGCCCAGAATAACGCCTTCCTTTTCATATTTCTCTATCGTGGCTCTGAGCTCATCCTCGCTTCTGTCGCACATAGCGGCAAGCTGTTCAACAGTATATGTTGCATTTTCTTCAAGCAAATTAAGTATCTTATCCATGATTTTTCTCCTTATTTTATTCTCTTCACTATATTATCATATGTCAAGCCGTATTTTTCCGCTATATCTCTTGCATAGCTCTTTCCATCGGGCTTTGCACGAACTATCTTAAAGGAACGCTTTCCATCGTAGATTCCCGCAACTAGGGTGTCGATATGTCCCCCGCCCTCTCTTTCGCTTCTCTCATTTATGCGATCGATCTCTGCGGCAAGCTCATGCAGATGGGTTGAGAAAAGACAACGACATCTGTATTTTGCAAGTCCCGAAAGCACCTCTGCGGCAATATACGAAGCCTCATAAGAGCCGGTTGAGGAAAGCGACTCATCAAGCAGAACAAGACTGTTATTTGTTATCTTATCAAAGATACTCATAAGTCTTGCACATTCCTCGCCAAGTCTTCCCTTGTCGATGGTGTCCTCCGAGCCCGTTGGGAAATGAGTGAATATTCCGTCCGCAGGACTTATTTTCGCCTCCGCGGCAGGAACGAACATTCCAAGCTGCATCATAACCTGTGCAAGACCGATAGCGCAAGTAACAACGCTCTTTCCGCCTCTGTTCGGGCCTGTCAGCACAAAGATCGAAGCCTTCTCATCAAATTCAATATCATTAGGAACAACTTCGTCCTCTATTTTCAAAGCAACGCAAGGATTATAAAGATCCTTTGCGATAAATTTGCCCTCATCCATCGGCACGATCTCGGGAGTTATAAGCTTGCAGCCCTTTGCAATGAGCGCACGCATAACCCCTGTTGCCTTTCCGATAAATTCTATCTCGGGCATGAGATTCAGAAGAAAATCCGTGTTTTCAAGAACATATGTCTGCACTATCTTCTTCCATGAGCGAAGCGAGGATTTATAAACATCGTTTATCGCGGAATTGAAGGCAAGAGAGAGTGCGGTTTTCTGATTTTCATTCTGCTTTTTGCCAAAGGGAACAAGGCTTGCAATGCAGGTATAGCCATCGTTCTTCTGACCGATATGCAGAATCTTATCAAGAACATCTCCAGAGCGGAATTTTTCCGCATTTATCGAAAGAACACCCGCCTCGGTTGCTCTGAGCTGTGCATCAAGATTTACTCCGATGGTGACGGATCTTATCTCTCTTACTCTGTTTGTAAGCTCACCCAGCTTAACATTCAGCTCCTTATAATAGTCACTCTCCGCAAGCTCATATATCCTCTCCGCAAGAGTTGTAAAGGCTTCACTTTTAAGCGCTCCCCTCAGCGGAACAAGATAACGGCGAAGAAGATCGACGCTTGAAATATAAAGCTCGATCTCGGTGATGCACATAAGATAATCCTCTGCATTACCGCTGTCGGCTTCAAGACGGCGAAGCTCACCTATATCCGAAAGTATCGGTATAACGGACCCCAGCATCTTTCCAAGCTCCTCGTGCTGCAGCATATCGCTGAACATTTCTCGGCGATAATTCATAACAGAGGGGGACATTGTTAAAAATTCATTGAGATTTCTGCTTTCGGTGTCAAGAAATTCAAGAAGACCAAGCTCCGAAAGCTCGTCCATGCTGACATTTGGAACTCCTTTTCCCGAATAATGCTCTGCTTCCTCGGCAGTCGAGGGATAGAGCAAACTGAAATTTTTAAGATCGTTCATTCTAATCTCCACAAAAATATATTACTTTATATTATAACTCATTTCTTTTCTTTTTGCAATATAATTTTCAAAAAGTATTGTATTTGTTTGTGATTTTTTGCTTTCACCTTGAAAAAAAAGCCGTTTTGTGGTAAAGTTAGATTGAAAATTTATGATTAGGAGTGTTTTGTTTTATGAAAAGCTTCATGGACGAAAAATTTCTGCTCTCAAATGAGTGCGCAGAGATTCTTTACGAAAACTATGCCTCAAAAATGCCCATCATCGACTACCATTGCCATCTTCCGGTAAAGGAAATTGCAGAGAACGTAAGCTATTCCAACATCACCGAGCTTTGGCTTGCAGCAGACCACTATAAATGGAGAGCTATGCGCTCTTGCGGTATTGATGAAAAATATATCACAGGCGATGCTTCCGCTTATGAAAAATTCCGCGAATACTGCAAGGCGATGCCCTCTCTTATCGGCAACCCCGTATATCACTGGAGCCATCTTGAGCTTCGCCGCTATTTCGATTGTGAGCTGACAATCAATGAAAAGAACTGCGACGAAATTTGGAAGATAACAGCCGAAAGGCTGCAAAGCCCCGATATGAGCGCAAGAAGCCTTATAGAAAAGAGCAACTGCGTTCTTCTCTGCACAACAGATGACCCTGCCGATTCTCTTGAATATCACAAGCAGATAGCGGAGGATAAGAGCTTTAATACTCAGATCCTTCCCGCATTCCGCCCCGACACAGGACTTAATATCGAGCGCGCGGGCATCACTGCTTATATCGAAAGGCTTGGCAAGGCAAACGGTGCCACGATCACAGACCTTCGCAGCCTTATGGAAGCATACAAGGCATCCCTTGACCGCTTTGCTGCACTTGGATGCAAGACAGCAGACCACGGAATGGACGATTATATCAGCTTTAAAAAGCCCGACGAATACCATGCCGACCTTATCTTCAAAAAGGCACTTGCCTGTGACGGAAAGGACATAACAGAGGAGGAGCTTACTCTCTTCAAGAGCGAAATGCTCTATTTCTTCGGCAAGCAGTATAAGGAAAGAGGATGGGTAATGCAGCTTCACTTCGGCGTTGCAAGAAATCCCAACACAAAAATGTTCAAGACCCTTGGCAGAGATAGCGGATATGACAATATCCACGGCAAAAACTGCACAAGAGATCTTGGCTATCTCCTTGATTATCTCACCGAAAGCGATGCACTCCCCAGAACAGTTCTTTATTCCATCAATCCCGCAGATAACGAGTCTATCGGCGCACTTATCGGCTCTTTCCAGGTCTCGGGCGACTATATGCCAACAGTTATGCAGGGCAGCGCTTGGTGGTTCAATGACAATATCGACGGCATGAGAAATCAGATGAAGTCACTTGCAAATCTCAGTGCATTCGGACGCTTCCTCGGTATGCTCACCGACTCCAGAAGCTTTACATCCTATCCGAGACATGAATATTTCCGCCGCATCCTCTGCGATATCGTTGGAACATGGGTTGAAGAAGGTCTTTATCCCGCAGAATATGAGGAGCTTGCACAGCTCATCTGCGATATCTGCTATAACAACGCAAAGAATTTCTTTGGCTTCGAGCTGAATTAAAAACAAAAGGTGCTGTGTCAGGATATGATGCAGCACATTTTTGTTAAATAGGAATTTATCGGTGAGATGAAAAACGCAAATCTGTAGGGGACGGCGACCTCGACGTCCCGTTTATCATTTGAAATTCACGATTATTTCACGTCTTTTGAGGGACGTCGAGG
>JAZROG010000136.1:0-9068 GCA_045648605.1 Eubacteriales bacterium | reverse complement strand
CTTTCGCTGTCGGAAAAAGGCGAGATGCTCTGGGAAACACAGTATATCTCCTATGCTTATTATTCTCCCGGTACAAGCTCATTCAGCATCGGCGGCGCTTCTGTCGTTTATAGACACAGCTTTAATAAGGACGGTAAGCTCATAAAGACAGAAAAGACAGGCGAGGTCGCAGATTTCAGACGATAAAGATTGTGATAAACAGGGATTTATCTGCCTTCCCTTGCAGGGAGTACCTCGGCTTTGCCGAGGTACTCTTTGCAAAAGAAGGCAAAGGTGGCACGATTCCAACGCACCTACAAATTCCTATTTGTCAATAACAGGAGGAAAAATATGTGCACAAGTATTTTGATGGCAAGCGAAGGAGCGATTTTTGGGCGGAATATGGATCTGCATTATCCGCTTGAGAAGAATGTTGTTATAACGCCTCGGAAATATACGTTTTTGTTTCGCAAAGCAGGTGAGATGAATGAGCATTTTGCCATCATCGGAATGGGGATGGTGAGGGAAGGCTACCCACTTTATTTTGAGGCGGCAAACGAGCACGGACTCGCCATAGCGGGCTTGAATTTTCCCGATAATGCATACTATTCTCCCGATTTTTCAGAAGAAAAAAGTAATATTTCTCCGTTTGAGCTTATCCCTTGGGTGCTTGGTGTCTGCAAAACGGTAGATGATGCGGAAAGATTACTTGAAAGCACCCATATCTGCGCCATAGATTTCAGTCCCGAAATTCCTCTTTCACCTTTGCATTGGCATATTGCCGATAGAGGATGCTCCATCGTTTTTGAGGTTACGGAAAAGGGTCAGAGGATATATAAGAACCCTATAAATGTTGTGACAAACAACCCGCCGTTTGATTTTCATTTGCAAAATCTTGCGCATTATCTGAATTTGAGCAATGTTAACAGGGAAAATGCTTTTTCGGATAAGGGGATAAAGCCTTTCAGCGGAGGCTTCGGTGCCATCGGTCTCCCGGGAGATTTCTCAAGCACTTCAAGATTTGTAAAGGCTTCTTTTTTGCTTGCAAATTCAGCCGAGTGTACCATAGAACAGTTCTTTCATATCCTTGATTCCGTTTCCATGGTGAAGGGAAGCATAAAGGTTGATGGTAAGGACGATGTTACCCTGTATTCCTCTGCAATCGATCTTGAAAATTCGGTCTATTATTATAAGACCATAAAAAATAACCGCATATGCGCCGTGAAAATGAAGGGTGCTCCGCTTGACGAGGGCGAGCTTGTCATTTATGGGGCAGATGAAGAGCAGGATGTTTGTATGAAAAATTAAAAATCTCCTTGACATAGAACTTTTAAGGTGGTAAAATAGTTGCAGAAGCTTTGGAGTTGTTTATATGCTTGAAGGACTTTTTTCGGATAATAATTTTGCGCTTGAAAAATCGCTTTTAAATCTCGGAAATCTTGGCAGAATTAAGAATGTAATAGAAAAGGCAAGATCGGGTAAACCCATCACTCTTGCATTTCTCGGCGGATCTATTACCGCAGGCTCGGGCGCGGGAGAGGGCAAGCCTTATGTCGTATGCGTAAGCGATTTTTTCAAGGAAAGCTTTCCTATGAGTGAAATAACCGTTGTGAGTGAGGGAATCGGGGCAACAGGCTCTATTCTCGGTGTTTTCAGAATGGAAAAGGATGCTTTGTCGAAAAATCCCGACGTGCTTATAATCGACCATTCGGTAAATGACAACGGTGACGAGGTAAGGCTGCCCGGCTCAACAAAGCAGACATATGAATGTGTTATAAGACGCGGACTTATGTCGGGTGCGGCGGTGGTTCCCATATGCTTCTGCTCTTAAAACGGCGCGTCACAAAGAAATATGAATCTTGAGCTTGCAAATCATTATGACCCACCTTTTATAAGCGTTACCGACGGAATTTATGAGGCGCTTATTGCAAGCGGAAAATATCCTTGGAGCAATTACAGCAGAGACAGCGTTCATCCCAATGCCGAGGGACACAAAATGGTGGCAGAGCTTCTCATAAACTATTTTAAGAAGGCTATGGCAGATGAAGATGCGAAGCCGACCCATGAGCATGAAATCCCCACACCTCTTTTCGGTGAGTCTTATATGGATACCAAATTTTTGGGCGCGGCAGATGTAAACCCTGTTTCTATGGGAAGCTTCAAGGAGGGAGATTTCGGATTTCATCAGTTTAAGGGCGGCTGGGCAAACGAAAATGTGGGTGATCCCATTGTCTTTTCTTTAAAGAATTGCAAGCGTGTCCATGTTGCTTATGTGAGAGATGTTTCGCCTCTTGCGGGCATTGCCGAGGTTACAGTGAACGGAGAGACTTGCAAGATCGATTCTTCCTTTGAAGGAGGCTGGGGCAATTATGCCGAAACGAGACTCATTTTTGATTCTGCAAAAAATGAGGATGTTACACTCAAAATAAAGAATATTTCGGAAGGAAAAAGATTTTCTCTTCTTCGTATAATGATTTCAAGGTAAAATAATAATAAGCACAGATTTGTTTTGTGCGAGTGTTTTAATATATAGTCATTTTATCAAAAAAACAAAATATAGTTGTAATTTTGTTGAATTGATTTGTGCTAAAAGTGGCATTGATATGTAAATAAGGCTTTTGATATGTAAATAAGGCTTTATTGTTGACTTTTTAGATAAATTGTGATACAATATAAAGAAAATTGACTTTTTTTGTATCGCTGAGATTGTTAATGATCCTTGTGTCGTCCGGTTTTGAATTTTTTCGGTGGATAAGTATCTGCTGTTGTAACGAAATAGATTTATAAGGAGATGGGGATAATGGAAGAAAAAGATTTAGCTACTGATGCCACAAAGGGAGCTTGTAATAAAAAGAAGACATTATTTGAGCATTGGCAGACTGTTGCTTCGTTTTTGATATTATATGATGTGGCGGTTATGGTTGGCTCATATTTTGTTGCGCTGTGGCTACGCTTTGACTGCCGTTTTACAGCAATTCCAAATGATTATTTAATGGCATGGTTAAAGTTTGCACCTGTCTATGCTATTGTTGGTGTATTTGCTTTTTGGAAATTGCATTTGTATCAAAGCTTATGGAAATTTGCAAGCTTTGTTGAGCTTGAGAGACTTGCATTGGGATCTGTGGTCTTAGGTGCAATGCATACTGTTTTCATAACATTGCTTTTTGCAAAAATGCCGATTACATATTATTTCGTCGGAATTTCAATTCAATTTTTCTTTACTGTATTCGTTCGTTTTGCTTATAGGTTCGTTTTGCTTGAGCGCGGGAAAAGGGCGAAAAATTCGCAAAGGAATGTTCTGAATCATGTCATGCTTATAGGAGCAGGTGCTGCAGGACAGATGCTGCTTCGTGATTTGCATGGAGCGGATGATAGTGATTCCAGAGTTGTTTGCGTTATTGATGACGATGAAAACAAGTGGGGAAGATTTATCGACGGTGTTCCGATTGTTGGCGGTAGAGATGGTATTTTGCTGAATGTGGAAAAATACCGAGTAAATAAGATATTTCTTACTATACCCAGCGCAACACCTGAGCAGCGCCGTGATATTTTGAACATTTGTAAGGAAACCGATTGTGAGTTGAAGAATGTTCCGAGCGCATATCGTTATTCTCTTGGAAATATTACCGCGAAATCGGTTGTGAATGTTGATATTGAAGATTTGCTTGGCCGTTCCACCGTAAAAGTTGATATGGAGGAGATATACAGCTTTATTGTTGGCAAGGTTATACTTGTTACAGGCGGAGGCGGATCGATCGGAAGCGAGCTTTGCAGACAGATAGCAAAGCATAATCCAAAGCAGCTCATTGTTTTTGATATTTATGAAAATAATGCCCATGCAATAGGGCTGGAATTAAAGGATAAATTCCCCGAATTGGATCTGAAGGTGCTTATCGGCTCTGTGCGAGACAGCAGACGCATAAATCAGGTTTTTGAAAAATATAAGCCCGATGTTGTTTATCATGCGGCAGCACACAAGCATGTTCCTCTTATGGAGGATAGTCCTTGCGAATCAATAAAAAATAATACCATTGGTACTTATAAAACTGCTTATGCGGCGATGATGAACGGCTGTAAGCGCTTTGTTCTGATTTCTACTGATAAGGCGGTCAATCCGACAAATATCATGGGTGCTTCCAAGCGACTCTGTGAAATGATCATCCAATCATTTGATAAAAAGATCAGGGAAGGGAAGAAAGATGATCTTTTCCCGATCTATGCTCATGCGGATGAGGGCGACGAAGCTATTCATGATATGAAAACTGCAGTTCATTGTGCCGATACGGAATTTGTTGCGGTTCGTTTTGGAAACGTTCTTGGAAGCAACGGATCTGTTGTTCCGAGATTTAAGGAGCAAATTGCAAAAGGCGGTCCTGTTACGGTAACACATCCTGATATAATCAGATATTTTATGACGATTCCCGAGGCAGCTTCTCTTGTTTTACAGGCAGGAACATACGCAGCCGGAGGAGAGATATTCGTTTTGGATATGGGTTCTCCTGTGAAAATTGATACCCTTGCAAGAAATTTGATCACTTTATCGGGATTTCGCCCGGATATAGATATCAAGATTTCTTATACCGGACTCAGAGCAGGCGAAAAGCTTTATGAAGAAAAGCTGATGTCTGAAGAAGGCCTGAGAAGGACTCAAAATGATCTGATACATATCGGAAGTCCCATTCCTTTTGAGACAGATGAATTTTTGCAGCAGCTTCAAAAGCTTATGCAAGTATCATATGATGGTCTTGAGAAGGACATTCGTGATGTGGTTGCAGAGATAATCCCAACATATCATCCGGCAGGTGAGCATGGCTCATGCGAAAAAGGAACAGCTTATGAGCAGCAATTGGCAGTTATTAAAAATAACTGATGACTTTTTCTGTCAAAATCGTGTCTTTGGACGCAAAAATAAGCAGGAGATATAATACGCATGTATAAGAACTTTATTAAGAGATTGATCGACATTATCCTCTCCGGCGTGGCGATTGTTATATTAGCAATTCCAATGTTGATTATTGCCATTGCCATTATAATTGATGATCCCGGACCGGTATTGTTTAAACAAAAACGAGTTGGAAAGAAGAAAAACGGTCACATTACCTATTTTATGATCTGGAAGTTTCGTAGTATGAAGATGTCAACACCTCATGATACTCCGACCCATCTTCTTGAAAATCCTGAACAGTACATAACGCGCGTAGGTGGATTTATTCGAAAAACAAGCTTGGACTAGCTTCCCCAGATATATCAGGTGTTTACTTCAAAGCTTTCTGCAATAGGCCCGAGACCTGCCCTGTGGTCGCAGGAGGATCTTATAGAAGAGAGAGAAAAGTATGGAGCTAATGATATTAAACCGGGTATTACCGGTTGGGCGCAGATAAACGGAAGAGATGAGCTTGAGATACCGGTTAAGGCAAAGCTTGACGGAGAATATGCGGCAGCATTGAACAACGGAAAATTTAAGGGATTTGCTATGGATGTAAGATGCTTTTTTGGAACTATCGTAAGCGTTCTCAGATCAGACGGTGTTGTTGAGGGCGGAACGGGAGAGATGAAAAAGCAAAAGGAAAGTGATGTTGCGAAAAAATGAAAATTCTTGTCATTAGTCAATATTATTTTCCCGAGCCGTTCAGAATATCGGATATATGCGAAGAATTGGTAAGATTGGGAAATGATGTGACCGTTGTTACAGGAACTCCAAATTACCCTATGGGTGAGATATATCCGGGATATGAAAAAAATGCTCGTCAGGAAGAAATAATAAACGGTGTAAAGGTTCATAGATGTGCTATCCATCCGAGAAAAAGCGGAGTTGTGCACAGACTTTGGAATTATTACAGTTATCCTTATGCTTCGAGTAAATATATTGAGTTGTTGGATGATTCGTTTGATGTGGTCTTTATAAATCAGTTGTCTCCTGTAATGCTTGCAAAAGCAGGGATAAAATATTCGAAAAAGCATAAAAAACCTTCGGTGTTATATTGCTTGGATCTATGGCCTGCAAGCTTGGGGATAGGCGGAATAAGCTCGGGAATCATGTATAAATGGTTTCATAGAGCTTCTCGCAAGATATATAGCTCTGTTGATAAGATACTTGTATCATCAAAAATGTTCTCACAGTATTTTGAAAAGGAATTTGGAATTTGTGATACAACTTATTTGCCGCAATATGCTGAAACAACTTTTACGCCCGAGGAGTGTATAAAATATCCAAATGAAAATATCGATTTAATGTTTGCGGGGAATATTGGAACTGCCCAGAGTGTTGAAACAATCATTCGAGCTTCGGCATTATGTAAGGATATAAAAAATTTGTTTTGGCATGTAGTAGGAGACGGAAAAGAGCTTGAAAAATGCCGAAATCTTGCTAAAAAACTTGATGCTCCCATTATTTTTCATGGAAGACAACCCATCGAAAAAATGCCGACATATTATAAAATGGCAGATGCTATGTTGATAACTATGCAAAAGGATCCGGTTATAAGCTTAACATTGCCGGGGAAGGTACAATCCTATCTTGCGGCGGGAAAACCAATAATAGGTGCTATTGATGGAGAAGCACAACGAGTTATTTGTGATTCAAAATGCGGAGAATGTGTTTCGGCTGAAGATTATGAAGCCCTTGCTGCATGTGTAAGGAGATTTACTGCTTCTGAGAAAAAAGAATTCGGCAAAAAATCGGCAGATTATTATCGTGAAAATTTTTCAAAGAAACAGTTTTTTGAAAAGTTGATAGGTATTTTAACTGAACAGTAAAAAGTAGAATATAATATATTTTGAAATGGAGAAAAAAGCAATGTCACTTTTTAAGGATAAAACACTTTTGATAACCGGCGGTACGGGATCATTTGGAAATGCCGTGCTTAACCGCTTTTTGAACTCTGATATCGGAGAGATACGCATCTTTTCAAGAGACGAAAAGAAGCAAGATGACATGAGACATGAGTTTCAGCTCAAAATGCCCGAGGTGGCTGAAAAGATCAAGTTTTATATAGGTGATGTTCGTGATCTTGCTTCTGTAAAGAACGCTATGCATGGCGTTGATTACATATTTCATGCAGCTGCTCTTAAGCAGGTACCTTCGTGCGAGTTTTTTCCCATTGAGGCTGTTAAGACCAACGTTCTCGGCACAGAAAATGTCCTTACTGCCGCAATCGAAGCCGGTGTAAAGAATGTTGTTTGCCTTTCCACCGATAAGGCGGCTTATCCCGTAAATGCCATGGGTACCTCCAAGGCAATGATGGAAAAGGTTATAGTTGCAAAGTCGCGTACTACAACAAGTACAAAGATCTGCTGCACAAGATACGGTAATGTTATGTGCTCCCGTGGCTCTGTAATTCCCCTTTGGATAGACCAGATAAGAAGCGGAAATCCCATAACTCTCACAGAGCCTACCATGACTCGTTTTATCATGTCTCTTGACGAGGCTGTTGACCTTGTTCTCTTTGCTTTTGAGCATGGTGAGTCGGGTGATATCCTCGTTCAGAAGGCTCCCGCTTGCACAATTCAGACGCAGGCTGAGGCTGTATGTGAGCTGTTCGGCGGCAAGAAAGAGGACATCAAGGTTATCGGTATCCGTCACGGAGAAAAAATGTATGAAACTCTTCTTACGAATGAGGAGTGTTCTCATGCTATTGATATGGGTGATTTTTACCGTGTTCCCTGTGACAAGAGAGGTCTTAATTACGACAAATATTTTAATAAAGGAAATACCGAGAGAGCAAAGCTCAGCGAATTTAATTCCAACAACACAAATCTTTTAAATGTAGAGGAAACAAAGGCAAAGATAGCTTCTCTTGCATATATTCAGGAAGAATTGGCGAAAAATGCAACACAAAAATAAAAAAATCATGCTTGTTTTCGGGACCCGCCCCGAAGCAATTAAAATGTGTCCCCTTGTAAATGAGCTGAAAGGGCGCAGTGAGCTTGAAACGGTGGTTTGCGTAACGGGGCAGCACCGCCAGATGCTTGATCAGGTGCTTTCAGCCTTTGGAGTTGAGCCGGATTATGACCTTTCGATAATGAAGGATAAGCAGACTCTTTTTGATATTACCACAAATATCCTCGGCGGTATAAAAGAGGTGCTTGAAAAAGAAAAGCCGGATGTTGTTTTGGTTCACGGTGATACGTCAACGACATTTGTAACCGCGCTTGCCTGCTTTTATCTTCAGATACCTGTCGGACATGTTGAAGCAGGGCTCAGGACTTATGATATTTTTAGTCCCTATCCCGAGGAATTTAACCGTCAGGCGGTTTCCATAATATCTAAATATAATTTTGCTCCAACAGAGCTTTCGAGAGATAACCTTATAAGAGAGGGTAAGCGAGCGGAGAGCATTTATATTACGGGAAATACTGCCATCGATGCGTTGAAAACCACTGTGAGGGATGATTATTTTCATCCCGAGCTTGATTGGGCATCTGACAGCAGACTTATTATGATAACGGCGCACAGAAGAGAAAATCTGGGCGAGCCGATGAAGAATATGTTCCGTGCTATCAGAAGGGTAATGGACGAGCATCCAGATGTCAAGGCGATATATCCCATCCATATGAATCCCGTTGTCCGCGCGGCGGCAGACGAGGTGCTTGGAGATTGCGATAGAATTCATATAATCGAGCCTCTTGAGGTTCTTGATTTTCATAATTTCCTCGCAAGAAGCTATATGATTCTCACCGATTCGGGAGGAATTCAGGAGGAAGCTCCATCCCTTGGAAAGCCTGTGCTTGTTATGAGAGACACAACAGAGCGCCCCGAGGGAATCAAGGCGGGAACTCTTAAGCTTGTTGGAACGGATGAAAAGGTGATTTATGATAATTTCAAGCTTCTGCTTGAAAACAAAAACGCATATGAGGCAATGTCAAAGGCGAGCAATCCCTATGGAGATGGCTTTGCCTGCCGAAGAATAGCGGATATTTTGATAGAAAATTAAAGAATGGTCAAGTCATAAATGTGGCTTGACCATTTTTGTTTTGAGATATTAAATAGGAATTTATCGGTGAGATGAAAAACGCAAATCTGTAGGGGACGGCGACCTCGACGTCCCGTTTATCATTTGAAATTCACGATTATTTCACGTCTTTTGAGG
>JAZROG010000135.1:0-2924 GCA_045648605.1 Eubacteriales bacterium | reverse complement strand
CATCATCGAGGTTACGAGCGATTTTCCGACACCGCCCTTACCGCTTACAACGCCGATTACGTGCTTTACATTACTAAGCTCATTCAGAGCTGCGATCAAGCTTTCGGGCTGCTTTGAGGAGCATCCGGAGGAGCAGCTTGAGCAATCATGAGTACATCCCATTTTTAAATCATCCTTTCGGTTCAAACTTTCATTTATACCTACATTATACACCTTTTCAATGCAATATTCAAGCATATTTTGATAATTTCGGTATTTTTTGAAAAAAACAGACTTTTTTTCCTATAACTTTATTTCAGGTTGACAAAAAGGATATAAAATGTTATAATATAGGGTGGAATTTTATTTTAAAGAGGGAAATATATGAAAGACGAAAGAGTTTTGGCATATTGCAATCTTTTTGCTGTACTTGGCAGTATTCCGAGGTTACTTGAGCTTGATGATGAGGCGCGTGCGCTTGTTGGAAACAAGAAGATTTCTATTGGCTTTTCCGTAAAGGACGGTCCCTGCGGAACTCTCGCTTTTGACAGCGGCAAGGCTGAGATGAGAGAGGGGATAAAGGGATGCTCCATAAGGCTGAATTTTTCTTCCTGCGCTAAATTTAACGGAATGATAGACGGAACAACAACTCCGATACCCGTCAGCGGTTTTCATCATATTGGCTTTCTCATCGGACCTTTTATAAAGCTCACGGATATTCTTTCTGCTTATCTTCGTCCCGAGCCCGAAAGGCTTAAGGATAAGGATTTTTTTGAGAAATCAACCGTTCTTATGCTGAATGTTATCGGAAATGCGATCGTTCAGATCGGAAATAACGATAAGGTTGGTATGTTTTCTGCCTCCAACATTGTTGACGGTGATATTCTCTTTGGAATTGGTGAGGATATAGCTATTGGAATAAGTGCAAGGGATCATATCCTTTCGCTTATGAAGGAAACTCCCGAGAACAGCTTCTCCGAGATGCGCTTCGCAGATCTTACCGTTGCTCGCGATCTTTTTGACGGAAAAATCAATGCTGTTGCGGCTGTTGGAGAGGGTAAGGTGCGCATTTGCGGAATGATCTCTCAGATAGATAATATAAACAGAATTCTTGACAGAGTTTCACTCTATCTTGCTTAAGAAAGGGGAACTGTATGCATAATATAAATGAATATTCAAAGAGCCGCGAGGCATTCTCGCGTGCTTGCAAGGTCATTCCCTCGGGAATTTACGGTCATCAAGGCCCCGCAGAGGGCTGTTATGTTCCGGTCGAGGCTTTTCCGCTCTATTCGCAGAAGGCGCAGGGAACATATCTCTGGGATCTTGACGGAAACAGATTTATTGACTATATGTGTGCTTACGGACCTAATATTCTCGGTTATCATGATCTCGATGTTGATGCGGCGGCGGCAAAGCAGAGAGCTATTTCCGACTGTACAACCTTGCCAAATACCAAAATGATAGATTTTGCGGAGCTTCTTGTGGAAACGGTTGCTTGCGCAGATTGGGCGTTTTTTGCAAAGAACGGAAATGATGTTACCACCCTTGCCATAATGGCGGCAAGAGCGCATACACATAGAAAAAAGATCGTATTCTTTAAGGGATATTATCACGGAGTTGCTCCTTGGACACAGAAAATCGATTATGCGGGCGTTATCGAAGAGGACGTTATGCATAATATATATGTTGAGTGGAACAATTTCACACAGCTTGAAGAGGTTTTTGAAAAATACAAGGGCGAGATTGCCGCGGTTATCGGTCAGCCTTATATGCACGGTAATTTTATGGATAACGTGCTTCCCGCTGAGGGATTCTGGCAGTTTGTTAGAAAAAAATGCACCGAGGAGGGAACTGTTCTCGTTGTTGACGACGTAAGAGCAGGCTTCAGACTCGATCTTGCAGGCTCCGATCATTATTTCGGCTTTGACGCGGATATAATATGCTTCTGCAAGGCACTTGCAAACGGATATAACGTAAGCGCCCTTTGCGGCAAGGAATTTATGAAGAATGCGATCTCTTCCATGTCTTATACAGGCTCTTATTGGATGAGCGCAGTGCCCTTTGCTGCGGGAATTGCCTGCATTGAAAAGATGAAAAAGCTTGATCTGCCAAAGCTCCTTATAGAAAAGGGAACAAAGCTGAAAAACGGACTTGAGGAAGCGGCAAAGGAGTATAGCTTTGACCTTCATGTAACAGGTGTGCCTTCACTTTTCTATTTGCGAATTGCAGATGACCCGTCGCTGAAGCTTCACCAAGAGTGGATCGCCGAGTGCGTAAAGCGCGGTGTGTTCTTTACAAATCATCATAATCATTTCATAAATTATGCACTCTCCGATGAGGATATTGCCGAAACCGTGGAGATCGCAAAGGAAGCCTTTTCGGTTGTCAGAGACAGGCATCCGCTGTAATTTTTGAAAAAATTCGTCAAAGTTGTTGACAAATCAACAATTATGGTGTATAATACACAAGGCGTTGTGATTACAACGTCTTTTGGTGTGTTATAACGAACGATCAAAGATAAATTTTTTGGAGGTTTTTCCTACATGATAACAGGAAAACAGTTCAGGGACGCGATAATTTCTGCTGCGCACAATCTCTGCCGTCAGAAAAAGAGCATTGACGCGCTCAATGTTTTCCCGGTGCCGGATGGTGACACGGGAACTAACATGGCAATGACTATTTCAGCTGCAATCGAAGTCCTTAACGAAATGAATATTGACGAAAATACCGGTATTGACGAGGTAGCCTCTGCAATAGCTTCCGCACTTCTTCGCGGCGCAAGAGGAAACTCCGGTGTTATCCTTTCGCAGTTCTTTGCGGGCATCACCAAAGGTCTTGAAACCTCGCAAAAAGCAGATCCCGCGGTACTTGGCCATGCATTTGAAATGGGCGTACAGCAAGCCTATTCCTCCGTTGTCACACCTACCGAGGGCACCATCCTCACT
>JAZROG010000134.1:0-3864 GCA_045648605.1 Eubacteriales bacterium | reverse complement strand
TTCTGTATCCGCAATAGCTTCGGTATCGGTAATAGCTTCGGTATCGGGATAAAGCAGCGGTTCGGTTTCTACGGTAAGCTGCTCGGTCTTTTTCTCCTCCTCCGCTCTCTTTTCCTCCTCTATCCTCGCCTTTTCCTTTTCAAGTGCTTCGGCGAAGCGCGGATTTGCCTTTGCCACAGTCTCGGCAAAGCTCGGACGAAGGGCATAGATATATTTTGCAAGGTCGGGATCGATGGAGCTTCTGATATAATAATCCTTTGTATCTATCTCGTCGATAAAGCGAATATCCTCGTTTCTGTAAAAAACGGAAAGAGGCTCATCTGCGCCCAGATCACTTCGATAGTTGAAATAAAGCCCCTTGCTGTCCCTCTCATCAACATAAGAGGAATAGAGCTTTCTGCCGTCTTCATCTATGACAAAATATCTATCTTCATAGTCGATAAAAAGCGGCGTTCCCGTCTCGTCTCTGGCAAAGGCAGGACGAAGCTCCGAGCGGCTGTATGTTGTAATATTTTTTCCGTAGGTGTCAAAAAGAGAAACCGTATATTTATCATACATCAATATATATCCCATGTATATCTCAAATGAAAAGCAGTATTCATCAGAGTATGTTGTATTATAAAAATACTCTCCACCGTCCTCATAAAGAATCGGTGCATCAACAAGAACGCTCTTTTTGCCCTTGACCTGATCCCTTGTCATTTTCACATCAAGAAGAATTTCAGCAAAAGTCTGACCCTTGCCTGCAATATATTCACCTGTGCTTATGCTATAGCCCGCCGCCATTGCCTGACCGAGCGAGGGATAATATTCATCCCGTGATGAGGGATTGCTTTCCTCATCATCACCGCTCTGGGCACTCTTTTCATCATCATTTTCGCCCGAAGGGGGCGAAATAATACCTGAAAGATTTTCTCCGATGCCCATATTTCCAATCTGTTCCTCGATAACCTTGTCCTCCTCGGACATGATCGGCTCCTCTATTTGGAAATTGCCCTTTCCCGAAATGGGAAGGTCGCGCTTTATAAATATAAAATCGAATTTTCCCATACCGTAAAAAAGCACAAGAAGACTGACGAGCACAAAAGCAAAAATGCCCGCCGTTCTTTTTACAAAACGCATTACCCTTTCCATAGATTCCTCCGTTATTTGTGGTATTTAGTACCCTTTATTATATTGAAGCCACGGTAAACCGCCTCAAGAAGTATAACTCGCATCAGCTGATGGGGGAATGTAAGCTGCGACACCGACAGGCGGTAGTCACAAGCCTTTTTAACGCTCTCATGAAGTCCGTGAGACGAGCCGATAACAAAGCATATCTCGCTATGCTGTGTGCACGCCCCATCAATAAGGGCCGCAAGTCCCTCGGAGGCAAGCTGCTTTCCCTCAACGCACATTGCGATCTTATATGATCTTTGCCCCATTGCCGAAAGTATATTTTTGCCTTCC
The DNA here is from genome assembly GCA_045648605.1 of Eubacteriales bacterium. Classification (GTDB taxonomy): domain Bacteria; phylum Bacillota; class Clostridia; order Oscillospirales; family CAG-272; genus SIG710. The sequence goes on along the minus strand of JAZROG010000134.1, from coordinate 2,415 downwards.
GCAAGAAGTGCGCTGTCGATCTCTCCCTGCGAGGGAGAATCGGGGAGCTTCACCTCCTTCAGCTGAATGCTCTCAAAGCGGCAAAATGCACCGAGCCGCTTTATATACTCCGCTTCCGCCTCTTTAAGATAATTTTCCTTAAGATTTCCAACAGTAATCAGCTTAACATTTAGCATTTTATATCAGCCTCACAGGATTTTCTCTGTCTGCCACCGCAATATGTACTTCCTCATCCGCAACCGACGCTCTCACCTCGGAAAGCGCAAGCGAGGGCTCGTTATTTTCCTCGCTGAGATGCGCAAGAAGGAAATTTTTTGTTCCTTTTTCGCAAAGCTCTGCGGCAAAGGCGGCGCAATCGATATTTGAAAGATGACCCCTATCCGACATTATTCTCATCTTGAGATGCTCCGGGTAAGAGCCGCACATAAGCATTTCAAGATCATGATTTGATTCAAGGATAACATCCCTGCAGCCCTCAAGACCCGTTCTTATGCTGTCTGTTATATGACCGATATCGGTAGCAAGTCCGATGGCGCGTTTTACCGTTTCTCCGCAACATTCCTCGCAATATTCGATGCGATATCCCACGCTTCCGAGGCTGTCATGTGGAGTAACAAATGAGCTTATCTCAATATTATCCCCCAAATTCACACTGAAAACAGGAGGATGCTCGATTATACAGTCTCTGAGTCCGTCTCCCCCAACAGCCTTAAGCTTCATGGCAGATCTGCCGCACATATGCACGGGAATACGGTGCTTCTTTGTCAGCACATCAAGCGCACCTATGTGGTCGGTATGCTCGTGAGTTATAAAAATCGCCTCAATTCCCGAAATATCCGAGCCTATGTCCTGAAGCGCACGGCAAAGAGTCCTTGCGCTCTTACCGGCATCGATGAGAAATTCGTGTCCGCAAATGTTAAAATATACCGCATTTCCGCTTGAGCCGGAATATAATGTATATACAGAATTCATTTTAGTCCCTTTAAAATAGAAATAATGTTGTCCTCTACAAACCAAGAAAAGGCGTCAATGGCAAAGGTGAAAACAAAAGGAAAAATAAAGGCTATCATCCATTTTGATTTTTTCCTTCGGCGCTGTGCGTCCATGATAAATTCGTTTTTTTCTTCATCCGTCATGCCATCTGGCAGCATCTCATAGGTTACTCCGCTCCGCGAAAAGCCCCTGTTATAAATAACATAAGTGAGAACAAGCACTGCAAGAATGACCATATATGATATAAGAACAATTTCAAAATATCTGAAGCGTAGCATATAACGGTAAAAGCCAAAAACCACCGCAGTATTAAAGACCAAAAGCAATATCATTCCGATATCCGGCTTTTTCTTCTCGGTCTTTACAGCAGGCTCCGAGCCTGTTTTTTTCTTGTTTTTCTTTTTCATATTACCTTAACTGCGCCGTAGGGTCTTATGCGAAGGATAAGACAAGAGCCCTCACCCAGCGCGCTGTCCATATAAGCTCTGAAGCCCTCTGCATCCTGTGACGGAACAAAAGCCTGAATTGTTCCCGCAAAGCCGCCGCCGTGAACGCGGAACGCCGCCTTCTTGCCCGCAAGATACTTGTCCGCAAGGAGAAGCGCAAGGGAAATTCCCTGCTCATGAACATTCTTTGTGGTAAACACATTCTGCAGATAGCAGAAGCTGGAGCGTCCCGAAGCAAGAATACCGCCAAAGAATCCCTCTATATCGCCCTTTTTAAGTGCGTTTTTAATAATATCAACTCTTCTGTTCTCCTCGAAGAAATGAAGTGCGCGCATAATTGCTCTGTCGCCAACCCTTTCACGGAGCGCAGGTATTGCGGCAACAACATCTGCCTCGTCTGTTTCGCGAAGCACCTTTTTGCCCAAATATTCCGCAACAGACTTCATTTCGGTGGGAATAGAGGCATAATCCTCGCCAAGATCCGCATGATTTCCGCCTGTATTCACGATGCAAAGATTATATCCCGCACCCGAAAGGTCAAAATCGATCTTTTCGATAACGGGCGCAGTGGGATCTGCAAAATCAATGCTGACAACGCCTCCTGCGGCGCAAGCAACCTGATCCATAAGTCCGCAGGGCTTGCCGAAGAAAACATTCTCTGCGTACTGTGAAATCATAGAGATCTCAACATTATCGACCTTGCCGTCGTTATAAAGATGGTTAAGAATATTTCCTATCATATCCTCAAAGGCAGCAGAGGATGACATTCCCGAGCCTTTAAGAACATTTGATGTTGCATAAGCATCAAAGCCACCAATGCTGTGACCGTTCTTCTTCATTCCCGCGCACATACCCGCAATTATTGAAGCGGAGGTTGTAAATTTCGCCTCGTCGGGAGAATTATATGCTTCAAAATCCACAACATTCTCACCGAAGCCCTCGCTGGTCACTCGGATAAACGAATCATCTCGCTTTG
>JAZROG010000133.1:0-3230 GCA_045648605.1 Eubacteriales bacterium | reverse complement strand
CATCAGCTTTTCATCGGGATTGAGAGACGGAATTATTACGGTTATTCTTTTTTCTGCATTCATGGTGAGCATCCTTTCTGTTTTTTATTCAAATGGCTCAAGCCTTTTGGCAAGCCCCGTATATCTCATTGACTGTCGGTTGTTTTCAACCATCTTTTTAACATATTCCTCACGTCCCACGAGAATGACCATCTTTTCCGCCCTCGTAACCGCAGTATAGAGCAGATTTCTCGTCATAAGCATGGGAGGACAAGCGTACATGGGAATTATAACGATTGGATATTCACTTCCCTGGCTTTTATGAACTGTTATGGCATAGGCATGGTCGATATCGTCAAGAAGCGAAAAATCATATACCACCTCTCTGTCATCAAAGGCAATGAGCATATACTGTTCGCCCCTGTCGATATCCTTGATAACTCCGATATCGCCATTAAAGATACCAAATCCGCTTCTGTATGCGCTTTCCCATTCAAGCTCGTAGTTGTTTTTGGTCTGCATAACCCTATCTCCAACCCTGAACGTGCGCTCCTTATGCTTAAATTCCTTTTTTCCCTTTTCTGCGGGATTGAGACTTTCCTGAAGAATAAGATTCAGATTATCCGTACCGCCCTCACCCCTTCTTGACGGGGTTATGACCTGTATTCTCTGAGCTGTATCTGCACCGTATTTTTTCAGAAGCCTGTTTTTGCAAAGGTCCGCGATGGTGAGAGCTATTTCTCTGTCGCTCTCCCTTGACATGAAGAAAAAGTCATTGTCCTTTACCGAAAGATTGGGACAGATGCCATCGTTTATTGCATGGGAATTTGTAACTATCAGGCTCTTTTCAGCCTGTCTGAATATTGTACTGAGCGTTACCGTTGCAAATCTTTCGCTTGCGATAAGGTCGCGGAGAACATTTCCCGCGCCAACCGACGGAAGCTGATCTGCATCCCCTATAAGTATAACTCTTGAGCCTGGCTTTACAGCCTTCAGAAGTGAAGATGCAAGGAAGCAATCTATCATGGATGCCTCATCAATTATTATGACGTTTTCGTCGAGAAAATTTCTCTCGTCACGCATAAAAACTGCGTTTTCACTCTCGCTGTATTCCATTTCAAGAAGTCTATGAATTGTCTTTGCCTCGCATGAGGTGGCTTCGCTCATTCGCTTCGCTGCTCTGCCCGTTGGTGCCGCCAAGGCAACCTTCATATCCATGCTCTCAAATATTCCGAGGAGCGCACGGACTACCGTTGTCTTACCTGTACCGGGACCGCCCGTCAGTATCATAACTCCGCTGTCAAGGGCTTCTCTTATCGCCTGTCTTTGCAGAGCTGCATATTCGATCCCGCTCTTTTTTTCTTCGCGCCAAATAAAGCGTTCAATATCGTCATAGCCTATTCTGGGGCAAAGATTGTCAAGCACAACCAATTTATTTGCTGTAAATGTCTCCGCTTCGTATGCTTCCTTTGTGTAAACATAGGTAACGCCCTCGAAAACAGAATATCTTACTCTGCCCGATGCCACAAGAGACTTATATGCGCTCTCTGCCTTCTCTATGCTGACCGAAAGCATCTGCGCCGTTCCCTCTATCAGCTTGTCGATGGGAAGACAAACATGACCGTTTTTTGCCGCATTATGAGAAAGAAGATATTTCATTCCGCTCATAATTCTGCTCTCGGCAGCAGGATCATATGATAGCTTTGCCGCCATGGCATCAGCCTTTTCAAAGCCGATTCCGTCTATCATATCGCAAAGAACATACGGATTTTCCTTTGCTATCTCAACAGCATCCGTTCCCCATTTTTTATAGATCTTAACCGTTGTTGCAGGGCCAAAATACTCTCTGAAAAACATCATAGTTGATCGCATTCCCGCCTCAGTTCTGAAATTGTCCGATATTTCAAGTGCTTTTTTCTTTGAAATTCCAGAGATCTGCGCAAGCCATTCGGGGTGCTTTTCAATGACCTCAAAGGTGTCCTCGCCAAATTCATCCACGATCTTTATTGCGGTTTTTGCACCAACACCCTTCACAGCACCGGATGCAAGGTAACGCAGAATAGAATCCACATCTGCAGGAAGCTGCTTTTCAAATCTCTCAACCTTAAACTGTCTGCCGTATTTGGGATTGTGAACCCATGTGCCTGTGAGAGTCATATGCTCACCCTCGGCGATATACGGAAGTGTTCCAACTATCGTAACAAGGTCACCACCGTCGGTAGCAAAGCTGCAAATGGCATATCCGTTTTCCTCGTTGCGGTAAATTACATGCTCAACACTGCCCGAAAAGCTTTCTTTTCCGCCTTCTCGCTCCTCTGTTTCAAACATTTCTGCGCTCCTTTCTTAAAAATTATTAGTAACTTATCAAAATGGGGCTGTGATGTGCACAGCCCCATGATTTTTATGCAAGCTCTGCACGAAGTGCCTCGGCAAGATCTGTTTTCTCCCAAAGAACTGCCAGATCCTCTCTGCCCATATGACCGTATGCCGCAGTATCGCGGTAAATGGGACGGCGAAGATCGAATTTCTTGATAATCGCCGCAGGGCGGAGATCAACAAGCTTCTGTACAGCCTCGGAAATCTTATTTTCATCTGCCTTTGCAGTACCAAAGGTGTCCATCATAACAGAAACAGGCTTTGCAACGCCGATAGCATAAGCTATCTGAACCTCGCACTTATCCGCAAGTCCTGCAGCAACTACATTCTTTGCGATATATCTTGCCGCATAGGATGCGCTTCTGTCCACCTTTGTTGGGTCTTTGCCCGAGAAAGCACCGCCGCCATGACGGGAATATCCGCCATAGGTATCAACGATGATCTTTCTGCCCGTAAGACCGCTATCGCCCATAGGGCCGCCAACTACGAAGCGTCCTGTGGGATTTACAAGTATCTTTGTGTCCTTATCCATCATCTCGGAGGGAATAATAGGCTCGATAACGTGCTTTATTACATCCGCTCTTATTTGATCAAGAGTAACGCTGTCGCTATGCTGAGAGGAAACAACAACGGTATCAACTCTTGTGGGCTTATCGTCGATATATTCGATGGTAACCTGTGTTTTTCCGTCTGGACGGAGATAATCGAGCGTACCGTTCTTTCTCACATCAGTGAGTCTCTTTGCAAGCTTATGAGCAAGAGAAATAGGAAGAGGCATAAGCTCGGGAGTTTCGTTGCAGGCATATCCGAACATAAGTCCCTGATCACCCGCGCCCGTATCAAATTCGTCAGCGATCTCACCGTTTTTAGCCTCA
>JAZROG010000132.1:0-4807 GCA_045648605.1 Eubacteriales bacterium | reverse complement strand
AAATTCGAGGATTACGGAATCTATACGCAGGTTGAACAGCTTAACAAGACCGCTCTCGAGCGTCACGGACTTGATAAGAGAGGGCATCTTTATAAGATAAATCTCTGTGAATTTTTCCGTTATGAAGACATAATTGTTCCGTCGGACGATCCTGCTTACAATCTCGCAGCGTTTGAAGAAATCCTCGAGGTTAAGGGCGATGACGATCACACGAAACTGATACGGCTTCTTGACCGCATCAATGACTATTCAATTCCCATTGAAACCATCCTCGCTGAAGATTTTGATGTAGAAAACATAGCATATTGGATGGCTTTACAGATACTTATAGGAAATATTGATACTCAGAACAGAAACTTTTATTTATATAGCCCTCTCAACGACGAAAGATGGTATATATTACCCTGGGACCTTGACGGTTCGTTCAGACTTACCGAATATGACATACTTGACAGAAACGATTACGCCGAATGGGAACGGGGCATCAGCAATTATTGGGGTAACGAATTATTTAAAAGATGTCTGAAGTCCGATTTTTACAGAAAAAAGCTTGATGAAGCGATGACCGATCTTTATGCAAAGCTGACTGACGGTCGGATTGAAGCATATGCCAAATCTTACTCCGAACTGTTAAAGCCTTTAGTTTTTTCGGGTAGAGATGCACTTGCAATGCCTGTAACAGCCCAGCAGTACGATATTATTGCAAATTCGCTTACAGATGAGGTCAAAAACAATTATTTAACCTACAAGCAGTCTTATGAGAAGCCCATGCCGTTTTATATTGGTGTCCCTATGAGCGATGGAAAAAATATCAGTTTTATATGGGATACCGCCTACACATTTGACGCTGAATCTGTTACATACACCTTCGAACTCGCTAAAGACTATACGTTTGAGAACCCGATTATCAAAGAAACCGACCTGATAATACCAACAGCACAGTTCAAACTGCTCCCTGAGGGACAGTATTTCACTCGCGTGACCGCACAGGATGCCGGCGGTCAGACGCAGACTGCGTTTGACTCATACATAACAGAAAAAGGCAAAGTATACGGAACGAAATGCTTCTATGTAGATGCAAACGGTCATATCGTGGAGGATGTTTATGTCGAAGACTGAACGCTACCGTCACGAATGGAAGTATCTTATTGATACCGCGCAGAAGGAGCTTATCTGCCGGCGACTTTCTCCGTTTTTGGAGCTTGACAAGCATGCAAAATCAGGCGGATATATGATCAGGAGCCTATATTTCGATGATTATTTCAACACAGCCTATGAAGAAAAAGATGCTGGTGTGCTGGAACGAAAAAAATACAGAATTCGCATCTATAACTGTTCAGACAGCAGTATAAAGCTTGAGCGAAAAAAGAAGTTCGGTGCTTATATTTTTAAGGAATCGGCAACGCTCACAAGGGACGAGGTCTACAAAATTCTCGACGGCGACTACGAATTTTTGCTGCACAGCAAATATCCGCTATGCAGGGAGTTTTACGTTGAATGCGTCAGCAACGTAATGCGACCGCGCACTATCGTTGACTATGACCGCGAGCCGTGGATTCTGGATGCCGGAACGGTGCGCATCACCTTTGATATGGACGTGCGTGCTGCTGTGGGAAGTTACGATATTTTCGACGACACGCTTCCCGCACTCCCCGTGCTTGAGCCGGGCAAGTGTGTAATGGAGGTAAAATACACCGAATTTCTGCCGAAGTTTGTGCGCGACATTTTACCGGACAGGGCATCCGAGTTTACAGCAGTGTCGAAATATGTGCTTTGTTATGAGAAGACAGAGTATATGCGAAGCTTTAAATATTGGTATGAGAATTAATTTGGAGGATGACTATGAGTGTACAGGATTTTATAAAAAAATCAATTCTTGAGTCGGGTGTTTTTGACGGCGTAAGTATAACGAACGCCGCGCTCGGACTTCTCACAGCCCTCATTATGGGCGCTGTCATTTATTTTGTGTACAGAAAATTTTATACGGGTGTTATCTATTCACGCGCATTTGCCATAACACTTGTAGGCATGACCGTGCTGACAGCTATGGTTACGCTTGCCATCAGTACAAACATCGTAATCTCCCTCGGTATGGTCGGTGCGTTGTCTATCGTACGCTTCCGTACCGCAGTAAAGGATCCGCTGGACCTTTTATACCTTTTCTGGGCTATAACGACGGGAATTACGGCAGGGGCAGGAATGTATGTGCTCGTTTTTGTGGCGGCACTTGTTATGACCTTGATGATAATTCTATTTTATCATAAGCAGCAGAGAGGACGCATCTACATACTCGTAGTTCACTATACCGGTGATGCGGTCGGGGATGATATCATTCGTGCATTTGGCAAAATGAAGTATTTCATCAAATCCAAGACCGCGAGAAAAGATAAAACCGAAATGGCAATCGAGGTATTTTGCAAAAACAACGATACCTTCTTCGTGGAAAAAATAAATTCGATTGATGGGGTTGATGATACCACCCTGATTCAATATAACGGTGAATATCATGGATAAGATTTTTCAGTCATTAAACGATTTCTCAACCGTAAAAAAGCTCTTTGAGGCTATCAACAAAACAACGGATGACTTTTTGTTTGTGTTTGATATCCCGCACGATGAGAACTGGTTTTTCGGCTCCATCGACGAGCGATTTGCCGTGAGAAAGCCGGGGAGTGAGGTCAATACCTTTGAGGAAATGCTTGCCGTCGTACATCCGGCTGACCGAAAGGTACTTTGTGAGGACATAGAAAGAATCAAAAACGGTACACAGGACGCTCACGATATGAACTACCGTTGGATCGATCGCAGCGGCGAAATCGTATGGGTCAGCTGTCGGGGACGGGTTGTACATGATGAAAGCGGCAGCCCCCATCTTATGATCGGAAGAGTATCGGAGGAGGCTGTACGTCATCTCTATAATCCAATCACCGGCCTCCCCAATAAAACCAAGCTTCGTGAAGACCTGAAGATTCGTTTGATGGGCCCTTTGGGATCACTTATGTTACTTGAAATTCCCGAACTTGCGGATATTAATTTAAGTCATGGAAGAAGTTTCGGAAATCAGCTGCTTTGTGAGGTGGCGGATATTCTTGGTGGTATAGATTCGGTGGAAGAAGCATACCATATCGACCATAATAATTTTGCGGCTGTAATCAGCGAATCCACTTGCGAGAAAACGCAGGAGATATACCGGCAGATAAACAGTGTTATGAGTGAAAAATGTTCGTTCTGCGCCGGAGCTGTTCCCATCGACAAGAGTCTCTTTATCGATGTTTCTCAGCTAATAGATTCCGCAAATGTCACTCTGCAAAAAGCAAAGCAAAAAATAACCGACTGTTTTGAATTTTTTTCTGCCGAGGATATTGAGCAAAGAATAAGTGCGCTTACACTTCTTGAGGAGCTCAAGGAGAGTGTACAAAACAACTTCGAAGGCTTTGAAATCTGGTATCAGCCTCAGGTGAGAAGCGGAAACTATGAGCTTTACGGAGTGGAGGCATTGCTCAGATATAATTCAAAAAAACTTGGAAAGGTTTTTCCTGATTTATTCATCCCGCTTCTCGAGCAATCACGTTTGATTGAGTCTGTGGGAATGTGGGTGCTGGATCAGGCACTTGCTCAGTGTAAAGCGTGGCGCGAATTTATTCCGTCACTGCAGGTTAGCGTGAACTTTTCAAGCGTTCAGTTTGAGGACCATAAAATCGGAGAAAAAATTGTTGATGCTCTGAAAAATGCTGGAATGCCCGGAGAGTCGCTTGCCGTTGAATTAACGGAGTCCGTTCAGCTGCATCAGAATAAGCATTTTTATGATTTGATAAAGCATATCAAATCGTACGGAGTGCGTTTTTCCATAGATGATTTCGGAACAGGCTATTCAAATCTCGGATATTTGAAACAGCTTGACGTAAGCGAAATCAAAATTGACCGAAGCTTCGTGTCCGAGATCGAAAAGAATACCTACAATTACCGACTTATCAGCAACGTAATTGAATTTGCGAAAATCAACTCCATACATGCGTGCTGTGAAGGGGTTGAAACCGCAAAAGAGCTTTCTGTACTTGAGCCGCTTCAGGTGGATTTTTTCCAGGGATATCTCTTTGACAAGCCCTGCACAGCCTATGAGATCGCACAAAAGTACATCCACAAATCTTCCGATGCATATGAGGCAAGAATCGCGGCTATTGAGGAGATAAACCGTTTCAAAGAGCAATTCGGAACGATACACTTCGAGCCAAAGAATATCCTGCGTGCAAATGATATTGGGCTGTGGATCATTCGAATTGACGAAAAAAACAACCGTAATGAGCTGCACGTAGATGATGTAATGGAGCGAGTATTAGGTCTGACGGAGAAGTTATCACCGAGTGAGTGTTACGATTATTGGTACAGCCGCATTTCTCAAAAGGATAGAGAATATGTGGACAATGCGGTCAATGTGATGATAAATGACGGAAAGGCAGTACAATTCGGTTATCGCTGGAATCATCCGGAGGTCGGTCAAGTAACCGTACGCAGTAGTGGAATACGCACGTCGGTTGAAGGCGATAAGATAGTGCTTGATGGTTATCATCGTATACTAACCGGAGTTGAGGGAGCGTAAAGGAGCAAATACTATGAAGACAATTCAAAGCAAAATACTGTTTGTTGTAATTACCGCACTTATTGTGATTACTGCGATTGTAACCTCCATCGCTGTTGGTGTGACGCATAAGATCATGCATAAGGATGCGGACAGAATATTAAATAATGTTTCTCTGAAGGAAGCCGCATATATCAATGACATGCTGAACGATTTTATGCAGTCGTCGGC
>JAZROG010000131.1:0-2726 GCA_045648605.1 Eubacteriales bacterium | reverse complement strand
CTGTAATCACCGATAAGAATCCTTCCCGTAAGCACAAGAAAAGCAATATAAGCAAAGAACACGCAATTCGTAACTGCTGATATGAGGGCAATTACAATGTGCCAAGCGTTTTCCGTAAGAACCAGCTTGCGTATTCCCGCGTAATATACCTTATAAACATCAACAAATTTGCCGATAAACGAATCGGAAAGTCCGAAAATACGAACCTCCTTGGCAATATCCTTATTGACCATCAGGTCACTGTAATAATTCATCTGTCTGCGTTCCTTGGATTTCCAGCGCATATAGAAGAAATTCTTACGTCGGAAGGTGAAATTGATTATAGCAGACGGCACAGAAACTATCACCATAACAATGGATGCCCACCAAAGTCCCGGTGCTGTGGAAAGAATAACAATATAGGATACAAGCTTGATAATATTGCTGACAATGACAAATGTGGAATTAAGTATCTGAATAGGTCTATGCCCCGCCTCCCTATTTGCATTTTCAAGCTTTTCATAAAACGCGGGTTGGTCAAAGGCAGCCATGTCAAGCTCCTTTGCCTTATTCATTATTCTGACCTTTACACATTTGACAATATTCTCTCCCGAAATTCGAAGCACGGCAGAATCCAACTGCCCAACAAGACTTCCCAAAATTTTGAGAACGAACATAAAGATAAGCAAAAACAGTACGCTGTCAGAAGCAAAGGAAAAATCAAAAAATTCATCTGCACTGCTATATTTGCTGAATCCCATCTGGAGAGCATTGAGCAGATATCTTGAAACATACGAGCTGACAATGGGCAAAACACCTTGAAGGATTGCCACAAGGGACATTACTATCATTATCCACGGTCCTGTTTCCCAAACCAGCTTGATAATATATATCATTCTGTTGAAAAATCCGCCAAGTATTGCCTTCAGATATGCGGGCACCTCACTTATCCTTTTTGGTGGATCTATCCTCTGATATTCAAAATTACTCCTCGGTGGCGGCATCATTTCACTTCCCTTCATTTATATCACAAATATTTTACCACAAATTAGTTGCGTTTGCAACTGTTTTTCAAAAAAATATGGTTGAAATTATCATAAACATATGATATAATATATAAAAACTATTTTTCAGGAGCAAAATATGAAAACTTTTCTTCCCGCAAATATACTTTTGCCCGACTTTAGCAAGGTTGACGGCACAAAATGGTCTGTTGTTGCCTGCGACCAATACACAAGCGAGCCTGAATACTGGTCAGAGGCAGATGACATTGTTGGTTCTTCACCCTCAACTCTTCGCATAACTCTTCCCGAGGTATTTCTTGACGAAACAGAAAAAAGAGTTCCCCTTATCAATGCCGAAATGGAAAAATATCTGAAAGAGGTGCTCGTAAACAGCCGCGAAAGCTTCATTTATCTCGAAAGAACCCAGGCGAACGGCAAGATGCGCCGCGGTCTTATCGGCATGGTTGACCTTGACGAATATGATTTTAATAAAGGCTCCACATCTCTTATCAGAGCCACCGAGGGAACTGTTCTTTCAAGAATTCCTCCGAGAGTTAAGATTCGCAAGGATGCGCCCATTGAGCTTCCCCATGTTCTTATGCTCATAGATGACCCTGAAAAGACAGTTATAGAGCCTCTTGATGCCATGAAAAACAGCATGGAAAAGGCATATGATTTCGACCTTATGCTAAACGGCGGTCATGTTACTGCATATTTTGTTGACAAAAAAGATGAAGGCAGAATTGCGGATGCGCTGGAGACACTTATCTCTCCCGAAGAAATGGAGAAAAAATACGGCGGCATCTTTGCTCCGCTTCTCTTTGCTGTTGGCGATGGAAATCACTCTCTTGCCACCGCAAAGACCTGCTATGAGGAGCTTAAAGCAGAAATAGGCGCAGAAAACGCGGCAAAAACGCCCGCAAAATATGCTCTCGTAGAGCTTGAAAACCTCCATGATGACACACTCGAATTCGAACCTATTTACAGAGTTGTTTTCGGAGTGGATACAAATGACATAAAGAAGGCGCTTTGCGCATATGCAAAGGGACTTGAGGGCAATGAAGCACCACAAAAGGTAATCGCGGTCACAAAGGATGGCAACGAGGAGCTTATCTTTGAGCATCCCACAGCACAGCTTACAGTTGGAACGCTCCAGACCTTCCTTGATGAATACATAAAGGGACATGAGGGCGCAGAGGTTGACTACATACACGGCGAGGATTCCCTTCGCAAGCTTTCCGCAAAGGAAAACGGAAACGCCATCGGCTTCCTTTTTGATGGCATGACGAAGGATCAGCTCTTCAAAACCGTTATCTGCGACGGCGCTCTGCCGAGAAAGACCTTCTCAATGGGACACGCAAATGACAAAAGATATTACCTTGAATGTAGAAAAATAAAATAAAAAATGGTGCTGATTCTTTCAAAACAGAATCAGCACCATTTTTGCAAACAGGAATTTGTCGAACCGTTAGGCGTGTGAAATTCCTGTTTATCTGTGAAAATCATTCGCAGATCCCTCGACAAGCTCGGGATGACGACGCAGCGGAGCTGCTATAGAGAGTTGTTTGCTTGTTTGCTGACGTGAAATTATCTGTTATTTCACGTATAAAAAGAGACAAACAGCCACAGGAAGTCATCCCGAGCTTGTCGAGGGATCTACAAACGTTTTTTACTGACAAACAGCTCGATAAATTCCTGTTTGCAAAAATGGTGCTGATTCTGTTTTGAAAGAATCAGCGCCAT
>JAZROG010000130.1:0-12952 GCA_045648605.1 Eubacteriales bacterium | reverse complement strand
ACGCAAATCTGTAGGGGACGGCGACCTCGACGTCCCGTTTATCATTTGAAATTCACGATTATTTCACGTCTTTTGAGGGACGTCGAGGTCGCCGTCCCCTACAAACAAATGTCTCCGCCTGTTCGACAAATTCCTGTTTATATTAAACCATATAAAATCAAAAAGGAGCTTCAAATCAGCTCCTTTTTCATAAGATCAATCAAATATCAATTCAAATATTGCGCGCAGTGCAACAAATGCGAGAAGGATATAAACAAGGGTAAGCTCCAGATCAATTTTGAAGCTGATCTTCGGTTTTCCCGTCTCATCACCGCATTTTTTGCATGGAAGCAGCTTTAAGTCACCCTCGGTATCAATACGAAGCACAGGCTTTTTTGCCTCTCTCCATATAAATGCCGCTTTTCTCAAAATTTTTACTAAAATATCCTTTTTCATATAAAAGCTCTCCTGAAACAAATCAATTTTCCGTAAGCACACCCTCTGCAAGAGTAATACTTCCGTCGCAATTTATCGCTTTTCCGCCGGCATTTGTTATAAGACTTCCACCATTCACCTCAACTGCGGAGAAGGCCTGTATCGCATCATCATCGGCAGTGATAAATATCTCGCCACCCTGAATTCTTACAAATCCCTTTTCGGCTTCTGTTTCATTATCCGACTTGATTCCGTCATCGGCACCCTCAATTGTAATCTGTCCTCCGAAAATACTGACGCTGTCATTGCCCTTTATACCATTATTCACGGCTCTGACAGTAATTATACCCGATTCGATATCAATATCGTTCTTTGAGCCAATGCCGTTATTGAAATTTCCAACGACCGTAAGGCTTCCGTTACCCTCAAAGTCGATATCCTCGGAGCTGTAAAGGCAAGCATTTGGCTTATCCTCGCCATTTTCAAATTTATAATTTTTGGCATCGGTCAAAAAATTCTCACTGCCATCGGCAAGAATTATGTCAGCCTTATCGCAGCTCATTATATAGATCGGTGCGCTTTGGCTGTTTGTAATATTTACTCCCGCAAGAACCAGATCAACTATGTCGGTCTTTGGAGCATCAACGATAATAGCGCCATCATCAAGTGTGCCCGAGAAAATATATTTTCCCGCCGCCCTTATCTTGACCGTAGAGCCATTTATCTCAACTGCCTCGTGTGCTTTATCTACCGCAATGGAATTGCTCTCAAAGGTAATATTTATCTCACCCTCGGGAGCACTCACACTGTTGCTTTCTGTTTCAACAGAATTTTTTGATGTGTCTGCGACACCGCTTGTATCTGCAAAATTATTTTCTGTTTCTCCGCATGAAGAAAAAACAAAGGCTGTCATTACAAGGCAAAGTAAAATAGTTATTATCCTATTTTTCATTGTTCCTCTCCTCTCAAAATTCAATATTCAATTTTTCTTCTACCTTTTCCTTTATCATCTCGGAAATTTCCTCAATTCCGAGGGGCTTATCCCCCTCAAAGCAGCGTATTCTCTCCCATCCAAGCTTCTCGGAGGAATAAATAGCCGCCTCATAGCTGTTTATAAGGTGCATGGGGTCAAGCTCGTGGATATCCTTTACCTGTCCCGTCTCCGCGGAGCGGTGGCTGACGAGAGCCATGGAAATCTCGGGAGTCATTTCAAGATAGAGTACAAGATCGGGCGCAGGTACACCCAGCTTGCTGTATTCATAATCCCAAAGCCATGAAAGGAAAGCATCCCAATCCCCCTTTGGCATTTTTGAAAGCTGATGCACCGCATTTGCAGTTGTAAAACGATTGGCAATTACGATGGTTTCGGGGTCATCTATGTCCTTTTTCCAATCTGTTCGGTAGCTTACATACCTGTCCGCAGCAAAAAATGACGATGCCGCATAGGCATTTGTGTCCTCAGGATGCTCGCCCAGCTTTCCACCAAGATACATACGGACAAGCGTACTGCTCTCGTCCTCATACATCGGGAAGGATAAAAGCCTTACCTTATATCCCGCCTCCTCAAGCCTTTTCTTAAGAAGCTCGGACTGCGTTCCCTTTCCCGAACCGTCAAGACCGTCTATTACGATAAAATTTCCCATTATGAGGTACTTCCTTTACTGATTTTTACTGAATATCGTTATTCACGACCATTTCCATATACTGTTGCTTTGTTATCAGCACCTCGCGTGGCTTTTGACCCTCGGGCGCACCCACATATCCGAGCTGCTCCATCTTGTCAATAAGCTTTGCAGCTCTTCCATAGCCAAGTGACAAGCGGCGCTGGATGAGAGATGTGGATATCTTTCCACATTCTATGGCAAGCTCGATTGCGGGACGGAGCATAGGATCTGAGCCATCGTCCGCACCCATTTCGCCACCGCCGCCTCCGCCCTTCTTTGGCGAATCAAGCCTTGCGGCAGCCTCTTCGATTCCCTCAACGATATTGCTATCGTATTCAGCCTTACCTGTATTTGTTCTGATATAATCGCAAACAGACTCAACCTCGCTGTCGCTGACAAATGCACCCTGAACACGGAGCGGCTTTGCCGCACCGACGGGAGCATAAAGCATATCGCCTCGACCCATAAGCTTTTCCGCGCCCGCGATATCTATGATAGTTCTTGAATCCACCTGTGAAGCCACGGTACAAGCAATTCTTGAAGGCACGTTTGCCTTGATAAGACCCGTGATAACGTCAACGGAAGGTCTCTGAGTACCGATGATGATATGCATTCCCGCTGCTCTTGCCTTTTGTGCAAGACGGCAAATGGAGTTTTCAACATCGTCGGGTGTTGTCATCATAAGGTCTGCAAGCTCGTCGATGATAATGACGATCTGGGGCAGATGCTCTCTGTCGGGATCGTTCTTTATTGCCTCATTATATGCCTTGATATCGCGAACTCCAACCTCCTCGATAAGCTGGAAGCGTCGCTCCATCTCCTCAACCATCTTGATAAGCGCACCCGCCGCCTTTTTCGGCTCGGTTACGATAGGTGCGATAAGATGGGGAATGTCCTTATATATCTTAAATTCAACGGTCTTAGGGTCGATGAGAAGCAGCTTAACATCGCTTGGCTGTGCCTTATAAAGAAGACTTATGATAAGGCAGTTGATACAAACCGATTTACCCATTCCCGTTGCACCCGCGATAAGCAAGTGGGGCATTTTGGAAATATCGAAAATTATGGGATTTCCCGCAACGTCCGCGCCAAGGCAAGCAGTTACCTTGCTCTTGCTCTCGGAAAATTTGGGGCTTTCCAGAATAGTGCGCAGATATACGGTGCTTGGGCTCTTATTTGGAACCTCGATACCCACCGCACTCTTGCCGGGGATAGGCGCCTCGATACGTACGCCGCCCGCCGCCGCAAGATTGAGAGCGATATCATCCACAAGATTTGAAATACTGCGAACTCTCGTTCCAGCCTCAGGCTGAAGCTCGTATCTTGTAACTGTCGGGCCTCTCGAATAGCCCACGATCTTAGTTTTAACATTGAAGCTGAGGAGGGTTTCCTGCAATTTTTCGGCAGTTGAGCGAAGCTCTGCGGTGAAATTGTCAGGCTTTGAATTGTTATCCTCTGCAAGAAGGGCAATAGGGGGATAGATCTCGGCTCGAAGCTGCTCGCCAAAGGCGGGCTTTTCAGGCTTTATATCGGTTACTGTTGCAGTTTTCACCGTTATAAAATCCTCATCAGAGCTTGCCATCTTGGGTTTGTTTTCCCAAGGAATATCCTCTTCCTTTGTCTCTTTTTTATCGCTGTCTCCGCCAAAAAGCGCGTCAAGGCTGTCATCAAGCTCCTTTTCATCAATGACAAGTGGCTTTTTCGCATTTTTTTCCTCAAGGTCCGTACCGTTTATTATATCCTCAAATGGCTTTTCCTCAATAACCTCAGGCTCCTTGGGGTTTTCCATAAATTCAAGTCCCAGATCCTCGGGAGTTGCATCCTCCACCACATCAGGCTCAATCTCAACATCAAAGGTACGCTTACGCTTACGGGGCGCAGGCTTTTCGGGATTCTCTGCCAACTCCTCGGGGGATTTGGCGGTAAATTTCGGCTTATTTATAAACACGGGATCCTCGCCCGATGCAATAGCCTCTGCCCTTCTCTCGGCTCTGACTCTGGCCCTGTATTTAAAATATATTATGATATTATCGGGAGTCATTCCGAGCAGGAACATAACTGTTATAAGTAAAACCGCGATGATGACTATAAGAGAGCCGGCAAAATCGAGTCCCCAGAAGGAGAGCTGTCCGATAAAACCTCCTAAAAATCCGCCGCTTTCAAGAGCGCAACCGCCTCTCCAAAGCTTTACGGGATTCCATGTCTGCATATCAATACCCTGATTTTCACAGCTTTTAAGCACACAAACATGGATGAGCGCAGAGGTCAAAAGCACGCACGCAACAGAGAAAAATATTTTATAAAATGTTTGAGATGCATCAATGCTCTTTCGCCAAACGAAAGCAAGATAAACGAGCAAAAGAGGGATAAGGAAAGCACCGAATCCGAAAAATCCCAGCAAAAGGTCACTGACGAACTTTCCGACGACTCCCATTGAATCAGGCTTGTTCAAAATATCCACAAGCAAAAAGCATATGGCAAGGAACAATGCCACAACTGCAAAAATATATGGTAATATCTGATGTATCAGCTCCTTTGAGCTTGCTTTTACAGGTAATTTCTGCGGTTCCTTTACAGAATTTTTATTGTTATCTGCCTTTTTCTTCGCAGATGAAGCAGGTGTCTTTTTTTGAGTCTTTTTTGTTTCGTTTGACTTCATTTATCAAGCGGTCCTTTCGATTTTTTTGATTCTGGTATAAAAAACGCGCCCATGAACAAAATAGTTACAAATACCTATTATATATTATATCACTTTTTACTAAAAATTACAAGAGGATTAGGGAATTTTTATTCCCTTTTGGATTGGCATGATAAAGGAACGTATAGGCACTGCTGAAAAAATAATCATTCTCGGTTTGGGCGGATTTTTCGGAGGACTTGCAAACGGACTTCTTGGCGCGGGCGGAGGAATTATTATGACCTTTGCCCTTGAGGCTGTAATGACCGAGGATGAAATGGCAAGGCGGGACATTTTTGCAAATGTCATTGCCGCAACCCTTCCCATTTCGCTTTTTTCAACGATAATCTACGGCATAAGAGGAGATATTCATATTGAAAATTTCAGTATTTTCGTTATTCCGGCAGTGGCAGGCGGTCTCGCGGGCGCTTATCTTCTCTCAAAAATAAGTCCCATCTGGCTTAAAAGAATTTTCGCCCTCCTTGTTATCTGGTCGGGCATATATATGGTGATAAAATGAGCGATGCTTTATTTGGATTTGCGGCTGCACTTCTTTCCGGACTCGGCGTTGGAAGCGGCGGACTGCTTGTTATATATCTTACCCTTGCGGAAAACTATGAGCAAATAACCGCACAGGGTCTGAATCTTCTGTTTTTTCTGTTTTCTTCGGGAGCGGCAATGCTTTTTCACGTGCTGAAAAGAAAGATCAATTATTCTGCCGTACTTTTTCTTGTAGCTTTCGGACTTTTAGGGGCGCTTTTGGGAACTTTGCTTTTAAAATTTCTCGGAGGCGACACCGTCAGAAAAATTTTCGGAATAATGCTGATTTTCTCGGGAGTTGTAACTCTAAAAAAGCAAAGAAAAAAATAAACAGGAAATTAGCGAGCCGGCGAAGACGTGACCCGTAGGGGCGATCATTGATCGCCTGCCACACAAAAGGCACAAAATGTCGTTATTTTAACCGTTTGTTCTTCGGGCGATCGATGATCGCCCCTACCAAAATACGTTTTCACCCCCTCGCCAATTTCCCATTTCCCGTTTTACACAAAAAAATCCCGACCCGGTTATCCGAGTCGGGATGAAATATTGACTTTAAGAATTATTCACTAACGTGATTGAAAGTAGGATACTCTTCGTATGTCTTATTGATATTAGCTGTGATCTGCTCCTTATATGTTTCGATTGTAGAAGCGATAGCCATTTCGTTGTTATTAGCAAGCACTGCAAGCTGTGCACCAAGGTCAGATGCCCAACCGAAGGGAACTGCAACCTCACAACCACGAGTACCACGAACGAGTGCAAGGACATCAATAGATTCCTGCTTGCCGAGAGCCTTCAGAGATACATGGATATCATAGTATCTGGGCATAAGCTCTACATAGGACTCATATGTAAGGTAGTCGATGATTGTACCTGTTCTCTCAAGGTTTGTATTTGTGTTAGGAATACAGAAGGAGAGACAGCTGGAGAAGATATTGGAGTTGTAGTTTTCCTGCGCGGCATCGAACTTGGGCTGAGGAAGCAGACCGAAATTGCCCTCCCATTCACGAAGCATCGTTGCGCCCTTAAGCTCCGCATGGAGGAAGAGGGCACGATTTGCCATAAATATACCGTAATATCCGTCGGGATCAAGGTCGACAGATGTACCGAGAACGTAGAGACCGTCATCGGGACCGTAGAAGTTGATAAGAGTTTCCCAAACCTGTGTGAACTTTGTATCCGTATCTGCTGTAAAGTGGTATCTGCCGTTATCGTCACGTTTTGTGTACTCTGCTCCCATACCGTATGCCATGTACTGAGAGTTACCAAAGTTAACCATACCGTATGTTGCATTACCGTTTACATCGAATACGAAGGAAGCATCGCCGTTGAGGTTTGCCGCAACTGCGCAGTACTTCTTAAGCTCATCGATAGTCCACTTGCCGTCAAGTGCGGTCTGGAAGGGAGCATCAA
Organism: Eubacteriales bacterium; assembly: GCA_045648605.1. Classification (GTDB taxonomy): domain Bacteria; phylum Bacillota; class Clostridia; order Oscillospirales; family CAG-272; genus SIG710. The sequence continues at coordinate 6,244 of JAZROG010000130.1, read as the reverse complement.
GACCAAGCGCTGTCATCATCTCCTCATTGAAGTACATACACCAAATGCCCTCGAACGCCATAAGGTTAAGGTCACTTGTTGCATAGAAAAGTCTGTTATCAATGGTATTTCTTGTGATAAGGGGCTGGTCCCACCAGATTTTCTCAGTGTGGAGCTCATCGATCTCAAGAAGGTCATAGAAGAGATTTTCGGAAATAAGGGGCGTAAGCTGAGCAGCAGGAATGTACATTGCGTCATATACGTCCTCGTCTGAATAGATAAGTGTCTTTGCATAAGAAGCGAGATCCTCATAAGGCTGTGTTTCCTCGCTGATGGTGATGTCGAACTTTTCTTCTGCCATGAGGTTTCTCTCAAAGCAGGTATCATCAAGAACGTCACCTGTCATATCAGGGTCGAGGTAGACGTACATATAAAAGACTGCGGCGGAATTGAGGAATGTAAAGTCATATCCGTCGTAAGTTACGTCCTCTGCAGCGCCGGGAATATAACTTTCGGCTGTAAGACGGGGTTCGTATGTAGCGATGTACTTACTTTCCTCGATCTCGCGAGAACTGAGTGTGTCATCTTCAACGTATTCATCACCGTTTGCAGTCGTATCGCCGCAAGAAGCAAGTGCGAATACAGAAAGAAGCATTAAAAGTGCGAGCAAAAGTGTAAGAGCTCTTTTCATGGTTTTTCTCCTTTTAAGATATTTTGGTTTTTCCATTATACCACGCAATTGTGAACTTTTTGTGACTTTTGGAAAACTTTTTCATTTTTTGTCATTTTGCACATTTATATATTAGCCATTTGTGCATTTAGTACAACCACTTTTCCCATCACAAAACCATTTTCAAAAGAGGAGCAGGCTCACTTAATTCACGAAAGTCACATTAAAAAGAAAAATATTTTGTTTATCTATTGAAAATGTGATGTTTATGTGATATAATAAAAAAAGATTGTTCAGGTAAAAAGCAAAGAGGTGAGGCATCATGAAGATCGGATTTGATAATGACAAATATTTAAAAATGCAGTCGGAGCATATCCGTGAAAGGATAGCAAAGTTTGGCGGCAAGCTCTATCTTGAGTTTGGCGGCAAGCTTTTTGACGATTTTCATGCTTCACGCGTGCTTCCCGGCTTCGCTCCCGACAGCAAGCTGCAGATGCTTCTTCAGCTTAAGGACAGGGCTGAGGTGGTCATTGCCATCAATTCCTGCGATATCGAGAAGAACAAGGTCAGAGGCGACCTTGGAATAACATATGACCTTGACGTGCTCCGTCTTATGGATGCATTTAAGGAGGTCGGCCTTTATGTTGGAAGCGTTGTGCTGACAAGATTCGAATCACAGCCTGCGGCGGTTGCCTTTAAGGAAAGGCTCGAAAAGCTCGGAATCAAGGTTTACCGTCATTATACCATCGAAGGCTATCCTTCCGATATCGAAAAGATAGTCAGCGAGGACGGCTTTGGCAAAAATGAATATATTAAAACCGAAAGAGAGCTTGTTATAATCACCGCCCCCGGACCCGGCAGCGGAAAAATGGCAACCTGTCTCTCACAGCTCTACCACGAAAACAAGAGAGGAATAAAGGCAGGATACTCAAAGTTTGAGACATTCCCTATCTGGAATCTGCCCCTCAAGCACCCCGTAAACATCGCCTATGAGGCGGCAACTGCGGATCTCAGCGACGTGAACATGATCGACCCATTCCACCTTGAAGCATACGGTATGACCGCGGTAAATTACAACCGCGATGTTGAGATATTCCCCGTGCTTTCCTCGATGCTTGAGCAGATCTTAGGCGAGTCGCCCTATAAATCTCCCACAGACATGGGAGTCAATATGGCAGGAAACTGCATAATCGACGACGAGATCACCTGCCGCGCAGCAAAGGCAGAGGTCATCAGACGCTATTATACCGCTCTTTGCGACAGAGTACGCGGCAATGTTGACGATAGCCTTATATATAAAATGGAGCTTCTTATGAAGCAGGCCGGACTTTCAAGCGATGACAGACCTGTCATAAAGGCAGCTCTTGCAAAGGCAGAGCTTACAGGTGGCCCCGCGGCATCAATGGAGCTTCCCGACGGAACGATAGTCACAGGAAAGACCTCTCCGCTTCTCGGTGCATCCTCGGCGCTGATGCTCAATGCCCTCAAGCACCTTGCGGGAATCCCCGACGAGCTTGCCCTTATCTCTCATACCATAATAGAGCCTATTTCAAGGCTTAAAATAGGTCATCTCGGCAACAGAAACCCTCGCCTTCATATCGACGAGCTTCTCATTGCCCTTTCCATATGCGCTGTCACCTCTCCGCAGGCAGAGCTTGCAATGAAGCAGCTGGACAAGCTTCGCGGCTGTGACGCACATTCGACCGTTATATTGGCTGAGGACGATTTTAACACCTTTAAAAAGCTTGGTGTTAACCTGACCTGCGAGCCAAGATACCAAAAAAAGAAACTCTATAATAAATAAAATAAAAAACGGAGGTTTGTCATTATGGCAAAGAAAAAAAGCACCTTCTGGAGTGATTTTAAGGAATTTATCTCCAAGGGCAACGTAATTGACATGGCAGTCGGTGTTGTTATCGGCGGAGCATTCAAGGACATTGTTAATGCACTCGTGAACAACATCATCATGCCTCTTGTGGGACTTCTCACAGGCGGAAAGAGCGTTTCCGAGCTGAAATATGTTATCAAGGAAGCGGTCCTCGATGCAGAAGGCGCTGTAATTGAAGCTGAAAACGCTATCCTTTACGGCGATTTTCTTCAGAAGATCATCGATTTTCTCCTCATTGCATTCTGCATTTTCGTTGTGCTTCGCGTTATGATGAAGACAAAGGAAAAGCTTGAAGCTATGAGAAAGAAGGAAGAGGAAGTACCTGCAGAGCCCGAAGTACCCGCAGAGCCTGTTGAAACAACAGACGATATCCTCAAGGACATCAGAGAGCTTCTCAAAAAATAATTTTGTACTTAAAAAATGTCCGAGCCGAAATAACGGCTCGGACATTTTTGTTTTTATGCATATAGATAGAAATTTGTTGAACTGTTTGTCAGTGGAACCCGTTTGTAGCTCCCTCGACAAGCTCGGGATCTACAAACGCTTAATGAGGACTTTTAATAGAAAATTATCGACGGAATTAACCGTGAACTTGTAGGAGCGATCATCGCCCATACAGGTCACGTCTTCGTCTGTTCGTCAAACTCCCTGTTTTAAATCAGCATCAAAGCAAATGCTTCCATTTATCGAACTGAAAAGCGATATTATCCTTTGAATGGGTATCGCTGTTAAGGATAAGAGTGCCACCCTTTTCCTTAATATAATCGATGAGATTCTTTGCGGGGTACGGCTCGGTTCTGTAGCCTCTCGAAATGGCTCCCGTATTTATCTCAAAGGGGACGCCGAGGGGCAGAAGAGCGTCGATGGCACTCTTTGCCGCCGCAAGATATCGGGGATTTTTTGTGTCGAAGAGCTTATCACCCTCATTGAATTTTGTGATAAGGTCAAAATGACCTATAATGTCAATTTTCTTTGACGCAAGGGATGCAACCACCTTAAAATAATCCTCGGCAAAGGCATAATAGTCGCCCCCATACCATTCATTACATATGGCTTCAACCTCATATGCTTTTTCATCAACTGCGCGGTATTTCCCATCCTTTTCCACATAGTGGCAAGAGCCGATAACATAATCATAATCGCTTGTATCATGGTCTGAAAAGGCATCAAGCTCGATTCCGAGAAGGACCTCGATTTTGTCCTTATATTTTTCCTTCAGAGCCAGAATATCACGCTTATATGCCGCCGTTTCGTCGAGATCCATGCAATATCTGAGATCGAATGCGGTATAGCCGTGTCCCGAAAAGCCGTAAGCCTCAAGACCCTTTTCGATGGCGGAAAGAATCATTTCCTCGGGAGAATTTTTACCGTCGCAATAATTTGTGTGGGTATGAAAATCACCCTTTTTCGATGAAAAAATCATTTTGTCATCTTCTCCTGCTTTACCTTGTGGTCGATAACATGGCGCGAGGACAATTCCTTGTGAATATCCTCAAGCGAAATTCCCTGCTCTGTCATCAGCACCATAACGTGATATGCAAGGTCTGCAATTTCATAAATCGTCTCGGCTCTGTCCTCTGCCTTTGCGGCAATGATGACCTCTGTACATTCCTCGCCAACCTTTTTAAGTATCTTGTCAACGCCCTTCTCAAAGAGATATGTAGTGTAAGACCCCTCGGGCTTGTCTTTTTTCCTGCCCTCAAGAAGTCCCATAAGGGATTCGAGAGAAAATTCGTGTCTTTCCTCACTCTGCCAGAGGGGGTTCTCAAAGCATGAAAATGTTCCCTTGTGGCAAGCAGGTCCATCAGGCTCAACAACCACCGTCAGCGCGTCATAATCACAGTCTGCAGTGATCGAAACGATATGCTGATAATTTCCGCTTGTTTCTCCCTTGAGCCAAAGCTCCTGTCTTGAACGGCTCCAAAAGCAGGTAAGGCCCTTTTCCATTGAGATCTTAAGGCTTTCCTTATTCATATAAGCAAGGGTAAGCACCTTTTTCGTCACAGAATCAACAACTATTGCGGGGATAAGTCCCTTTTCGTCAAATTTAAGCTTTTCTATATCTATCATTTTTATTACCTCTCATATTCTCATTGGTATTCCATTGCTTTTAAGCTCTTTTTTTAGGTCCACGATCTTCACCTCGCCAAAATGGAAGATAGAAGCCGCAAGACCTGCATCGACCTTGGGAAGAGCTTTAAAAAGCTCTGTGAAATGGTCTATACAGCCTGCGCCGCCCGATGCAATGACGGGAACATTCACCGCATCCGAAACAGCTCTGAGCATTTCGATATCGAAGCCGCCCTTAACTCCGTCGGTGTCGATGGAATTGACCACTATCTCGCCCGCGCCGCTATCCACGCCCCGCTTTATCCACTCTATCGCTTCCATTCCCGTGTTTTCTCTGCCGCCCTTGGCAAAAACACGGAAAACTCCGTCAACTCGCTTGATATCGGCAGACAGCACAACGCACTGATCGCCATATCTCTTCGCCGCTTCGCCAATGAGAGCGGGATTTCTGATCGCACCCGAATTGACGCTGACCTTGTCAGCACCGCATTTCAGCACCCTGTCGAAATCCTCAAGAGTGTTTATGCCGCCGCCGACGGTGAGGGGAATAAAAACGGATTTCGCAAGCTCGCAGAGAATGTCTGTGAAAAGCTCTCTGCCTTCGGCAGAGGCGGTTATGTCATAGAAAACAAGCTCGTCTGCACCGCATTCGCTATAATATTCAGCAAGCTCCACAGGCGAAGCAACATCGCCAAGCCCCTCAAAATTAACTCCCTTAACCACCCTTCCGTTTTTAACATCAAGGCAGGGGATTATTCTCTTCGTTATCATTTTGCCACCTCAATAGCTTCTGTAAGGTCTATCGCACCGATATAATATGCCTTTCCGATTATCGCGCCGTGAATATTCATATCGGCAAGTGCTTTTACATCATCCATTGACGAAACACCGCCCGACGCTATGAAATCCATCTTGAATTTCTCCGAAAGAGTCTTGTAAAGACCGTGGTTTGCGCCCTGCATTGCTCCGTCCTTTGAAATGTCGGTGCAAATGATTGTTTTAACGCCAATGCTTTCCATATCTGCGCAAAATTCCTCGGCTGTTATATCTACTGTTTCTGTCCAGCCCTTTATTGCAACCTTTCCGTCCTTTATATCGATGCCAACGGCAATTTTTTCACCGTATTTTTCCAGCGCTTCAAGGAGAAAGGCTCTGTCCTTTACTGCGGCTGTGCCGAGAATGACCCTATCGACACCTGCCGAGAGGTATTTTTCGACCGTCTCCGTGCTTCTTATGCCGCCGCCGACCTCGATGAAAAGCTCACTGCTGTCCGCAATGCTCCTTATAACATCAAGATTTGGGGTTGTTCCGTCTCTTGCGCCCTCAAGGTCAACAAGATGTATATGTGTTGCACCCTTTCTCGCAAAATCAAGGGCAAATTCGGCAGGTTTATCGCTATATACCGTCATTTGGTTGTAATCTCCGCGGAGAAGACGCACCGCCTTCCCCTCATAAAGGTCGATCGCAGGATAAATTATCATATCTTTGTTTCCTTTCAATGGAGCTTGGTTGTATGTTAAATAGGAATTTATCGGTGAGATGAAAAACGCAAATCTGTAGGGGACGGCGACCTCGACGTCCCTAGAAGATGTGAAATTACCAGAGATTTTTAAATGACAAATGGGACAAGTCGGAGG
>JAZROG010000129.1:0-11141 GCA_045648605.1 Eubacteriales bacterium | reverse complement strand
CGTCGAGGTCGCCGTCCCCTACAAAAAACGTCTGTGACAGTTCGATAAATTCCTATTTAAAAGCATAAAAATTACGTCATATAAAAAAGCCGATTTGCTCTGCGCGGAGCAAATCGGCTTACTTTTAATTAAAATAGATCTTGTTTTTCAGAGCCTCAAGCATAATTGTTGCGCTGTTTGCGTTGGTTGCAAGGGGAATGCTCTGAACGTCTCCGAGACGGAGAAGCGCAGAAACATCAGGCTCGTGAGGCTGTGCTGTGAGCGGATCGCGCAGAAAGATTATAAGGTCGATATCTCCGCAAGCAAGCATTGCGCCTATCTGCTGGTCGCCGCCAAGAGGGCCGCTCTTCATTCTGTGAATCGGAAGTCCCGTTTCTCCCATTATCAGCGTGCCTGTGGTTCCTGTTGCATAAAGCTCATGCTCGGCTAAAACGTCCTTATAATTTTTTGCAAGCTCAATTATTTCATTTTTCTTTTTATCATGTGCGATAAGTGCTATTTTCATTTGATTTCTCCTTTTTATGATATCTTTTTAAAGTTTCCGACCGTTTCGTTTACGCTTGTGACATATGCAAACGTGCCGGGATATTCCTTGACAATTCGCTGGAACTGTACGATCTGGTGCTTATTGATGACACAGACTATCATATTCTTTCCCTTATGAGAATACATTCCCTCGGCGCTTATAACTGTAACTCCGTGGTGAAGCTCCCTCATAAGATGAGCAGAAAGCTCCTCCGCATCATCGGTTATGACCTCAAATTTTATCGCCTCCTTGATACCCTTGAGCATTTTATCGCTGATAGTGCTTGTGAGGAAGCAATAAACTATGCAAAGGATAACAGGCTCTGCATTGAAGCCATATACAAAATAAGAAATTGACGCAACCGAAGCGTTGAGGGCAAAAATTATCCAAACAAGGCTAATATGAGGCTTTTTTGTTTGAATTATAGCCGCGATTATGTCCGTACCGCCCGTTGAGCCGCCCACTCTTATGCAAATACCGTATATCGCACCGTTGATAACACCCGCCGCAATGGGAGCAAGGATGGTGCTGGTGCCGTTTTCGGTATGATAGACGAATGCTGACAGATCGATATGGTCAAAGAGAATAAGCGCGCCCGAGAAAACAACGGTAAAAAGACCGTTTTTCAGGGCAAAATCACCCTTCACGAGGAAAAGCGCAATAATAACAAGGGGGATATTGATGATAAGAGACATATAACCGACACTGAAATCGAAGAGATACTGCACCATGGTTGCAATTCCGTTTATGCCCGCGGGTGCAAATGAATTTTCAAATATGAATATTTCATATGTAATTGCCATGAAAACGGCAAGAATTGCTATTATCGAATATTCGATAAGCTTTTTGATCCTTTTCATTCTTGTGCACATATGTTAGATCTTTACCTTGCTCATAACGGTGGCGGCAGAATTATAGTATTTGCAAATTTTGAGTGCCTTTTCTGTTGCCTCAAAATATGCGACGCATCTCTTTCCGTCCTTTTCAAAAAGGGCAAAATATGCGTCCTCTGCCTTCTCGGAGGAAAGTGCATTATAAACCTTTTCAGGCTCATAGTCCCTTGCCTTGAAATCATGGGTCGAAACAGGAGCGATAAGAGAACATTCCTTTAATTTGAAATCCACTATCTTTTTTCTCGATCTTCCGCCATAAACATTTGAAATGATCATGTCGCCCGATTCCATTGCGTATTCATATTCAACCTTAACATATCTCCATGTGAAGAACACAAGCATCCAAAGAGTTACGGGAATAAGCGCAAGAAGTGGGAACATTTTGCTGACAAAGCCGAAAATGAACCAAACGATGACGAATGCCACATAGAGAAGGATCATGCCAAGCCTTTTCAGCTTCCATTTGCCCTCGGTCTTCTGTGCCACCACATATTCATAGATTGTAAATTCACTCATTTTGTGTACCTCTTAAAAACTTTTCATCAAGCAATATTTTACACTCAAAACAAAGAAAAGTCAATACACAAAAGTTATGTTTTTTTATAAAAGAGTAAGATTTTGTTTTTTATTTAACAAAACACTTGAAAAATGCTCTGTTTTGTTGTAAAATATAAGTGACATACTTATTAAGAAAACACGGAGGCTCTAAAATGAAGGCAGTAATTACGGTAACAGGAAAGGATACCATGGGTATCATAGCAAAGGTCAGTGCGGTATGCGCAGACAAGGGTGCTAACATTCTCGATATAACACAGAGCGTTCTCAGCGAATATTTTGCAATGATAATGCTTGCAGATCTCGATTCTCTCAAAATTCCCTTTGCGGATTTTGTTGATGCTCTCGAAAATCTGGGCAAGGAAAACGGTCTTGCCATCCATGCAATGCATGAGGACATTTTCAATACCATGCACCACATCTGATATAAGGGGTAAAAATCAAAAATGCTAAATACGTCTGATATTCTTGAAACTATAAATATGATACGAGAGGAAAATCTCGATATCAGAACAATTACAATGGGAATTTCTCTTCTTGACTGTGTCAGCGAGGATGAAAATCGCCTTTGCGAAAGGATTTACGATAAGATAACAAAAAAGGCAGAAAATCTGGTCAAAACAGGCTGCGATATCGAAAAAGAATACGGTATTCCGATCGTAAACAAGAGAGTTTCGGTAACACCCATCTCGCTTGTTGGCGGCGCAATTTCACCCGATGGCTATATTAAGGTTGCAAAAACCCTTGAAAGAGCGGCGCAGAACCTTGGAATAAACTTCATTGGCGGCTTTGGCGCGCTTGTGCACAAGGGAATGACCGTCGGCGCGGAAAATCTCATATCCGTTATCCCCGAGGCGCTTGCCGAAACAAATCTTGTTTGCTCATCGGTAAATGTTGCTTCAACCAAGGCGGGCATAAACATGGACGCCATCGCCCTTATGGGCAAGACCATAAAGCGCGCGGCTTATCTCACAAGGGATGACCGCTCCATCGGCTGTGCAAAGCTTGTTGTTTTTGCAAATGTTCCCGAGGATAACCCCTTTATGGCAGGCGCATTCCACGGAATAGGCGAGCCAGACTGCGTTATAAATGTTGGAGTTTCCGGCCCCGGTGTTGTAAGCTCCGCAATTCAGAGAGCGGGCGACTGCGACCTTAGCGAGCTTGCGGATATCATAAAGAAAACTGCATTCAAGATAACGAGAGTTGGTCAGCTTGTGGCGCACGAGGCGGCAAAGAGACTTGATACCCCCTTTGGCATCATCGACCTTTCTCTTGCTCCGACACCTGCAGTCGGAGACAGCGTTGCTCATATTCTTGAAAATATGGGACTCACCATCTGCGGCTCACATGGCACAACTGCGGCACTTGCAATGCTTAACGACGCGGTAAAGAAGGGCGGAGTTATGGCATCGAGCCATGTTGGCGGTCTTTCGGGCGCATTTATTCCCGTTTCCGAGCATGCGGGCATGATACACGCTGTTCAAGAGGGCGCACTTACCCTCGAAAAGCTTGAAGCTATGACGGCGGTCTGCTCTGTTGGACTTGATATGATAGCAATTCCAGGTGACACAAGCGAGGATGTTATTTGCGGAATTATCGCGGATGAAATTTCCATTGGTGTTGCAAATACCAAGACCACTGCTGTGAGAGTCATCCCCGTTTACGGAAAGGGAGTCGGTGAGAGCGTTGATTTTGGCGGACTTCTGGGTTATGCACCCATTATGCCCGTAAACGGCGCATCCCCCGCGAAATTCATCGCAAGAGGCGGAAGAATCCCTGCACCAATACATAGTCTTAAAAACTAAATATACAGAAAAGGTTGGTGCGCTCTGCACCAACCTTTTTTCTATTTGTCTTCTTTCCAATCGGATATTATCCTCTCCGCTTTTATGGCAGGGATCGATATTCCCTTATCCTGTCTTATCAATATTGCATATTCAATAAGCTCCTGCGCTTCATCTCTCACTTCTTTATCCTGTGCATTTTTTGCGATCCTTTCAAGCTGGACTATGCCCGAATCTCCAAGATCCGTAAGCATACCCACCTCAAAATGCTCAAGCTCACCCGCAAGATATCTGTCGGTATTGTACTTTGCAATAACCCCATCAACATCGGCAAAGGCAAGAATTCCGCAAATGAGAATGGCAGAGATAAGAGCTGCTATTATAACATTAGCTTTTCCAAAGAGCTGCTTTACAAGCATCATAAGGAAAACGACCGAAAGAAAGACCATAAACGAGCTGGGCAAAACACGCAGAAGCGTAAGCCCATAGGCGTCAATATATATGACCATCTTTGAAAAGGCTGTGGCGATGAGAATAAGAGTTGCAAGGGAGAACACAGCATTGACTATTCTGATGGATATCGGGACCCTTCCTTCCCTTTTCTTTCCGAAAACGCTTATGCAGATTATAATGACGAAGTTTATAACAGAAACCGCACAAAGCTGGAAAAATCCGTTCTTGGCATATGAAGCATATGTCATTCCGTCGGGAAGCTTGCCTCCAAAAGCAGAGAGATAATAATCAAGCTGGGAGACAAAAAACAGTATATAAACGAAAACAAAGGGAATTACCGCAGAAACACAGAGCAAAGAGGGGGCAAAGCCCATGATATCCTGTGTTTTTTTGCATTTTTCCTCGTTTAAGACGTCGGAAAAACGGTGGCTCTTTCCCGAATAAAGCATCCCGAAAAGGAGCAGCGCCATGGGGAATGCCAATATGATATTCTTCAGAATAACGGGCACATCCGAAAAGCCGAAATCGAGAACCTTATCAAGCATTTGATTGAAGCCTTCATCATATGAAAGCAGAAGAATGACTATGACGCACGGAATAAATGCAATGGCAAGTCCGAGAAATACCATAAGCAAGCCTTTGCCGATTTTTCCGCTCTTCTTATTTTGCGAAATAGCCTCAATACTGCTACCGAGAGAGCCAAAGGGCATTACGAGGACAGCCTTCAAAAGCTCAAGAGGAAAAAGAGACGAGGGATATTTTTCGGAGGAATTTCCCGAAATCAAAAGAACAAAATAGGGAAAGCCAAGGGTGGAAATGGCAAGTATTGTAAGCCTTATGGCGGTGTTTTCTGTGAAAAAGATACCCAAATTCAAAAGAAGCAGAGAAATTCCGAAAATCAGAGATATCTTATTCTTTGTCAGTGGAATCTCGCTTTTTTTCATATAAACAAGGGTCAGCGAAAACAGCAGAGCAAAGGAAATTATCCTGCCCACAGACGAGAGAATATCAAGATCTGCAATAAAATAGCAAAGCGGAAAAAGAAGCAATGCCACAAGGGCATCAAGCCTTGAATATTCTCGTTTTTTTGTCTCCGTTTCCTCCCGTACAGGCGAAAACGCTTCAAAATTATTATCCATTTTCCTCTATCCTTTCGCTTGATAGGAGATTTATATAATACTCGCCCATGTTGTCAAGTGCAAGCTCCAGCTCGTATTTTTGAAAGCCGCCGTCAAGGGTTATAAACGTCTTTTCGTTTTCAATCTCTTTGCCGTCTGTAGTCTTAACATTTATCTGCAGGGAAAAATCGCTTTTCCCAAATTCCGGCTTGTCAAAGCCGAACATTTGCCCTTTCTTCATAGGTGTGTTGTCCGCATTGCAGCAGCCTGTTGTGCTTATGACCTTATCTCCGCGGATAAAGTCGATCTCAATAGACTGAACATTTTCCGCTCCGATATAAACATAAATGCCGAGTCTGTTTTCTACTTCACCAAAAGTACAAGAGGATAAGATAAGCACAAGCGCAAGGCTTACAAGCAGTATTTTTTTATTCATCCTCATTTTCTCCTTCTCTGTATTCCAGAATATCCGAGGGCTGGCAGTCGAGGGCGCGGCAGATGGCATCAAGGGTCGAAAATCTTATCGCTTTCGCCTTTCCTGTCTTTAAAATCGAAAGATTTACGGGAGTTATGCCAACCTCTGCGGCAAGGTCTCCGAGAGATTTTTTCCTCTTTGCCATCATAACATCAAGATTTACAATAATCATTTTATCACCGCCTATCAAACCGTGAAATCGTTTTCTGCCTTGATGGCAACCGCTTCCTCAATGACGTTTTTGACAACTCGCAAAACGATTCCGAGGAAAAGCGCCGCAAAGGCAACGACAAGTCCGAGAATGAAATATTTTGAAATCAAAGTAAAGAGCACCACCTCAGCAAAGCAGCAATAGGAGATGATTCGGAGAAGCCTTACAGACAAAAGGGTGAAAACATCGCCCCTATCAACTATCCGCAAGAGAGCTATAAGAGAAATATCCGCGGTAAATGCGGGGATAAGAATGAGATAAAGCATCACCTTCACTGCAATTTTGTCGATGGATGTGAGAAAATCGGCCCTGCCTCGCAGGCTTGTGTAAAAATCAACAAGTCTCGGTAAAACAATGGCAAAAGCAACCAGTGCCGCAAGCACCAAAAAGGCAATAACAAGTGAAATTTTAACCGAAATATTTTTTCTTTTCATGTTCATGGAAATTTTCTCCTTTTTCTTTCTTTGGCTTGATTATATCACAGATTTTTTCATTTGTCAATAATTTTTATCGAAAAACGATAAATATTTTTCAAAACGCGATAAAAACGATTTCACTAGCGCATCTTCAAACAGGGATTTATCGGGGAGGAGGAGTTTCGCCACTGCGGTGGCGACCGGCGCCGCCGCAGCGGCGAAATCCTCCTCTCCGAAGTGGCAAAAAAGCCAAGGCAATGTTTGCCTTGGCTTTTATCATTATCTCCAATATTTTCTATCGAGGCTTCGGTACTGTATCGCCTCTGCCACGTGCTTTGGCTCAACTGTCTCGCTTCCGTCAAGGTCTGCGATAGTCCTTGCTACTCTGATTATTCTGTCATATGCTCTTGCGGAGAGACCGATGGCGGAAAATGAACGTCTCAAAAGTGCAAGGGACGCTTCGCTTATTTTGAGAAGCTCATCGGATGCGCCCGGGCGTATTTGTGCATTGCAATAGACGCCCTGAATGCCCTTAAACCTTTTTGATGCAATTTCTCTCGCCTTAATGACCCTTTCTCTCACCGCCGCAGAGCTTTCGCCCCTCTTAGCGCTTGTCATCTCATCGATGGTAAGGGACGGCATCTCAATTTCTATATCAATTCTGTCAAGCAGAGGTCCGCTTATCTTTGAGATATAATTCTTCACGGCAAGAGGAGAGCAGGTACATTTTTCGGTAGGATGTCCGAAATAACCGCATTTGCAAGGGTTCATGGCGCAAACGAGCATAAAGGACGATGGGTATGTGACCCTACCGTTTACTCTCGTAATGGTGACCCTTCCGTCCTCCATCGGCTGACGGAGGGAATCGGTAACATTTTTATTATATTCGGGAAGCTCATCAAGAAAAAGCACGCCGTTATGGGCAAGGGAAACCTCACCCGGAACGGGATTTGCACCGCCGCCCACCATGCTCACCGCGCTCATCGTATGATGAGGGGAGCGGAATGGTCTCATTTTAAGAAGCGAAACTCTCTCGCCTAAAATTCCCGCAACAGAATGGATCTTCGTTGTCTCTATCGCCTCATCAAAGGTCAAAGGCGGCATAATTGAGGGCAGACGCTTCGCGAGCATTGATTTTCCTGTGCCTGGAGGGCCGATAAGGAGAATATTATGTCCTCCTGCAGCGGCGATCTCCATGGCTCTTTTTGCCACGATCTGTCCCTTTATATCCGAAAAATCAAGGTCGCATTTGGTGGTCTCCGACTCAAAAAGCGCTCTGTCTCCCTCAATGGGAGCAAGAGGCTCTCTGCCGCAAAGATGAAGTGCAAGGGAGCGCACGTCCTTAACACCGTAAACGGTGATACCGTCAAGGGAAGCCGCCTCCTGCGCGTTTTCCATGGGAGCATAGAACTCCTTGAAGCCTGCCTCTCTTGCGGCGGCGCACATACAGAGTATTCCTCTGACGCCTCTCACCTCACCCGAAAGAGAAAGCTCACCCACAAAGCATTTTCCCTCAAAATTCACGCTTCCGAGATAGTTGCTCGCGGAGAGGATTCCCATAAGGATGGCAAGGTCAAAGCCTGAGCCCTCCTTTTTTCTGTCTGCGGGTGCAAGATTGACCGTTATTCCGCTTTCGGGAAAACGGAAGCCGCTATTTTCAAAGGCTGTGCGTACTCGCTCCTTTGCCTCCTTAACCGCGGCATCTGGAAGCCCCACGATCTCATATTTATCAAGCTTAAAATCAAGCACGTTACATTCAACAGTGACGATAAAGCCGTCAACACCGCTGTTTGCCGCGCTGAAAACAGATGTCAGCATTTTTTATATCCTTTTTCAGAAAATTTATTTTATCAGAAAGAAATAGATGAGGACAAGCAGAGCGAGAATAACTCTGTATATACCAAAGGGTATAAATGTGTGCTTTTTCACAAAGTCCATAAGGAATTTTATGGCAAATACGGAAACAAGATATGAAACAGCACAGCCCACAAGGAGAATAACGATTTCTATTATTCCCATATTGCCGCCCTCAAGGAAAAATTTGAGTGCTTTAAGCGCCGAGGCTCCGAGCATTGTTGGAAGCGCAAGGAAAAATGACATTTCCGCCGCCGCGCCTCTTGAAAGACCGAGCATAAGACCGCCAAGAATGGTAGAGCCGCTTCTGGAGGTGCCGGGGATCAGCGCAAGCACCTGAAAGCATCCCATTCCGAGAGCTTTTCCGTATGAAATATCATGCACCGAGCCGCTTTCATGGTTCTTACCCCTTCTCGCGTATTCCACTATGATATAAAGAACACCGTAAAGGGCAAGGGTAAAAGCAACCGTTCCCGCATTGTAAAAATGCTCGTCAAACCAGTCATCAAAAAGCAGTCCGATAACGGCAGATGGGATAACGGCAACGATTATCTTGCTCCAGAGAGTCCATGTCTTTATGTTTTCGCGGCATCTGAAAAATCCGCCAATACCACAATTTTTAAATTTCGGCAAAAGGGTTTTAAGGAAAAGTCCGAGAACCGCAAGAGATGCGCCAAGCTGAATGACAACCTCAAACATCTCGAAAAATTCTTCTGAAACTCCGAGTGGCAAAATCTCCTCAAGGAGGATAAGATGTCCCGTGGAGCTGATGGGAAGCCACTCTGTTATGCCCTCAACAATACCGTAAACTATCGTTTTGATTATTTCAATAAATGTCGTCATATCATTCTCCTGCTCGCATTATGTCGCCCTCATGCACCGCAAAGGGCACACGGGCAAAGAATATCATTGATGGATGAGGTGCGCTTTCGATGGCCTCGCCCTTTTCGCTATAAAGCTCATTTACCTTAAATGCCCTTCCAACCTTGCCGGGAGAGATAAGCTCTGCAGAATCGCCCACCGAAACCTTATTTCTCTGAATAAAGGGATAAAGGATACCCTTTTCGTTTTCTTTTTCAACATTTTGAGGGATTTCTACCTTGCCAAGAGCGGTTGCAAAATAAGCCTTGTCTCTTATATATCCGTTTTGTGTTCCGAGATTTGCATTTTTAAGCGGATGGTCGAAATAATAGCCTGTGCAGTATTCTCTGTGGCTCACGCATCCAAGCTCCTTTATGAGCGCCCCGTCAAAGGCATAATTTTCGGAGTCCTTTATATAGGAATCCATCGCCATTCTGTACGCATTCGTAACAACAGCGGTATAATATGCGCTCTTCATTCTTCCCTCGATCTTAAAGGAGTCAATTCCGCTCTTCATAAGCTCGGGAATATGCTCTATCATGCACATATCCTTTGAGCCAAGTATAAATGTTCCGTTTTCCGTCTCCATAATAGGGAGAGGAACATCGGGACGCTTTTCCTCAACAAGGGCATAATTCCAGCGGCAGGGCTGTGTGCAAGCACCTCTGTTTGCATCCCTTTCCGTAAGATAATTTGAAAGTGTGCATCTGCCGCTATAGGAAACGCACATCGAGCCGTGAATAAATGCCTCAAGCTCAAGCTCCTTTGGAATATCAGCCCTTATTGCCTTTATCTCCTCAAGGGAAAGCTCCCTTGCAAGCACAACTCTCTTTGCACCCATTTCGTAATATGCACGGCAAACGGGTGCACTTACTGCACTTGCCTGGGTAGAAATATGGATCTCCATATCGGGAATGATCCTTTTCACGGTGTTCATAACCCCAAGATCCGCAATTATCATAGCATCGATTCCATAATCCTTAACGGTATGCAGGAATCTCTCAAGGGTTGGGTATTCATAGCCTCTCGGCATAGTATTTACTGTAAGATATAATTTTTTGCCTCTTGCGTGAACATATTCAGAAGCATCGCGAAGCTCACTGTCACTGAAATTATCTGCTGCTGATCTCATTCCAAAGAGATCGCCCGCAAGATAAACGGCATCGGCACCGTAAAGCAGAGCCGCTTTCATTTTTTCAAAATTTCCCGCAGGGGAAAGAAGCTCGGGCATAGTGTTCTCCTATAAGTTTTAATCTATTTCAATTTCTTTTGAAGCCGCAAGAATAGCAGAGGGGCTCAACAAAGCGATGATGCTCCATTGCCTTCTTCATTCTTGTGGCACGAGTTCCGGATAATATCTCATCCAAGCTATTCTCAAAGATATTTCCGAGCGCTATATCTCCGTTTCTGTCGAGACAGCAGGGCACAACGGTGCCGTCCGAGAGAATGCCTATCTGCGTGAGAAGCGCATGACATTTATCATCGCCTATCTCACTCTTGATTTCCCTTTTGCTATCCTGATTAGAGATGGCGGAGATATCGGGCCAATCAAATCTTTCTCCCCATTCGAGGAACACGTGGGTTGAAACACGCTTTCCCCTATGGGTATCGACCCATTCCTCCACATCGGGAGGAAAATATTTTTTCATAATCTTGATTATTGAAGAGTTCATAGAGCTTTTGCTTACATCGGCATTCTCATCCAGGTTCCAAAGACGCAGGACCACGAATTTTCCCGCCTCTGCAAGCCTTGCGCTTGCGGAAAAACAGTTATCAAGATAGACCTCAAGCTTTTTTTGCGCCATAGCACCCTTATTATTCCCCTCAAAGGAATGCAGAGAAATATTAACGCTGTGAAGCGAAGTGCTTTTTATAAGCGTTTCAAGCTTTTTTGAGATATAGGTTCCGTTTGTTGTGATTTTAAGCTTAACTCCCATTCCGTCCGCAATTTCGATTATTTTATCAAGCTCGGGATGAATGAGCGGCTCACCCATG
>JAZROG010000128.1:0-2482 GCA_045648605.1 Eubacteriales bacterium | reverse complement strand
GGTGGATGAATATTACATAACTTACGACAGCGGCGACTCAAAAATTCCATTTAACTTCGTTTATAAGGGGAATACAGACGAGGATTTTCTCAATGCAAATCTTCCCGAGAGAAAATATTATTTCGAGGCAAGATATGAATTCGGTGAAGGTCATGCACTCCAGATAGAGCTGAATTACGGCAAGGATGATCCAAGAAAACCTCTAAAAGCCGAAGAGCACGCAGATGAAAACGAGCTTTATATGTGGCATATTGCGGGCATTTTCGGCAGTAATTCAAGAAAGGTGCTTATCGCCTCCGACCGTTATCCCGCTTGGGCAATAGTATATATGGATCAGGGCACAGTGATAAATGCTTTTCCAAATCTTGACGCGGAAATTTTGAAGCTTGTGGAGAGGGTAGAGACAAATGATGGGCAGCAGTTCATTCTTTACCTCTCGGATGGAAGAATAATGTATCACGATAGCTTCAATGATGTTACTCTTGATCTTGCAAAGGATTTTGGAATAGAGAATGCTTCTTATGCGGAGATCGCATACAAAAGTGCTATTGCTTATGTGATTGCAAACGGAGATAAGGCGGATGTTTATACCTATAATGTTGTAAGCACCGAGAATAATCAGTTGGTAGAGGATATTCCGTGGAATGAAAATGACCCCAAGGCTCTGAAATTCCATCATTCCAAGGGTTACGGAACATATTTTTATCAGGATAAGCTCTTTGTCATTGATTTCCATTTAGGAGATATAAAAGAGACCGACATCGAATATGCAAACGGCATTACGGTAGAGGGATTTAATGAATATACCATTAATGTTAAGTGGGAAAATCTTCCATACCTTACACGAGGCATCAGTGTGAGATAAATTCCTGTTTGAAGTTTATATTCCAAGGGAAATCACCTCCCGTATTGACAAAAGCGCCTTTTCGTGATATACTTTATAGGCGAAGAAATTGACAAGACATAATAAAGGCACTGCAAAATTTTCGCAGTGCCTTTAAAATACAAGGAGATATTATGGATAAAATTCAGGGCGGAGATATCAAAATAGTGAACCGTTTTACCAAATGGTTTGATAATTTTTGGTATCACAACAAGTGGAAGGCTCTCGGAACAATTTTTGCCCTTTTCGTTATTCTCATCTGTTCGCTTCAGACCTGCGAGAAAGAAAAGGTCGATGTTTATGTTATGTACGGAGGGCCTCAGGTGCTTGATGGCGACGTGCTTATGAATTTCCGCTCAGCTCTAAAGGCTGTAATGCCCGAGGATGTAAATGACGACGGTGAAAAATATGCCGACGTGGTAACAAATTTCATCATGTCAAAGGAGGAGATCGAGGCGGCGCGCGATGAGGCCCTGGCGGCGGACAGCACAGCCGATTTCTATATAGATCCCGTCTTTATGTCGCAAAACAAGCAGAAATTTGATAATCTCATAGTTGCGGGCGAATACTCCGTTTGCTTTCTCTCGCCTTATCTTTATGAAGAAGTAAAGGCAGCGGGGGGATTTATGGCACTTGCCGAGATTTTTGAAGATACTCCAAAAGGAGCATTTGATGAATACGGAATAAGACTCGCGGGAACCGATTTCGGTTCATATTTTCCAGGTGTTAAAAGCCTTGATCCGGATACAGTGCTTTGTATGCGAAAAATAAGCACCATAGGTTCATTTTTAAATAAAGGAGCAACGGAAAAGACGCATGAGGATTCACTTAAGCTTTTCCGCGCGATAGTAAATTATGAAGCACCTATTCAGTGATAAAAACGGCATAGGATATTCCTTACGCATAGCGGAGATAGATGACCTTGCCACGATTAACGGGATATATAACCAAGCCATAAGAACTCGCAGATGCACAGGTCATATGGTAGAATTTGCTCCGAGTGACAGAAAGGACTGGTTCTATGACCATCCCGCGGACAAATTTCCCATTTATGTTTGCGAGACCGACGGTAAAATAATCGGATATGTCCATATTTCGCCCTTTAAGGAGAGACACGCCTTTGCGGGTGACGTTGAAATAACGTACTATCTTGATTTTGAGCATCAAGGTCTTGGGATCGGCTCTGCCATGATGGATTTTATGCTTGATAAATCAAGAGAATTGGGATATGAAGTTGTCATAGCAACACTTTTATCTCTTAACGAAAAAAGCATTGGGCTTCTTCGAAAATTCGGATTTTCACAGTGGGGAAGACTGCCGGAAATTATGAATATGGGAAATGGCGTCAGATGCGATTTCCTCATTTACGGACTGAATTTATAATATGTCTGGGCGGCTTGATATACCGCCCTGAATAAGAAGAAAAGCAGAGGGTAAGCCGATTTTGGCTTACCCTCGCAGCGTGTCGAGAAAGTCTCGACACGCTGGCAGACTTCGAAAAAGGTAGGAATATTTTTCGTTCTTACATTCGTCGGCGTACTCGGTACGACAGAGTGTAAGAACGGAAAAAGCAAGTAAGCACAAGGCTTTCACGAGAAT